>JBCBFT010000005.1:0-110653 GCA_038527485.1 Bacteroidota bacterium
GGGGAGACGATTTTGATGATGCACCACAGTTTGGTCGAGAGGCGGAGCTAGACCTAGGGCCTTATGAGGAGATTCTTCATATGGTAGAGGATCGAATCTTTGACAAAGGAAGATCTCAAATGGTCAATAAAATTGATTTCTTTGAGGTCATCTGGGTAGATCCTACAGGTATTTTGCCTGAGAAGGTGTTGGCTCGATTCCTATGGAAGGACGTCAAAGCTCAGTTGGAACGCACCCAATGGAAGGCGCGATTCAATGATGCGACAGGCCTGTCGATGGCACATGCCTTTGAGATGCGTCTATTCCATGGATTCATGATTGATGTCGGAGGACAGCCGATCCGATCCTTGTGGGAAGCTGAGAAGAGAAGACAGGAGATTGTAGAGTTTGAGCATCATCTCTGGAGCTACTAAAGAAGAATACAAACAGACGCTTAAAAAGCTTTTCTTATTTTGCTACAAACAAGTCGGAGTGATTCAATGAGTCACTCCGTTTTTTTATTTCCCATTTATGCAATTGATAACTAGGAAACCATCTTGTGATAGCGTCCTTTTTTGCATTTCCGCTTCTTCTTCCCTTTGGTCTCATAAGCTTTATCTACTTCCTCCCAATACTTAGCGGCGATTTTGATGGGGTTTCCCTGAGAGTAATCCAGTCCGTTGCTGAGCATATGCTGAAACATAGCCCAGAATGTGTAATCGTTATCAGGCTTTTGGGCGTAGGCATCGTCGATGGCACGTTTGATGGTGTCTACAGTCAAGGGACCTTCAGGGAGGGGAGATGTTTTTTCCATTTTTTTCATTGTCAGTATAAGAGAGACGAACGGAACATATAGAGGTTGAAACAAAAAGTAAAAAAGGTTGAATCTCTCTCTATTCTACTGATTAGAAAGATGAATGGATGAAGTCTTTTCTTTATTTCGATGAATGGGCTCAGGAGCTGGACCCAATGTCGTCAATAGAGGATGAATCGTCTGGGCCTTTTTGGATAAGCAGTAATCCAACGAAAGTCAAAAGGCCATTTAAAATGAGTAACTCAAAGCCAAACTTATATCCAATCCATGCCTCTGATTGGGTGCTGATGATATAGGTGAGAATAGGAGATAGTATACAAATAAGCGGGCTCCATTGATCTCTGATCTGTACACGGGTGAATAGTCCTAAAGCGTAGAAGCCAAGCAAGGGTCCATATGTATATCCTGCAACTGTAAATAATTGGTTGATCACGGAACGATCATTGATTTCTCTAAATATGACGATGACAATGAAGAGAACGACTGAAAAACCAGCATGCACAAACCATCTCGTTTGTTTGAGTTGAGGTGTAGACGGCTTTTTCTCAAATCCCAGAAAATCGACGCAAAAGGAGGTTGTTAGTGCGGTCAAAGCTGAGTCAGCACTGGAATAAGCTGCGGCAATCAATCCTAGGAGGAAGACAATGCCGATCACGGGCGGAAGGTGTTCCAGGGCAATCGTCGGGAATAATTGGTCTGCACTTTCGGGGATGGCAATCCCTTGATCTCCTGCATGGAGATACAGCATGGCGCCGAGGGTAAGGAACAATATGTTAGCCACGACCAAGATTCCTGTGAAGGTGTACATATTGAGCTGGGCGTCTTTCAAGGTCTTGACCGTGAGGTTTTTCTGCATCATATCTTGGTCCAGGCCTGTCATCACGATGGTGAGAAACATCCCGGCTAAGAACTGCTTGAAGAAATTGTTGGGATCGCTCCAGCCATTTTCGAAGAAGAATACTTTTCCATAGGGACTATCACCGATCCGATCGATGATCCCTCCGATTCCCAAATCCATCTGCCCAGCAATTGCGCCCACCGTCAGGAAGACCGCGAGGAGCATCGCTGCTGTCTGGAAGGTATCTGTCCATACGACAGTTTTAATTCCTCCTCTGAATGTATAGATCCAGATAAGGACAATCGCTGCTGCTACAGTCACCGCAAAGGGGATGTTCAAGGGACCGAGAATGAATTTATCCATCACAATGGCCACTAAATACAATCTGAAAGATGCTCCAATGATCCTTGAGACAAGGAAATATCCTGCGCCTGTTTTATAAGAGGTATTGCCGAAGCGCTGATCAAGATAGGCGTAGATGGAGGTCAGTTTCAGTCGATAGTAGACGGGAAGTAGAACCCTGGCAATCACAATGTACCCAGCGACATATCCCAACACCAGCTGCATGTAAGCAAATGCCTGATTGGCCCCACCTGCACCTACCGCGCCAGGAACAGATATGAATGTCACACCTGAAAGGGTCGCACCGATCATCCCAAAGGCGACGAGATACCAAGGAGCCTGACGATTGGCTGTAAAAAATGATTGATTATCAGCTGTTTTACTTGTGAGGAAGGAGATCGCGACAAGCAAAAGAAAATAGCCTAGGATCAGGGTTAAGGCAGTGGTAGGAGACATACAAAGACGATCAAATGATTCAAAAACGATGTTAACATAGCGCACAAACGCCCCAAAGATGCCTGTTTCAATCTCATGTAGATACAGACGCAGCAAATTACAACCTTCTCCTAAGCTGCCCAAAGGTTTTAACCTTCACACAATTCTAAAAAACGCTTACATCCGACCATTCATCGAATTTCTCCCTAAGCATTGAGTTGATTTTTGCTCATTTGAAATGTTGAAAGCGAATATTCCCAACAAAAAGGCACATGAAAAATCTTTATCCTCTTTTGACTCTAGCCTTCTGTTTTCAACTTGTTTTTGCCACTCCCGCTCTTCCCATCGAAGGACCCAAAACTGAAACAGCGCTCACCATTCTTAGCAATACGACAGGGATTGCCATCTCTGAAGGTAGTGCGGAGATAGTGTTGAACTTTAAGCGCATCCGTACCGACGAAGTATCCATTCAAGTCTACAATGCGCAGCGACGATGCATATTCAAAGATCGTCAGTACAGCGTCCCGCAGGGCACGCAGCTCAATATATCTGCTGAAAACTGGACGCAGGGTGAATACATCATCATCATCAAACAAGGTTTTGGTAAGTGTAGCAAGATCAAATACTCCGTTAAATCATAATGAACGCAGCTAGACGGCTATATTGAACCTCTAATCGATCTATATTCTTTGACCATACATACCTCTGAATATATTTTTTATATCCGGTTTTAACTATTTCCCCAAACCTGTTGTAAGTAATGTCTGTCCGATTTCGCAGGACAGACATTTTTTTTCTTTGCAGTATGCTTGATACAGATGATAGATTCCTTGTGTGTCTACCATGTGTTCTTGCGGAAGTGGGTACGTAGAGAATTTTCGGGTGATGGCATTCCTTTCCGCCTTCAATTGATAGGCAAACGTGTGCAAAGCATTTGATTGGCCCGCTGGATATTGGTTTTCATAGAGCATGGCCACAGGCAAAAGCGCATTCCAGATCAACATTTCTTTGGTCTGTCTTCCAAGACAAGGACGTAGAAGCTTGTGAGTGACGTCCCAGCTATGGTGCGTATTCCAATAGTCAGAGACACCTAAATCTATTTTTAGAAATTTGATCATCCCTTCCATACTCAAAAGATCTGTCCATTTCGGAAACAAGTGTACCCACTGTGCGAGTTGTGCGAGCCTGAGCATAGGAAAAGCGTGTGGACGCATCCGACTGTGTTTGACAGGAAGGGCTGTCATCTCTCCCAGCTTGTGCTTGTGGCGCAGATAGGACCAATGATCAAGATAGTGTTGGTGCGCTTCATCTTTGGCTTGTCCTTTTAACAATCCTAACCCCCCAAATAAAAGCGTTTCGACCGTAAACACATCTTCCTGATACCGCTGAATCAACCCAAATGGGATGCGCTGGGCGAGTATCTCGAAGGGTGTATGGTTCGCTTTACCTCCTAGTCTAGGTAAGATCGCATGCCATAAGAGTTCACGAAAATCACTCTGATAGTGAGAGAGTCTTTCTTTCCAAGTAGTTGTCTTTTGTTGCAGGCGTTGCCACCCCAGTTGCCTGATCCAGTGATCATGTGATCGGGGAGTCTGGATGAGCAATGCATGACAGGGGAGGTTGGCTTGCGTATCTTGTAGAAAGGTATAGTGCTGCCAAAAGCTCGCAGGGATCAAACCCTCCAAGACCAATTCAGGGATAAGGGTTCCATCTGTACGGCAGGCAGGAATTTCTCCTTTTTTGTACACTACGTGCAAGATCGTATTGTCATAGTGTGGATCTTGATGATGCTTATGGTGGTACCAGTCGCCCGTCGCCTTATGTATCTCTACGTGCCCACGCCAAGTAATCCCATCTAGATGAATGGTCGCATCCAGAAAATCTGGACCTTGGTCTTTATTCCATACACCAGGATCAACAATATGTAAATTCTGTCCATCTGTCGTTTGAAGGCCATGAAGTTGAAAGTATAATTGTTGCCAGATAAACTGGAAAACTTCTTCTGGATACATGAGATGTGCATTCATGGAGTCATTCATCATTTGCAATAAGAAGTAGGACGATTTACTATAAAAGTAATTGATCGTGCGAGTTGGAAAAATTTATAGGGATGAAAAATTTCCCCCTTTTTTATTTATAGTAAATTTTATTTATGCGAAACTAAGGTGCTGATAGCGAGTTTATTTGCTGACAACTCTAAGGGAAGTTTGGATAGGCTAAATGCTATATTAATAGTCGAAATAGAAACGTGTAGGGGAATAATAAAGCGCTGGTAATTAATTCATTACATAAAACATTTTTGCTCCGACTTACTGGTTTATCGCTGTTTATCCATTTAATATGAAATTCTTACAATTCAGGAAGAAGAAATATAAAAATATGAACAAAAGGCTACCTTTTTTACAGACAGTCCGTATATAAATTATACGATAGTCTTACAGTTGAACCTTTCATATTGTAAAACATATGATCTTGTTCTTAAGAATTCAAATGAAGCTATTACCTATAAGCTGATGTAGATTGATATAGAAATTGATGAAGAAGATTCGCCCTCTATTTGAAATGATTCGTTACTCTTTGCCCATTCGTCTTATGATCCGCCAGCTTCAGCATCATAAGTCGGTATTGATATTTTGGGGGATACTGATTGGAATCATCTCGGGGGCCATCGCCAAAAACTTGGGAGGCGCTTATCTCTTCCTTGAACCCGAATACTTGGGAGAAGAAAATTTTTGGTCCGTCTTTCTGGTAGGATCCGCACTCGGAGGCTTTCTTTTTGCCTACATGATCACCATCTACATCAATGAGAGTTACCGTTTTCACTTTATTTCTGCCACGCAGCACCCCTTCTATGTCCTAGCCTACAATAATCTCCTGATTCCATTGATTTTTATTCTCGGTTATTACTACAGTTTTATATCCTACCATGTGAGCGTGTACGGTGGCTTTTCCTGGGAGGTGGGAGAACGTGTAGGAGGCTTGACTCTAGGGATTTTGGCTGTTTTTTTACTCTCAGCCTTCTACTTTTTTGCCCAGCGTTCAATCTTCTCTCGCTATGGAAAGAAATTGGAAGATGGACTGTCGCATAGCAATAAGCAAAACAAGAAAATTATTCTCGATAAGGCCCGTGAGTCATTCAAAGATAAGCAAAGGGCAGACTGTTATGTATTATTTCCTTTTCAGGTAAGGAAAGTCAATAGTTTGATGTATGGAGATTTTCGCTCAGTAGTCAAGACCTTGCGTCAGCACCACGGCAAACAGCTCCTAGTTCAAGTTTTTGTATTCGCTTTGATTGCCGTATTGGGTCTACTAGAGAGTCGCCCCATATTTCAGATTCCTGCTGGAGCCAGCTTGATTCTCATACTTTCCCTGTTCATGCTGATCATTGCGGCGATGCGCTTCTGGTTTCGCCAGTGGGGGGCACCTACCTTAATTATTGCAGGGCTGACGCTCGTCTTATACACCAATCTGGATTATTTTAAAGAGCAGAATCAAGCCATTGGACTCGATTATTCCGTTCCAGCGGTTCCTTATTCTTTAGAAGCATTGAATGCGATTGACAAAGAGGAGTTCTATCATGCAGATCGCGAGCACACGTTAGAGATGCTGGAAAACTGGAAGCGTCAATATGAATCCAAGTATGGACACCTCCAAAAGCCTCGGGCTGTATTTGTTTCTGCATCGGGAGGGGGTCTGCGTTCAGCCTACTGGACTTTCAATGTCCTTCAACACATAGACAGTGTGACCGAGGGCAGAGCGAGCGACAATATGCGTCTCATGACGGGAGCCTCAGGCGGAATGTTTGGCGCGTCCTACTTCAGAGAACTCTACCTGCGACAGCAAAAAGGAGAGGAGATTGATCCTTTTCATCCTCAATACCGAGAAAACATCTCCCAAGATCTTTTGAATCGTGTGTTCTTTAAGATGTTCACCGATATCCTTTTGCCTACTCGAAAAGTCGAGGTAGGATGCAATGAATACGATTGGGAAACAGGATACTCCTTCGACCATCAGGTAGCCCAGAATATGCCTGAGTTTACGGGGCGTAAGTTGGGAGACTATGCCGAATGGGAAGCCAAAGGAACCATCCCACAATTGATTCTTTCCCCTACGGTCATCAACCAGGGAAGGCAGTTGTATATTTCTTCCAATCCCGTATCCTATCTGACGCGATCAAACCAGATCTCTTCCCGATTTCGCACCCGTGTAAAGGGGGTAGAGTTTCGTAGATTTTTTGAAAACCATAGCCCTGACAGCTTGAGTATGATCTCGGCTCTGAGGATGAATGCTACGTTTCCCATCATCCTTCCTGTGGTAGAGCTGCCCACTGTACCCTCGATGGAGATCATGGATGCAGGAGCAGTAGATAATTTTGGGAATCAGGCAGGTCTCCGCTATCTGTACGAATTTAGGGATTGGTTCGCAGAAAATACGAGCGGTATTGTATTCCTGCAGATCCGCGACAATGTCCTCAACAATCCCATTCGTGAGCCTTATAATAAGCACTCTTTCAGTAAGGTATTTGCGCCGCTAGGTGGAGGATATTATTCGATGGCACAGGCCAAGGACATCAACAATGACTACCTGCTGGAAGTCGTACACGAGTGGTTCGATGGACCTGTGGAGGTTGTTCCAGTCATTTATCCACGTGAGTTGAGCGATGAGCCTGTATCTCTAAGCTGGCATCTGACTAAGCGAGAAAAGAAAATGATCGAGCATAGTCTGGAATTGCCCTCTAACCAGCGCGCTTTCCAGGTCCTAAAAGATCTATACAATCCTGAGATGATCGCCCAGGCAAAAAAGTAGTTAGCAAACTAACACGTCGCGCTAAGATTCGTAGGGAATATTCCCTGGATATTTGTATCTTATTGTCAAAGGAAATCGTATGGGTAGTATAGCATATATCACAAATACTGAAGGTGAAAAAATAGGATTGAATCTTAGATTGGAAGATAATCCAGAAATTATACCCGAGATGTACGAGTTATTGAGAGTCATATTGAAAGTAAAGGAAACAGAGCGTGCCAAAGTCCACAAAAAAGTCTCCAAGAAAGCCATGACTTTTGATGCCGTTTTGGATTTGATAGACGAATCTAAAATGAGTGGCGAATTAACTGCAGCACAATTCTCTGAACTACATCCTACATGGCAAAAAAACGAAAGGTTGTCCTCACTAAGTTAGCCAACGAACAAATTACTTACATTTATCAGCAGTCCATAGCCCAGCAGGGAGAAGAAGAAGCCCAAGCCTTGATGGACGATTTCCTCGACGTAGCTTTTACCTTGATTGCTGCGCAACCGAGCCGCTTTCCTATTTGCCTGGACAAGCCACGCGCATCAGCTACCTATCGCATGGCGGTATTTGGAGAGGATTATAGGATCATTTTCCAAATTCTGACCCAAAAGATCCTTGTTGTCCTTATTCATCATGAGGAAGACTTGCCTTTCTAACAATGAAAAGTAATTGTCTCCATTCACCCTTTTATCCAACAAAAGGCGTAAATTTCGGTCTGAAAACAGGAGTGATGCATACTCTTATCTGACTGAAAACAAGTTTATGGCGATTTCTGCAACCTCATTTGAGTTTCCTTTTCAGACCTCTCAATATCAAGGTAAGGTCCGTGATACATATAATATCGGTGAAGAGCTACTGGTGATTGTGGCGAGTGACCGCATCTCTGCCTTCGACCACATTTTGCCTAGACCCATCCCCTACAAAGGGCAGGTGCTCAATCAGACGGCTGCCTACTTCTTTGAAGCAGTCAAAGACATTGTACCCACCCACGTCGTGTCTGTACCCGATCCCAATGTGACCATTGGGCGTGCATGTAAGCCGATTCCGATCGAGGTGGTCGTACGTGGTTACTTGGCTGGACATGCTTGGCGAGAGTATAAATCGGGCAAGCGACAAGTTTGCGAAGTGCCTTTACCAGAGGGTTTGAAAGAAGCAGATAAATTGCCTGAGCCCATCATCACGCCTGCGACTAAGTCTCAGATCGGGCATGATATGGATATCTCCGAGCGAGAAATTCTTAGATCGGGGCTGCTAGAGCCTGAAGAGTGGGCGAAGCTGAAGCATTATGCGCTCGCACTTTTTCAGAAAGGTACAGAGATGGCGGCAGAACGTGGCTTGATCCTGGTAGATACCAAGTATGAATTTGGCTACTATAAGGATGACATCTATCTGATCGACGAAGTGCATACACCCGACTCGTCTCGTTTTTATTATGCTGATGGGTATGAGGAGCGCCAAGCCAAGGGAGAGCAACAACGACAGCTTTCGAAGGAATTTGTCCGTGAGTGGTTGATGGAAAATGGGTTTCAGGGATTGGATGGCCAAGTCATGCCTGAAATGCCCGATGCTTTTGTCCAGCAGGTGAGTGATCGCTACATCGAATTGTACGAGACAGTTACAGGACGTAAGTTCGAAAAGGATGGAATCGAAGATCCTAGGCAGCGTATCGAGCAGCATGTACTAAAGGCGTTGGCTGAGTTGACCAACGCTTAATAGATTCAATTGTATACCTGGGCATTCGGAGGAATATCCAGGTTTTTTATTTTGCTATTCTTAGCTCTTGAGCTTGATAAAATCCTTCTTGGGATACCTTCTGCTTGTTTGATGCCTTACACGAAATTATGAATTACCTCTCCGCAGAAAATATTGGGAAGTCCTTTGGGGACAAATTCCTTTTTGACAACCTCTCATTTGGCTTGGATCAAGGACAGAAAGTTGCTTTGATCGGTGTCAATGGATCGGGAAAGTCCACGCTATTGAAAATCGTTGCAGGAGTAGAGACCCCTGATCAAGGGCAGCTTGTACGGAGAAAAGGCATTCGTGTCGCGTATTTGCCGCAGGAGCCTGTTTTACCCCTTCACCAAACAGTAGCGGAGGTTGTGTTCGCATCAGATCTGCCAGAGGTAAAATTGATTCAGCGCTACGAGCAACTAACCCAAGAACTGGAGACTCATCCTGACCTGCAAGATGAGCTAAATGAAGTCATGTCCGAAATCGACTCCAAAAATGCTTGGGAGTATGAGGTGAAAATCAATCAGATCTTGAGTCAGTTACATGTGAACTTCTTGGATCGGCACATCTCGGCTCTGTCGGGAGGGCAACGGAAAAGAGTAGCCATGGCGCAAGCACTGATATATGAGCCTGATCTGATGATCATGGATGAGCCGACCAACCACCTCGATCTGGAGAGTATCGAGTGGCTAGAAAAATTCCTGGCGACAAGCAAACAAAGCCTATTTTTGGTCACACACGATCGTTATTTTTTGGATTCCATCACCAACGAAATCTACGAGTTGGACCGTGGGGAAATTCATTCTTACAAAGGAGATTACGCTTACTTCCTGGAAAAGAAACAGGAGCGTGAGATGGTTCGCCAGACAGAAGCCGACCGTGCCAAATCATTGTATAATAAGGAGCTAGAATGGCTGCGCCGTTCTCCCAAGGCACGTACTACCAAGTCGAAATCTCGTATCGCAGCGGCGGATGTGATCAAGGATCGCGCAAGCTACAAAGCGCAAGATCTTGATGTAAAGCTTCAAGTAAAGGGCCGTCGGATAGGATCGACTACCTTGGAGATGAAGCACGTCAACAAAAGCTTTGGCGAACTCAAGATCCTCGACAACTTTTCCTATACATTTAATCGGCGTGATCGAATCGGAATCGTAGGTCCGAATGGTGTAGGTAAAACGACTTTTCTCCAAATGGTCGTAGGAGAAGAGCTGGCAGACTCAGGGAAGATCCGCACAGGGGAAACCATAGTCTATGGCTACTACAAACAAGAAGGCTTTAATTTTAAGGACAATGCGCGTGTCATAGAAGTCGTTACCGAAGCCGCTGAGGAGGTGGAGTTGAGTAAGAACCAGCGTGTTTCTGCGTCTACGCTATTGGAGCATTTTCTCTTTCCGCGTCATATGCACTACAACTTGGTGGATACGCTGAGTGGAGGAGAAAAGCGACGCTTGCACTTACTTCGTGTGCTCATGACCAATCCCAATTTCCTTATCCTAGATGAGCCTACAAATGACTTGGACTTGGTGACATTGAGAAGGTTAGAGGAATTTCTTTATGCGTTTGATGGATGTCTGGTTGTGGTTTCGCACGACCGATTTTTCATGGATCGATTGGTGGATCATCTGTTTGTTTTTGAGGGAGAAGGAAAAGTCAGAGACTTTCCAGGTAGCTATTCTAACTATCGAGAGTGGCAAGAAAAGCAACAAACAGAGAAGGAAAAGCCTGTGGTTACAGGAGAGAAGACCAAGCAGGCCAAACCCAAATCTTCTTCTGGTCCTCGTAAACTGAGCTATAAGGAGAAACGTGAATTTGAGTCTCTAGAAGGAGAAATAGAGGAGATGGAAGAGAAGAAAGCAACTCTCTCTGAAAAAATCAATGCAGGTGGCACTGATTACGAAGAGCTCACGCAGTGGTCACAAGAATTTGAAGTACTTTCCCAAGAACTAGATGAGAAAACCGACCGCTATCTGGAGTTATTGGAGATTGTGGAGGGGGAATGATCATTTTCATGCTTTCCTATGTTAAATGCGTCTGAAGGTCATTTTTGTTGTATCTGTCGATCTTTTGGCGTTGTTAGACAGGAGTCTAATAGATTGGGGTGCTACGTAGAGCGAGGGTTGCGCTTTGCTTTATGACGTTGTTAGACAGGAGTCTAATAGATTGAGGTGCTACGTAGCTTGATGGCTACGTAGATCGGGGGTTGCGCTTTGCTTTGTGGCTTTGTTAGATGGGAGTCTAATAGATTGGGGTGCTGCGTAGCTTGATGGCTACGCAGAGCGGTTATACTATGTCCTGAAAAATGAACCCTGTCAAATGGCCCCTGTTCTTCCTCCATCTACGGGTATGCTCGTTCCGTTGATGTAGCTGGCGGCGGGCGAAGCGAGGAATGCAATGGCATTGGCTACCTCTTCGGGCTCAGCGAATCGCGCTGCAGGAATGGTGGCTTTCAATCCTTTAACAAGCTCCTCTTCCGTCAGACTTCGGTCTTTGGACCACTTCTCGATCAGTTGGAACAGTCGGTTTGTGGCCGTCATGCCAGGCAACACATTGTTGACTGTAATCCCAAAAGCTGCGACTTCATTGGACCATGTCTTAGCCCAAGATGCGACAGCCCCTCGTGTGGTATTGGATACGCCCAGCCCCTTGATAGGAATCTTGACAGATGTGGAGATCACATTGATGATCCGGCCATACTCCGCTTCTTTCATCCCTGGAAGTAAAGCTTGCGCCAGATGATGGTTACATGCGAGGTGCATATCATACGCACGGTAAAATTCCTCGATGGAAGCTTCTGCCACAGGTCCCCCTGGAGGACCTCCTGTATTATTGATCAGGATATGAATAGGGTTTGAAAAGGTCCCTAGGAAATCATGAATAGCCGCTTTCATCTGATGAGGTTGAGAAAAGTCAGCCACCACATATTGGTGAGTTTGTCCATGTTCTGTAGGTAAGTCAGCACATACTTCTTTCAATTTTTCCTCGCTTCGAGAGATTAGGATGATCTCTGCTCCCAGCGAAGCCATCAACTGGGCCGAAGCCTTGCCGATACCCTGGGTACTGCCGCCTACAAGGGCACGCTTTCCGATGAGACTAATATTCATATGCAATAGATCAGAATGAAGGCTGAATTTACCAGAGAAAGCGCTCAACTCCCAAATTTCCCTGAAAACTCTGTAAATTGTCTCCATGGAAGCCAATTGGTTACTGATTACGTTTATCCTTTTTGCAGCATTAGGCATGTTGGCACTGGGCGTTCTGCTGTTCACGCGGAAGCTGATGACTGCGGCCTTTTTGCTTTTTGCTGTCTTACTTGTCGTGGGTGCCGTTTATGTATTCACGGGAGCAGAGTTCCTCGCAGTGGCTCAATTGATCGTTTATGTAGGTGGGATTTTGGTGTTGATCATCTTTGGGGTGATGCTGACACAGCGCGACCAGTATGCAGAGCCACAAACAGGTTTTGTCAATGTCTGGCCAGCAGTATTGATCACTTTCTCAGTTGTTGGAGGCTTAGGCTATCTTGTTCAGCGATTCGTTGCCAATCCTCCTCCATGGCTTGCTTCTACGCCAGAAGCATCTGCGCTCACAAATCCTGAGCAGATAGGGATGCTCACGCTGACTCAGTATTTACTTCCTTTCGAAGCAATGTCCGTACTGCTATTGGTGGCATTGATCGGCGCGATTTATCTTGCCCGTACACGAACAGGTGATATGAAAACCCATGAATCCTCCTGATCCAATTACATGGGAGGGAGCGCTCAAGGAGTACGAGTTGTATCTTACGATCGAGCGAGGGCTGGCTGCTAAGACCAGAGAGGATTATCTGCGAGACATCAAGCGGTACACAGATTATGCGCGCTATGAATGGGCGTTCGATTCTCCTACGCTTACGACACAGGAGCATTTAAGAGACTTTCTATATTTTTTGGGAAATGACTGTTTTCTCAGCGAAAGGAGTATTGCTCGAAATATATCGGCTTTACGGTCCTTCCATGGATTTTTGATGCTGGATGAATGGAGCCAAGATGACCCTAGTGCTTTATTGGAAATGCCCAAATTTCCCCAAAAGCTTCCTCAAACGCTCAACATACCTGAAGTACAATCCATTTTGGAAGCTGTAGATCTGACACATGCACAAGGAATTCGCAACCGAACAATTCTGGAAGTACTTTACAGCAGTGGATTGCGCGTATCGGAGTTGATCCATCTGACATGGGATCGCATTTTTAGGGAGGAAGGTTTTGTTCAGGTTATTGGAAAAGGAAATAAGGAACGTTTGGTGCCCTTGGGAGAGGTCGCACTTGAATGGTTGGATAAATACCAGCGCGAAGTAAGGTTACACATTGAGCCAAAAGCAGGTCATGAAACTTTTGTTTTTCTGAATCGAAGAGGAAAACAGCTATCTCGTGTCATGGTTTTTTACATCGTCAAAGGAGCTGCTGAGCAGGCAGGGATACAAAAGAAGGTCTCTCCCCATACTTTCCGCCATTCATTTGCCACACATTTGCTGGAGGGAGGGGCTGATCTGCGCGCGGTTCAAGAGATGCTGGGACATGAGTCGATCACGACGACAGAGATTTACCTACACATAGATCGAGAGTATTTGAGAGAAGTCATTGCCTTGTATCATCCACGGAAATAAGTTTGACATTACTAGTGTAGTGTTACGCACAAATCAAAACAAGTAGATTTACCTGCGAACTCAGAAAGTAAAAAAGGCCACCCAAAACTGGGCAGCCATTGGTTATGAAATCGTGGGAAGTGCAGGATCTGGAGACTGTTCAGTTTGTACTACTTTCTCCATGGATTTCCCTTCATTTTCTTGTTGCTCAATGAGCTTTCCTGTCAGCCAGTTGTAGCGCCATAGTAGGGCGACACTCGCAAATGCCAGAGCGACCACGAATCCCCACCACACACCATATACTTGCATATTCAGATGAAAGGCCAGGAAGTATCCCAGGGGCAAGTTGATGACCCAATAAGCGAAAAAGGTAATCCAAGTAGGGATTTTGACATCCTGTATTCCTCTCAAGATTCCGACACCCACTGCCTGCACTCCATCAAATACAGCAAAGATCGCGGCAATGTACATGAGTTTGGCCGCAGTCTCCGCAACTAGAGGCAACTTCGCAATGAGGTCCTTGTCAGCGGCCATTTCTGTGCTGTTACTTTGGATAAAATACGAGGGGAATAATTCATTGCCGAGGGAAAAGACTATCCCGACGATGACCATAAACCCTGTAGCGAGGATGACACCTGTAAATCCCGCTCGACGAACATTGACATAGTCTTTGCGGCCAAGAGCTGTTCCCACACGAATCGAAGATCCCGCAGAGGTGCCCAAGACGACCATGTAAGCCAATGCGGCCATTTGCAAAGCGATGACATGCGCTGCCCGATAGGCGGAGCCGTCTTCCATCCATCCAATCATGATGGTACACCCACCAAAGGCTGCTACCTCGAAGAAATACTGCATGCCCGAAGGGAGACCAATGCCCAAAATCTTTCGAATGATGGCCCCATTGAGCTTCATCCAGTTGGAGGTGACCTCGTAGATCTTGAATCGCTTGTGCCAAAATACATAACCCATCATAAGTATCGCCATCAGGCTTCTACTTGCCAGGGTGCCATATCCTGCTCCATCGAGTTCCAAACGTGGCATACCAAACTGACCGAATATCAGAATCCAGTTGGCGAAGGTGTTGAATCCAAGGCCGATGAGCGTAATGAACATGGCAGGACGCGTGAGAGACAAACCGTCCGTAAACTGCTTGGCAATCAAGAAAACCATCATGGGAAGTACGGAGTAAGAGAGGATCTTGGTATAACTGACTGCGAGATCCACTTCTTTTTCAGGCTGATCCATAAAGGGGATGACCCATGCGCTGAAATAAACCGCCGCTCCGAGGACGACACTAGCAAATATAGAAACCCAAAGTCCCTGCTTCAGGTAATCTCCTACCTTTCGATGATTGTTCGCTCCGTTGGCCTCAGCCACAAGCGGAGAAATGGCAAAGGTGATACCCATCCCAAGGATCGTCAGGATGTAAAACATGATGTTGGCTAGGGAGGCCGCCGAGAGATGGACATAGCTTAGCTGTCCTATCATCAGGTTATCAATAAACCCCATGAGGTATTGGCCGAGTTGCCCGATGATCACAGGAATAGAGAGCTTGATCGTTTCTCTAAAATGTGTTCCGTAGTCTTTCCTAAAGTTCTGCAATGATAGCAGCATACATAGATGTTTAGAGAGTGCAAATGTAGGTGTGTGACAGAGACAAAGCAATGAACCGAATCCTCTTTCAATTATCAGATGCAAAAGGTAGGATTCCTTTCACCTGAAGATGAAACGCGATTCGAGTATCTATAGACAATATGGAAGCTGGTCCCGAACGGTTGAAACACAACTGACTCATGAAGTAGTTGTTCAACTGCCGAGAGAATGTGAGTGGCCTTGGCGGGCCTCGACATGTAGGTTGGGAGGGTTAATTAAGAAACATGGTTCCTAGGATTTACCAGTGAAGGGAAATAATTGTAGCCATAGTATGAGGGTGATTACGCTGCCTAAACAAACGGATAATTTTGCTGAAGGTTGCTTGCAAAATAGAATTATGGAAGTGCCTCTAAAATATTATCAGGCATGATGATTCTTTGTAACATATAATGAAGATCTAGAAGAGTGAAGGTAGTATGGATCTTCAGTGGAGGTCTCAGTGTGTAAACCGTATGACCAGCCTGTGAATCAAAGGAGTCTTGGGAGTGAACTTGCTTTAGCTCTTGTTTCCATATACCCAGGTATGTCGTGACATAAGGTAAAACTGTAGGTTGACCCTTTGTCTCAGGAAAGAGTAAATGAACAGTCTCTCTCATGAAAGACTCATTGTCGTAAATATAATCCAGTGCATTAGCGAACCACTTTTGCCTTTCGAGCAGGGTAAGTTCCCATTTTAGGATGGTAGGACAATATCTTTGATAAAACCTATAATGGTCTTGGTAAATAGACATTTCTCGCTTCTTCCACCACTTTTGATAGTCAAGCTTAAGACTCGCAACTCGCTGTCTAATAAAGTGATACTGAGGCGTATCTGGAATGACCAAAGGAGAAAGTAAATGTTGCTGTTTTAGTTTTGGTAGGACTTTCTGATAGAGAGGATCTTGAAATGGATTATTAAGTACATCTTTGGGTAGTAGACCTTCTCTGGTGGAGTTAAATTGCTTGAAATAATCTATACATAACTCCCTTTGCATCTGCATATCCTTTTCGAAGAGGGCAAATTGAGCTTCTTGTAAAATTTCCTGATACTGATCCAATAAAATATCAATCAACTCCCAGCAACTTAGCTTGGAAAATAGAGGTTGGAATTTTTCCAGGACTTCGAACATTGCTTGTGCCTGCTCTTCATCTAGCGATAGATGGCCTAAGCGACCTTTGACATGTATCAATGTAACTTCTGGCTGAAATGGGTTCTTCATGGTTAGGTGTATTTATATAGTTAGTGTATATATTGCAATCCTCATTTCTCCAAAGCACCCCATAAAATCTCGACAGGGTGTAAAGCCTTCTTTTGTGTCCCGTCCTTGATCTGGTGACGACAACTCGTACCTGGAGCCGCAATCAATATTTCTCCAGGAGCTTCTCGTACCGCAGGAAATAAGACCAATTCTCCCACTTGCATAGAGACATCGTAGTGCTCCTTTTCATAGCCAAAGGAACCTGCCATGCCACAACATCCCGAAGGAATGACTTCTACCTCATAGTTTTCGGGAAGCGAGAGGAGTTGTATGGTCGGATCAATAGAGCTTAGGGCTTTCTGGTGACAATGCCCATGCAAAAGGACTTTCTGTGAATTTTCAGTAAACGCATGATGGGTAAGGTGGCCTCGTTCGATTTCTTTCCCTAAAAACTCTTCAATCGTTAAGGCATGCTTGGCAAGCGTATGGGCATCCTTTCGAAGATCATCCGTCACCAAGCGAGGATACTCGTCTCGAAAACCAAGGATAGCCGAAGGCTCCAAGCCCACGAGCGGAATCTCCTCAGAGATGATCTTTCTGAAGGTGCTCACATTGTACATGGCCATTTGTCGTGCTTCCTTCAGGAGACCTTTGGAAATGTAGGCACGCCCACTCTCGGCATGCTCATGGAAAAGCACCTCATAACCTAGACTGGCGAGTAGAAGCATCGCTTTAGTCCCGATCTCTGTATCATTGTACTCAGTAAACTCATCAATGAAAAAGTATACAGATCCTTTGCGTCCGCCTTTTTTCGCGCGTTCACGAAGTTCAGGTTCGTTGACCTTATACCAACTTTTCAATGTAGTCTTGTAAAGGGTAGGCAGGGAGCGCTTGGTTGCTACACCTAAGACAGACTTGAGGACACCGCTTGTCAGCGAGTTGGTTAGGAAGAAATTCGTTATATCTCTAAACTTTGAGCCTAGGGCATTCAGCTTGCCTATATTGGCGATGGCTCGCGCCCTGAAGGGGACTCCATGCTTTTTGTAGTACTGATGCAAAAACTCTGTCTTGAGGGTGGCAACGTTCACATTAGAGGGACACTCTGAAGCACAGCCCTTGCAAGATAGGCAGAGGTCCATGACTTCATAAATCTCATCATGTGCGAAAGGGTTATCTGCATCCGATCGGGTCAGGACTTCTCGCAGGATATTGGCGCGGGCACGTGTGGTGTCCTTTTCATTGCGGGTCGCCATGTAAGAAGGGCACATGGTACCACCTGAAAGATGCGTCTTTCGGCAGTCACCTGATCCGTTACACTTCTCAGCGGCACGTAGGATGCCATCGGTATCGGAGAAGTCAAGAATGGTATCAAATTGTGGTGTATGCTGTCCAGCATCATAGCGTAAGGAGGTATCCATCGGTGGTGCATCGACGATCTTCCCTGGGTTGAACATATTTTGTGGGTCCCAAGTCGCCTTTATCCTTCTCAGCAGTTCATAATTCTTCTCTCCGATCATCATCGGGATAAATTCTGCTCGTACCCTGCCATCTCCATGCTCCCCGCTGAGCGAACCTTGATATTTCTTGACGAGTTCGGCTGTCGATTGACCAATGTCACGAAACAGCTTACGGTCCTTTTCTATTTTTAGATCTAAAATGGGGCGTAAGTGTAGCTCTCCTGCTCCTGCATGAGCATAATAGACAGCACGTTGTCCAAATCGCTCCATATTTGCTGTGAAATCTGCGATGTAATCAGACAGCTCGGATAGCTCTACCGCCGTATCTTCGATGACCGCAACGGGTTTGGCATCACCTGGGACATTGGCTAGGAGACCTAGGCCTGCTTTGCGAAGATCCCAGACACGCTTGATGGCAGGACCCTTGACCCTAGGGAAGGCATACCCCAAATCCTGATTTCTCAGTGTTTGTTCAATAACTGCTAATTTTTCATCTACTTCTTCCTGATCCTTCCCTCCCACTTCAATCACGAGTACTGCTTCTGGATCTCCTTCAATGAAGAAGCGATTTTTTTCATATAGTCGGTTACCCTTTGTACAGTCCATGATGATCTTATCCATCAACTCTACTGCGCGCGGCTTGAAACTCATGGCTGGAACCACCGCTTGGAGGGCTTCGGGGACAGAATGAAAGTGTGCGCAAAGCAGCCCTGTATGTGTAGGCGGGAGCGGATCACAATGAATCTTGACTTCGGAAATAAAGGCCAATGTCCCTTCAGATCCTGCCAAGAGTTTGGAGAAATTGAATACATCTCCACCTTCCGTAAAAATCTCTGTCTCCAGTAGGACATCTACTGCATAGCCTGTGTTGCGACGGTGAATGGAAGGCTTGGGGAATTGACTGCGAATTTCCTCTCGCTGTTCAGGGTCTATCAGTTCCGCATACATCTGTTGGTAGATCTTGCCTTCAAGTGTCGGAAGCTTTCTCTTTTCCTCAAAAGCCTCTCGATCCACAGGCCCAAAAGTCACTTCTGAACCATCGCTTAAGATGCAAGTCAGCTCTATGACGTGGTCGCGTGTCGTCCCATACACGATAGAGTAGGAGCCAGAGGAGTTATTTCCGACCATCCCTGCGATCATGGCGCGATTGGCTGTAGAGGTATTGGGACCAAAAAAGAGATTATGGGGTTTGAGGAATTGGTTGAGATCATCTCGAATAACACCTGGTTGCACTCTGACCCAGCCTTCAGCTTCATTGACCTCCAGAATATCGATCATGTATTTAGACACATCCACTACGATTCCCTCTCCTACACACTGTCCAGCTAGGGAGGTGCCTGCTGCGCGGGGGATAAGGGATATTTTTTCATTCTGGGCGAAGCGAATCAGTTGAATGATGTCATCCTTGTGGCGAGGGTGAACGACTGCCAGCGGCATTTCGCGATAAACAGAGGCATCTGTTGCATACAAGATACGCATCGTTTTGTCGTCATAGAGTTCGCCATCGAGAGAAGCGCGTAGAATGGAAAGTTTGTCTTGAATGGAGTGCATGTATGCGTATTTCAGGAAAATGTAAATAGGATCAGGTTTGACCTTACCTATATAAAACTATCATATTCTGCTTTTGTATGAAAGTATCAAGAAAAAGTTATGCTACAGGCTTTTTTGCTTGAATCATGCGTGGGTTTCCTCTTAAATCTTTTCTCAAGGTCACATCGTGATATCCTTTTTCTTCTAGCTCATGTTTGACCTTTTCTCCAAAATCCCTGTGCACTTCAAAAAATAGATAGCCTCCTGCTTTGAGCCACGACAATCCTAGTGTACCAATCTTTTTGTAAAACATGATGGGATCGTCATCGGGCGTAAAAAGGGCTACATGTGGCTCGTATTGAATTACATTGGAATGGAGGGAATCAGCCTCTTGCTCAAGGACATAGGGGGGATTGCTGACGATGAAATCCCAACCTGTGTGATCTTCAGCTTGAGATTGGAGAATATCTTGTTGGAAAAAATCCACAGTTACATGGAGCTGTTGGGCATTAAATTGAGCGCATGAGAGTGCTTCCTCACTGATATCATAAGCAGTGAGTTCTGCTCGATTCTGTAGCTGTTTTTTGAGCGTGATGGGGATACAGCCACTTCCTGTACCGATATCGAGTATGCGCTGGGGGGTGCGTGTTTGGGGGATTGTTTCCAATATCCAAGCGACGAGCTCTTCTGTTTCAGGTCGGGGGATTAGCACATGCGCATTGACTATAAATGGTTCTCCATAGAAATATGCACGTCCTGTCACATACTGTACAGGTTTCCCCGATATTAAAGCTTGAGCTTCTTGCTGGAATTGTTGTTGATGTTTGGGGGAGATTTCTGCTTCATCTTCCAGGAATCGTCTGTGCCGTGGCACATCCAATCTTTCATCTGCCCAAAAGTGCGCAATCGCTCTTGCTTCAGCTTCATCATATAGTGGCTGCAATCGTGTGACCAACTGCTGCATAAACCCTGTTACTTGAGAGGCCCATTCCATAAAATCCTAATTATTCAGGTGAAGGTATGTAACCTTTCTCAGACTCCCTCTTATGGATTCAGAAAAACACAGGGCGCCCTTTCTTTTACCTACTTGACATTAGCTATCATGAAAAATTATGCGTTGGCTACCCTAGCCCTTGTTTTGACAATGTCTCTTACGGCACAACCCAAGATTCGGAAAGAAGATCACTTTTATCGTCGTACAGTAGTACAGCGAATCGACCTGAACGAAAAAATCAATCGTCCTCTGCAAACAGCCCGAAGGCTTGCTGGACAGCAAGAATCTTATTCAGGACTCGTACGTTCTTTGATGCAGGCACTAGAAGAAGGGAGTATTCCAGCTTATAGTGCTGACGATTATCTCACGCCTTTGGGATTTGATACGATTTGTAAGCGCATCAAGCAAATGAATGCGATTTATCTTGAGCAAGACGACTGGGATGAGGAATGGGACAGTGATTGGGACGATACAGAGCCATTGGGAACCCTTGAGGATACAGTTATGATGGCGGAAAATGATGTATGCGATCCTGATTATGGACCTTTTGAGTCGGTTGTACAGATTGTAGAGGATTGGGTTTTTGATAAAAACCGTAGTGAGATGATCAAGCAGATTCAGTATATCCAAATTATCTGGACCGATCCTGGAGAGGCATTGCCTGAGAAGAGTTTGCTTGTCTTCAAATATGATGAGATAAAGGATGTATTAGACGAAATTCCCTGGGTCAATCGTCACAATGATGCAGAGGATCGCACGTTGAAGGAAGCATTGGAGATGCGCCTATTTCATAGCTTTGTGATCAATGTCTCAGGACATGGTGTACAGAGTCTACCTGAAGCTGAGCAAAGAAGGCTGGAACTTGTCGCTTTTGAGCATCATCTATGGTCATATTAGGTAAGAGGTCATGTGTTGAGACGTGATCCTGAAAGGGATCGACTCTGACTTCTAATCGTCTGCTTAAGATCACACTTGGCATTTTTATATAGCACCTTTTTTGTTGAATAGCAGTCCGCGGATACGATGTGTTCGCGGACATTTTTTATCCATGATGAAATTTGAGGCATAAAAATAAGCGGCAACCTTGTAGCTGCCGCTTCCCCTGATATGGATGCAGGAATTAAAGGGCGATCCCTATACCTGCTACCCATTGACCACTATATTCTGAAAGTTTATGCGTCTGTCCGAATACTGTAACCTCATCTGTGGGACGATTCAAATTGGTTTCATAACGAAGGCCTAGCACGACTTTTTTGCCTAAATCTAGTCCTACACCTGCTTGCAGTCCCAATGTGGACTCTTGAAATCTTCTCCCGAATCCTTGTACATCTGCTAGATCAGAGACACTGGTCAAGTTCATGCGATAGACTGGGCCTGCATTGGCACGAAAAGGTCCTAATTTGATACCCGCCATAATAGGCATTTCTAGTCCTAGGTATTGCTCGTTGGCCGCCTCTGTCCCTCCGCCTGTGAGATCTTCTACCAAATAGCTCACACGCGAGGTCGTCAATGCAAGTTCAGGTTGAATATAAAAACCGAGCAAGGTCAAGCGGCTGAAAATACCTACATGATACTCAGGGCTGGCTTCTTGCAGGCTGACTTGAAGTTCTTGTAGATCCTGTAGGTTTTGTACCTGAAAATCGGTACCTGAAATCCCAGAAGAGCTGACACTAAATTTAGGGCCGAGTTTGAAATTCTGGGCTTGAAGCTGAGAAGCAAATCCTAGAAAAAGAACAAAGGAAAAAAGTGAAATAAACTGGGTGGCAAGTGAACGTTTCATAATGAATCTCTTGTTGAGCGTTGATAGTAGGGGGTTGATGTACTATACTCAGAATGAGAGGGGGAGGTTAGGGCATGGATCTGCAATCGGGGATCAGTGTAGGAAATCGGGGAGTGAATCCTGTAAATAGGGGTTTGGGCATGCCACAAAAAAAGGTCTTTTCCTGCACAGGAAAAGACCTTATATAATAGAAAATTTATGTTTATGCTTTCTCAGCCAGGACTTCTCTCGCCTCGTCGAAAAAGGAATCGTCAACTAGGATACGTCCACAGTTCTCGCAGTGGATCAGACGGCTTCTCTGCTTCAGTTCGATATGAACCTGAGGCGGAATGATAGAGAAACATCCCCCACACGCGCTACGGTCTGTGGTCACTACTGCGAGTCCATTGCGCATATTGGCTCGTACTTTGCGATATCCTGTGAGGATACGCTTTTCAATATGTTGTTCCGCTTTGACTACTTCTTCCTTGAGGCGCTTCTCTTCGAGTTTTGTTTCTTCGATAATCACCTCTAGCTCTCTGCGCTTTTCTTCAAGCTCCTCTTTCTTATGCTGAATTTCTTCGCTTGTTCCTTCCAGGAGTCCTTCTTTTTGGGCGATTTGATCGGTATACTGCTTGATCTTCTTCTCAGAGGTCAATATCTCAAGGTTCGCGTACTCGATCTCCTTACGAAGGGCTTCGAATTCACGGTTATTCTTTACGTTATCCTGCTGAGACTCGTATTTCTTGATTTGAGCGCCGAAGTCTTGAATACGGGTTTTACGCTCTTTGATGTCAGTTTTTAACTGCGTGATCTCATCATCAATACGCTTACGACGAGTCTCTAGTCCTTCGAGATCATCTTCGAGGTCGCTCACTTCCTCGGGAAGACTTCCACGCAGGCGGTGAATTTCGTCCATCTTAGAGTCGAGAACCTGGAGCATGCTGAGCGCTTTCAATCTTATAACGATGGCGTTATCCATATATGCTTCTTGTTGTATTGATATATGCGAGAAGAGGAAAAGAAGAGGCGGGATAAGGGAAAATTTCAGTTATGCCCGGTTCTTCGTATCTGCATCATCTTCTGCTAAGTGTTCTAAATTGTTATACGAAATAGGGTTACGTAAATAAAGAAGTAAGCATCAAAAAGATGGTTTACCCCCTTTTGTCATTTATCATGATGAAAAATACTTTACGGGATTGGTATGAACATCTGATAAATGGATCGCAAAGTTAGGAAATTTTTCTGATAAGTACGTGTGAATCAGCTCAGAAGTATACTGTTCGGATTCATAATGTCCAATATCTAAGAGTAACATTTCCCCTTCGTTGTCAAAAAATTTGTGATAAGTAATGTCTGCTGTTACAAACGCATCCGCTCCTTGCTTTCTTGCCTCTTGGGTCAGGAAGCTTCCCGCCCCACCACAGATGGCGACTTTTTGGATGTGAGAATGGGGGCTATCTGCATACCGAATCCCTTTTGCCTGAAAGGTAGTCGCTACTTTTTTCAGAAAGTCTGCTTTGCTGATGGGCTCAGGAAGCGAGCCTATCATACCTGATCCGATGGTTTGTTCTGGATTCTTGGCTTGTAAGAATTCAACCTTTTCCAGCCCCAGTTTCTGAGCAATCATATGATTGACGCCTGTACGCACATTGTCCAAGTTGGTATGGCAAGCATACAGAAGGATGTCATGCTTGACAGCAGCCATAATGGTACGACTGACGTAGTCCTCTCCATTCAGCCTTCTGCGACCTGTAAACCATATCGGATGGTGCGCAATGATCATGTTGCAGTTTTTGGCAATCGCCTCTTCGACTACAGGCATAGTGGCATCTAGATTGATCAAAATTCCAGTTACCTCTTGACCGGGTAGACCGATGAGCAATCCAGGATTGTCATATGACTCTGCGACAGCGGGGGGAGCCCAGGATTCTATACTGTGGATAATGTCCTTAGCGGGAATGCCCATGCAAGAAATTTCATTTTCTCCAGGAGGGAGAAAGAGTTAGAATTTGGGAGAAAGAAAATAAATCCCCACAAAGTCAAACCTTTGTGGGGATACTTGATATGTGTTAAGACTTGAGTTTTCGACGGATCTCGTTGACTTTGAACGATTCTATCGTATCGCCAGCTTTGATGTCATCATAATTGGTGATAGTGAAACCAAACTCTTGTCCTGCGATCACTTCTTTTGCGTCATCTTTGAAGCGCTTTAAGGAGCCAAGGGTATTCTCGTAGATGACGATTCCATCTCGGATCAGACGTACAGGGTTGTTTCGGTCGATCTTTCCAGAAGTGGCCAATCCACCTGCGACGTTTCCGACTTTGGTGATTTTGAATACTTCCAGTACTTCGGCTGTACCCATCTTCTCTTCGCGAATCTCTGGCGAGAGAAGTCCTTCGAGTGCATCACGCACATCGTCGATGGCATCATAGATGACGCTGTAGGTACGAATGTCGACATCTTCACGCTCTGCGAGCGATCTCGCTTGTGAGTTGGGACGTACATTGAAGGCCATCACGATGGCTTCGGAAGCGATCGCCAAGTTGACATCGGCCTCAGTGATGGCACCTACCGCTTTCCAGATGATATTTACCTGAACCTCTTCAGTAGAAAGCTTCATCAAAGCACCAGAAAGGGCTTCTACAGAACCATCCACATCGGCACGGATGATGACATTCAGCTCTTCGAAGTTGCCCAATGCTTTGCGTCGACCAATTTCTTCCAGTGTGAGGCGGTTGTTCTTACGCAGTTGCTGCTCGCGGAAGAGTTCCTGACGCTTGTTGGCGATCTCTTTGGCTTTTCCATCGTCTGTGAAGACGTAGAATTTGTCCCCTGCTGTAGGTTGTCCTGTCAGTCCGAGAACCTGCACAGGCATAGAGGGTCCTGCCTCTTTGATTCTATTTCCTTTTTGGTCGATGAGGGCGCGCACTTTTCCATAGTGTATACCTGCGACCATTTCATCTCCTACGCGGAGAGTTCCATTTTGGATTAGGAAAGTCGCCACGTTACCACGCCCTCTATCGAGACGGGCTTCAATGACAGTTCCTGTTGCTGCACGATCGGGATTGGCTTTGAGTTCCAGGATTTCTGATTCGAAGACTACTTTTTCTAGTAGATCTTCTACATTCATTCCTTTGAGTGCAGATATTTCTTGAGATTGGATAGGACCTCCCCAATCATCTACCAGTAGGTTCATTTCTGCCAACTGACTTTTGATTTTTTCTGGCTCGGCTCCTGCCTTATCAATTTTATTTAGGGCAAAGACCATGGGTACTTCTGCCACTTGTGCGTGATTAATCGCTTCTCGTGTCTGAGGCATCACAGCGTCGTCAGCTGCTACTACGATGATGGCTACGTCTGTAACCTTCGCACCACGGGCACGCATCGCAGTAAAGGCTTCGTGACCAGGTGTATCGAGGAATGTGATCGTTTTTCCATCGTCCATGTTCACTTGGTAGGCCCCTATATGCTGGGTGATACCTCCTGCTTCACCTGCTGCTACATTGGCCTTGCGGAGGTGGTCAAGTAACGTCGTCTTCCCGTGGTCAACGTGTCCCATCACCGTGATGATTGGATTACGTGGAATGAGATCCTCTGGATCGTCCTCCTCCTCAATAATCTCAATTTCTTTCTCTGTGACGTCTACGAACTTTATCTCATATCCAAACTCTTCTCCCAATACGCTGAGTAGATCGGCTTCCAATCTTTGGTTGATCGAAACCATCATACCGAGCTGGAAAGATTTGGTAATGATATCATTGACGGGTACTTCGATCATCTGTGCAAACTCATTTGCTGTGATGAACTCCGTCAGTTCCAGTACCTTTGCTTCTTCTGCGGCCATCTGGTCTGCTTGTGCCCTTCTTTCGGCAAAAGCATCACGCTTGGCTCGACGCTGACGCTGTCTATTTCTTGAGGCTCCTCGTCCCATCTGTGAGAGCGTATTCTTGATGGATTGATCCACCTCTTTCTCACTGGGCTTTTCTTTTCTGTTGCCTCTGTTACTGTTGTTGGACGATTTTGCATTAGAGCTAGCCCCATCTCCTTCAGACGGTTTACGCTTTCTTTTACGGCGTCTTCTGCGCTTCTTCTTTGCGTCATCTGAATCCCCATTATCTGTTTTGGCAGTAGCGGGTTTAGATGTATCTTTTTTGTCGTCCTTGGACTTATCTTCTTTCCCTTTGCGCTTCCTACGGTCAGATGGGAGCTCAATTTTTCCCATCACCTTCAGACCACGGAGGTTCGGTGCACGGTCTCCTGCGCGGATGACGCCGCTCTCTGTCTCTGTACTTTCTTCGGCTTTCTTTTCCTCTTTTTCAGATTGGGTTGCCTTTGCTACAGTTGCAGCTTCTTGCTTGGCAGGAGTGGTCTTCTTTTCTTCAGGCTTAGGTGGAGCCGGTGCTTTGGGAGGCTCAACTTTTGCTTGCGGTTGGACCTGTGGCTTTTCTACTAGTGGTTGAGATTTTTCTACCTGGGGTGCAGGTTTTTTCTCGACTACAGGCTGAGCAGGCTTTTCTGTCTTGGCCACAGGTGCCTTTTTCTCCTCAGGCTGGGGCTGAGGATCTGCCTTGGGGGCAGGAGGAGTTGTCTCTTTTACTTTGGCTTTTGGAGCAGCAGGAGACTCACTCTTTTTGTTATTATCTTTCTTCGTAGGCTTAGGTTTTGCCTTAAACTTGTTGAGATCGACTTTGCCCACGACTCGCAATCCTACTCCTTGATCATCCTTTTCCTGGGTAGGAGTAGGAGGAGGCGTTTCTGCAACAGGAGGAGTAGGAGCTGGGGGTACGGCCTCTGTTTGAGGCTGTTCTGTCTGATCTGAGTCAGGCGAACTTTTTCTTCTACGCTTGGGTTTGATTCGATTGCGAAGATCGGATGCTGAGATAGGGTCTTCGCCTTCTTCTTCGGTTGTGCCTTCTTCTGGAGATTTCGTTGCTACGCGCTCTTCTTTTCTCTTCTCCAGGATCTGGTCTGCGCGCTCTTTCATCTGCTTCTCAGAAGCAAATTGCTTGAGGAGCATCGCATAGAGATCGCTGTCGATTTTACTGTTGGGAGAATTATCAATATCGTGGCCCTTGTCTTGCAAGTGCTCGACTAATAAAGATGTTCCCACATTCAGTTCTTTGGCGACTTGGAACAATCGGTAATTTCGCTTCTTTCCCGGCATGCTTGGTTTTTGGGATGCGTAATCTAAAAAAAGACTCTTACAATGGTTTAATTACGCAAATTTACTATTTTTTATAAAAACAAATACTCGTGGAAGCGGATTTTCCTCTCCCAGCCGCGTGCAACAATAGAAAAATGAGCCGGTTTTTACCGTCAATGATGTTTCATAGGCAATTATTTAATCATTTTCTCATTCTTCTTCGAATTCTGATTTGAGCACACGGACAACTTCTTCCACAATTTCTATTTCGAGATCTGTCCGACGAGTCAGTTCTTCGACAGACAATTCAAGGACGCTTCTCGCTGTATCGCAACCGATACGCTTGAGTTCTTCAATGACCCAATCTTCGATTTCGTCATTGAATTCTTCCAGATCGATATCCTCTTCATCGGGCTCAGCCTCTCTAAATACATCAATCTGGAAGTTGGTTAACTGACTTGCCAGTTTGATATTTAGGCCATTTTTCCCAATTGCGAGGGAGATTTGCTCAGGCTTCAAAAATACCTGTGCCATTCGGTTTTCGTCATCCAACTTGACATCTACAATTTTCGCAGGGCTCAACGCACGGCGAATGTAGAGATCATCATTGGTTGTATAGCTGATGACATCAATGTTTTCATTGCGCAACTCACGTACGATGCCGTGGATACGACTTCCTTTCATCCCCACACATGCCCCTACAGGATCGATACGGTCATCATAGCTTTCTACTGCTACTTTTGCACGTTCGCCTGGTTCGCGGACAATCCCTCTGATGTTGATGAGGCCATCAAATATTTCAGGAACTTCTTGTTCAAATAACTTTTCGAGAAATAGAGGAGCAGCACGTGAGATGATGATGCGCGGGTTGTTGTTGTGCATCGCAACATTGGCTACTACCGCTCTAAGCGCGTCTCCTTTACGGAAGCGATCCTTTGGAATTTGTTCTCCTTTGGGTAGGATCAATTCCGCTCCTTCGTGTAAAACGAGGATTTCATTTCTCCATACCTGATATACTTCTCCTACAATGATGGTCCCGATCATATCCTGATACTGGTCCACCATACTCTTTTTCTCTAGATCTCGAATCTTTTGTGTCAACGTCTGCTTGGCAGTTTGAATGATTTTTCTTCCAAAAGAGAAAAAGTTGATCTCTTCTGCCAATACATCTTCCACTTCATAATCGGGATCGACAGAGAGCGCCTCACTCAAGGGAATCTGACGCGTCTCATCTTCCAGATCAAAATCTTCCACTACTTCACGCTCGCGAAAACCCTGTATATCTCCTTTGTCAACATTGACAATGATCTCAAAGTTTTCATCTGATCCATATTCTTTTCGGATCATGGTACGGAAGACCTCCTCCAGTACCCCCATGAGGGTAGCTCTATCAATATTTTTGAACCTCGAAAACTCGGTAAAGGCATCTACCAAGTTAATTCCAGGATCTACAGTTTTTCTTCTCGCCATTATATGATGATGACTTTAGCTTCCTTTATCTCAGGGAAAGTAATCGTGTCTCTAAACACGTCATTTCCTTTTTTCTTCTTTTTCTTTTTACCCTTGACAGGTACAGGGCTCAGCGTGATCTCAGCCTCAGTTACTGTTTCCAGTTTTCCTTTGATTTCTTGTTCGTCGGTCAATACGACCTTCAGAAATCTTCCCACTTCTTTCTTGTATTGTCTTAGCAGTTTAAGGGGTGAACCTACACCAGGAGAACTTACTTCGAGTCTGTATTTGAAATCAAAACTCTTATGTTCTTCTAGATGAAAGCCCAAAGCTCTGCTAATCTTTGCACACTCAGACATGGTGATGCCTGCGTCTGTATCCACTTTGATGGACAGTATCTTGTTCCCTCCTTGTGTCAAGTTCATGTCTACTACAAAGGCAGTAGGCAGGGTCTCAACCATCAGGTCGGTTAATTCTTTTCGAATCTCCTCAGAAATCATGCTAAAAAAATAAGGGAGCATGCTCCCTTTGCTATTAAGCGCTTTGAATTAAACACAAAGATAGCAGTTTAGGGGAGATTTACAAAGGAATTAAATGAACGATATCTTGAGGGTATGAGCCTTATTTACAGGGGATATATCAAGTTCTGTAAGAGGAAAAGGCTGGTAAGTATGTACCTCAAAATCTAGATGATCCTATTTATACTTCTATGTGTGAAGATCAGGACCGATTGGGTGTTCGAACCATACATACGGAAAATAACCTGGAAGGTTGGGGAAAAGATTCACCGTCTGTACAAGCACATATAGAGCAAAAAAAAGGCCGAGAACTTCTCTCGACCTTCATGAATGTATAAATCTTGTATGGATGGCCTAAAACTTAGGCGCGTCCCATATTATTCATTGATGAATGGATATTCTCCTACGTACACATCTTCGTACAATGCACTTGGATCTGGTAGGGGAGATTCCTCCGCGAATTTGACAGATGCCTCTACCGTTTCCTTGATGCGGGCATCAATGGCAGTGATTTCCTCATCCGTGTTGGCCGCATTTTCTTGCATGTAGAGTTTCAAGTTTGCGATAGGATCTTTTCCGCGGTACTTGTTGAGCTCCTCACGTGTACGGTACTTGGCAGGGTCAGACATAGAGTGACCTTTGTAGCGGTAGGTTTTCATCTCGATGAGATAAGGTCCTTTTCCACTGCGGACATGCTCGACTACTTCCTGCATTTCTTCATATACAGTGACTACATCCATCCCGTCTACTGGCTTGGAAGGCATATCGTAGGAAAGTCCCAACTTGTAAAGGTCTGTCACATTAGACGTACGCTCTACAGATGTTCCCATTGCGTAGTTGTTGTTCTCGATGATGAAGATGACGGGTAGCTTCCAAAGCATGGCGAGGTTCATCGTCTCGTGGAAGGCTCCTTGACGTACAGCACCGTCTCCCATCATACACACACAAAGCTTATCTGTGCCCTGATACTTGGCTGCGAAGGCAATACCTGCGCCCAATGGAATCTGGCCTCCTACAATCCCGTGTCCTCCGAGGAAGTTTTTCTCCTTTGAGAAGAAGTGCATAGAACCTCCTTTTCCTTTGGAGCATCCTGTAGCTTTGCCAAAAAGCTCTGCCATACACGCGTTGGCATCTACTCCTCTCGCCAATGCTCCTCCGTGGTCGCGGTAAGCTGTGATGACATAATCATCGTCGCGGATCGCAGACTCTATTCCTACTGCTACAGCTTCTTGCCCAATGTACAAGTGAAGAAATCCTCTAAATTTCTGCTGCATGTACAGTTGGCTTGCACGCTCTTCAAATTTACGGATGAGCATCATTTGCTCAAACCACTCCAAGAGCAACTCTTTATCGTAAGTTTTCTTTGCAGACTTGGTTTTTGTCCCAGGCATAAACTCAACTGTTAAACGTATGTGTCTTAGGTTAAAAAATATTTCTCCAAATAGAGAAACGAATAATTGGGTGAACAAAAAGATACTGAGGATTTCCTATATATAAAAATAATACTATGGATTGCCTCTTGTAAATGAGTATCTTATCCGTGTTGCTTTACCCGATTCACATAAGCAAAATACTTATAAGAATCGAGGGTCAAGATCAGGATATCCCACATGTTTTACAAATTATCCACGGGAATATTTTGACGGCTAAGACAGCAGAAATGGCCATGGAATCGTAACTTGCCTTTTTATAAGGTAAAATTATACCCGATAAAGGTGGAAGGCCAGAGATTTTACGATTCCTGTCCGTTCGATTTATCCAAAAAAGAATCATTTGCATTTTCAGCAGTTACATCTGATCCAGTTTCGCAATTATACGGAGCAACAACTGACGTTTTCTCCTGATATCAATGTGCTCACGGGGCCAAACGGAGCAGGGAAGACGAATATCCTGGATGCACTGCATTATTTAGCCTTTACCAAGGGCTTTCGAAACTCGCAAGATCAGCAAGCAGTACAGCGTGGCGCACAGTTTTTCTTTGATGGGGGGGTGCTGATTCGGGAGAATAAAACGCGTCAGGTCCATTGCAATTATCAAAAGGGCAAAGGGAAGAAGCTGCTCATCAATCAAGAGCCGCTGAAGAAGATGAGTGAGCACATTGGGTATATTCCGATGGTGAGTATTCTGCCCCATGATACAGATCTGATTAATGGCCCTTCGGCTGGGCGGCGTCAGTTTATGGATATGCTGATCTCGCAGTATGATCCGATGTATCTACAGCACTTGATTCAATACAACCGTATTCTGGGTCAACGCAATGCGCTCTTGCGTCAGTTTGGGGAGCAGCGGTATTTTGATCTCGAGCAACTGGAATTATGGGATATGCAATTGATTCCACGGGGGCTTGCGATACATTCGGGGAGAGAGGCTTTTATCGAACGATTTTTGCCCATCTTTGAGCGGTATTTCCATCACATCGTCTCGGATATGGAGATGCCCCATATTCGATACAAACCTAGCGTGGCACAAGCTACCGCTGTGGGGTGGGAGACTGCGCTGAGAGAAAAACTGGAGAGAGACCGTGTCAATCAATATTCAGGGGCAGGGGTGCATCGAGACGACATGGGCTTTGAAATTGACGAGCGATCGGTACGGAATTTTGGTTCCCAAGGGCAGCAAAAAACATTCATCATCGCTTTGAAACTGGCGCAGTACAAGCTCTTGCAGGAGCAAAGAGGGCTTGCGCCGATTTTATTGCTTGACGATATATTTGATAAGCTGGATGAAAAACGACTGGCGCGCATCGCACAGATGCTAGACGACGAAGTGCAAGGGCAGATCTTCATCACCGATACTTCACAGAGGCGCATGCAAGAGGTATTTGCTCAAAGTCAGCGGCAGGTGAAGTTTTTTCAAGTAAAATCAGGGGAAATTCATTCCTTGATAGAAGAAAAGGAAAGCTAGATGTATAATAAACCCTATCTCAGCCTTGGAGAAGCGATCGAAGCTTTTCTGGAAAAGCATGGGCTCAAAGACGATGTCAAAATCCAGCGTGTCATCACGGACTGGGAGCGGCTGATGGGAACCCCTATTGCGCAAAACACAGAAAAGATCTGGTTCAATAAAGGGATTCTCTACATCAAGGTTATTTCTCCTGTCTGGAAAAATGAGCTGCAGATGGCCCGTCAGAAAATCCGCGAGACAGTGAATCGCGAAGCGAGAGCTGAAATTGTGAAAGAGGTACGGGTATTTTAGAGGAGACGCGATAAGTGTATAGACGTGATTCATCACGTCTCCATGTACGTAAGAGATTATTTTCCCAAACAAGCCTGATACCTACGAATGGTTTCTTCTAATCCCAGGTACAAAGCATCACAGACCAATGCATGCCCGATGGACACCTCTTTCAGATCGGGAAGATGCTCCGCGAAGTAGGCTAAGTTATCCAGATTCAGGTCATGCCCCGCATTGACGCCGAGGCCGATGCTGTGTGCATGAGCACTCGCTGCGGCGAAGGGTTGGATTACCTCCAGATTCCCCAAGGCGTATTGGCTGGCATAGTGCTCTGTATATAGTTCGATTCTGTCGGTTCCGATTTCCTTCGCTTTGTCAATCTTGTCCCGTTCTGTCTCGATGAAAATGGAGGTACGGATGCCCTTAGCCTTGAGTCGAGCAATGACTTCTTTGAGCATGCTTTCATGCTTGATCGTATCCCAACCCGCATCAGATGTCAAAGCACCTGGAGGATCTGGGACGAGTGTACATTGGGCGGGAACAGCTTCTTCGACCACCTGTAAGAATCGCTCAGAAGGATAACCTTCTACATTCAATTCTACAGAAATGCCTTCCTTCAGTTCGTAAACGTCCTGGTATCTGGCATGTCTTTCATCTGGACGGGGATGTATGGTGATCCCATCTGCTCCCAAGCGGATACAGTCCTTGGCTACCTGTAGTACGTTGGGTAAGTTACGGCCACGGGAATTACGGATAAGTGCGACTTTGTTGAGATTGACGCTAAGATCGATCATGAAGTGAAAAGTATGTAGCGGATAAAAATGAGGAAGGAATGGGATAACAAATCGTTACAACCTATCAGTACATGTTATTCATTCCTTCATACAGTTGCCCAAACGATTGTACATATACTTTGTTTCAGGCTATCGCCCAAAGACTTGATACGCGGTATCTACCAAGCCATTGACCCCCCACAAATCCGCCATATTCTCCCATGGAACGAGCTTAAAATTTTGTTTCAAATCTTTGCCTTCTGCTCCTTTATTGAAACCATCTTGGACGACAAAGACCCCTTGAGAAAAATTCCCAATAGGTCGATTGGTTACCTCGATTCCATCTGTGTCTTCGGCGCCATCGATAGCCGCGGAGTCTGCAATGTGAAAACTACCCAGATAAGCATAAGGAGCTTCTCGTTCGAATACAGCATAACTATTATTTCCCTGCGAAGAGGCCAGGAGGAACCCTTTCCCCTCGGCAGCATAATATAAAGCGACACCTTCCAGATCTCCTTTGAGTTGGTCGTTTTGACTGATGCTGGCTACCAGAAATTTATCTGCGGGCTGATCGGGATCTGCAGGTACACGCCAGATACTGGAATCTTCCTGTGCAATGAATATAAATCCCTGTTCATCATCCGCGACCATACCTTCCGTCTTGCTCCCCATCTCAAACTTGCGCACAATCTCACCTGCTGCAAAGCCATCTATGTTGGGGATGATCCGCCACTGCTCGATGGCACCTGTAGTGGACACGACGAATGCATAGTACTGGCTATCTGTGCGGCTGTGATAGAGGCAAAATCCATAGACATCAGGTAAGTCCGAAAGAAAGGGCTCAGGCGTGAGATTGCGGAGTAGACCGTTTTTTCTGTCAATAGAGTAGACGACAAGGCCATTTACTGAACGATTGCTTCCTGCTAAAATATCTACAGGTCCTTTGGGTAAGGGGAAATCATATCGGATGTCAATGTTGTTGACCTCGCCGACAGGGTAGTAAGCCGCTTGTTTGCCTCTCATGTTAAACGCATATACTCCTGCTTGCTTATCTGATCCGAAGATCAAGGATCGTTGAGGGTTGCTGGGATGAAGCCAAATGGCAGGATCATCTGCCGCATCTCCTGTGCTCTGCACAGGGCTTGTTTCCAATGTGGTAAATACAGCGGGCCCGATGGGAGCTGTATCTTTTTGAGGAAGACTACAAGAGAGCAGTCCGATGAACCCTGAGTAGACGATGAGAATTGAGAGGCGGGACAAGAGGCTGGAAATCCCATTTGTAGATGCCTTGATTTCTTTTGTGTGGGTACTTGAAGGGAGAAGAAGGTATTTCATATCGCAAAGTCTTGGAGCACGCGGTGGATATTTGCCTGCAATGTTACGTCTCCTTTCCACCATTTCAAATACATGGGGAGGTAGGTCCAGGTGAAATGATCATATTGGGAGAGCCAGTCAGCATCTTTGAGGCGATAATAATCTTTTTCGGTAGTGAGTAAAATCGTTTCGGGTCCGAGTTCGGCGAGCATAGAGACAAACTCACGTGCTTGATAGTCATGATGATCGGGGAATGCCGTGACACCTTGTAGCTGGAATCCCTGTTCTCTGAGCTGGTCAAAGAAATAGCCAGGATTTCCTATTCCTGCGAACGCATGTATAGACTGACTATTTTTTATGGCGTATACTTCGCCTTGAAATGTCCGAATATGATGAAAGGCAGGACGACAAAAAGCCATTTCCTTCCCCCACTTTGCCAATTTCCTTTCTATACCAAGCAATTGGATTTCTTGAGAGAGTTTATTGATAATGAAAAAATCCGCTTTTCTTAGGGTAGATCGGCTCTCCCTGAGATTGCCTGCGGGTAAAATAAAGTCTTTATCGGGCAGTCTTTGCGCATCCATGACCACGAGGTTGAGGTCGCGTGCGACTGCGAGATGCTGGAAGGCGTCGTCCAATACAATGACCTGTGCATCTGTCTCTAGTAGGAGTTGTTGTATGCCGATGGCGCGTTTTTCACAGACCGCCACAGGCAATTTAGGAAACTGATGGGCAATCTGTAGGGCTTCGTCTCCATATTGAAGGCTACTTCCTTTGCTAGAATCTACTCGTAGATAGCCCTTCGTTTGCCGTCCATATCCACGACTCAGATAAGCGACTTGGATGTTATGTTGAGATAAATAAGAGAGAATGTAAGCAGCGACGGGTGTTTTGCCTGTGCCACCTGTAGAGATATTTCCCACCGAAATGACAGGCACGGGTGCTCGATATGCCTTGAAGTAGCCCCAAGTATATAGCTTTCTACGAATGGCCAGAACCAAACCGTAGAGCCACGAAAAAGGCAATAGAATCAGGCGAAGGGTACGGAGCATGGTCGTAAGTTAGACCAAATTTCAGAAATGGGAGGTCGCAGGAAGAAACATGCTTTCCTTTACCTACGATCAATGTCTCGATCAGCTAATAAGTCTTCTTTTTCCATGCGCAGGACATTGCGTTCCTGCTGTATCTCTTGCAGATAGCGGTAAAAGGGGGTCTGGTCATAGATCATCCAGACACGTAAGTCAGGATCTTGTGGATGGACATATATCTCGAAGTCAAATACGCCTGGGCGATTCTCTATGGCCATCTCGATGGCAGGTAAGCAGATGGGCTTAAGGCCTTGATCCATGATTTTGATGGCGTCTTGCAAGCCAGAGAGGATGGGAAAGCGATCTAAAAGGGAGGTCCCATGCCAGGTATGTGTCTCTGCCAGGGAGTTGCATGAATCTACAAACTGTCCGTCGTGGGTGAATACCACAATTTGACTAAAGCGTTGGACGTAGCGAAGTTTAAGCTCCTGTAGTTTCATATGCATGGATTAATTTTCTTCCTAACTCATCAAAAAGTGCTTCTACGTTTTCGCCCGTTTTGGCGCTGGTGCAGAAATCCAGAGGCAGCGGTGTCTGTGATTTTACCGCTTCGAGTTCTTGTGACGATAGAAGATCGACTTTGTTACCTGCAATGAGGCGGGAAGCTTGCGGAATAATGCCTTGGAGCAGGTTGAGATTGGCCTCCATGTTGCGATAAGTCGAGGCACGACTAAGATCTACGACATAGATAAATCCGTGACAACCATTGAGATAGTAGTGGGGAATGCGTGTAGGGTCGTCTTGCCCTGCGATGTCCCATACCACTAGATCCAACTCATAATCATCGAGTATTACTTTTTTAGCATCTACTTTGAGGCCGATGGTAGTAAGGTATTTTTCGGGAAATCGTCCTTCTACAAATTGGCTGATGAGAGAGGTCTTCCCTACCGCATGACTCCCCAGGAGGGCGATCTTCCTTTTAATTTGCTTCGTTAAATCCATGAAAATGTTCCTTCAGTGCCTTAGAAACTTCCTCTTGAGAGGCACCTGTGATGTTATCATTGGTCCAAACAGGATGCTTTTCGCAGAATTTTAAAATCTCCTCTCTTAGTTTTTCCTGAAAGCGTGCGTGTGGAATCTCATCGACTACAACGGCGAAATAGAATGTCTGGAAACTGATGAGGAGAATTTGGTATTTATCGTAGCTGACGGTTTGTAGCTCTTGGGACTCTGTCTGAAAGGCGTCTTCGACAAAAGACTTGATCCCTGTCAGCATACCCGCAATCATGTCTTTTTGCCCGACATCATTGATGGAGTAGGTGCCTAGGGGGAAGCCTGTGTCTTTACTAATGAGGAATATCTGCTCTACATGTGGATTTTGGATGTCCTGCATGAGCAAATCTTCATAAGGGATACCCGTGATGAGTGCTTTGAAGCGGAGTCGAAGGTTCTTGATGGAGAAGGGATCTTCCAATCGACGGTCAATCTCTTGCGAGATACGTTGAATCTCCATCTTCACATATTGGACAATCAGCTTACCGATGATGGGGTGCAGCGCATCAATGATCTCGTCCTGCGAGTCGCGGATCTGACTTTTGATGGCCGAGGCAATGGACTTACCAAATAATTCAGGAAAATGTGCTTGGAGATGCGCTTGATGCTCCATGAAATGCGGTTGCAGATGTGCAGCCAAGGCCTTTCGACTGCCAAGGAGTTCCTCCAGCTCACTCACCTTTTCTCGTATCTCGTCTCGGTCTGGACGGTCTTCAGCCAGGAGAAGCTTGCGTAGCTCATCTAGTTTCGTGGCTTTGTCTTTCCCCATTTCACCTGAATATGTAGAGCTTACTCTATCCATCCTAAAACAAACATACATTTTTTACCTCAAAAAAGTGCCATAGAGAAGTCTTAGGACAACTCCATGAAAAGACGTAGGAGAAGTCTGCCATTTTGCGACGAGAAAATGAGGAGAAAGTCAGTTTTCTAAGGAGATTTTTTCAAATGCGTAAAATGGATCTGAGCAAGGGGATTAGGGAATACAAACAGCAATTTTTACCAGTGAATCATTTCCCTCTCGATAAGAATGAGATCCCCCTTATCTTTTTGTCATCATTGGTTCTCTACCTTCATCATGGCAACATTATCCACCCGTAAAAAAATCACTGGACTGATCCTGGCTGTCGTAGTTACAGCCAGTATGATTCTTTGGTGGATCAATGGTTTTTCGTCTCAAGTTTTCCAATCGGGCTATGTACAGACATATGAGTACACAGTTTGGGGAGACAGTGCAGATATCATGAACTTGGCTTCTGTACGGATGGTTCAACTCTCTGAGATGGAAGCTGTCCGTGCATCGATGCTCATTCTACAAAATAAGGATTTAGAGCTGCCTTTTCAGGATTTATCTCAGGAGCGATTTTACCTCCTCTCGGTCGGGGATCGGCTCCCTTACTTTGAAGAATATGTCAATTACTATGCGCCTGTAGGTTTTGCGCATGCACAGACGATAGAAGACATTCCTGCTTTGGATTGGTCTCGCTTTTCCAAAGTAATTTTGGCATTGAATGCAGCTGAGGCAGAAGCAGAAGACCTCGCCCGAATTGCTGCACACGTAAAAGCGCAGACGGAGGTGGTGATCGTGAACTTTGATCGCTACGAGAAACTGATTCCCATTGCACAATACCCCTCAATCATACAGGTTCCCAGTAGTCAGAGCATCGCACAGATGGTCGCTGCTCAAGTCTTATTTGGAGGAGTGCCTGTCTATCGATCCATCTCCCAAGAGATGTCTGAGGTATTGGGGATTACTGAGGAATTTTATGCAGAGAAAATCAGGTTGGGTTATACCGATCCTGAGCGTGTAGGTATTTCAGGAGATTCATTGCAAAAGATAGACGAGATTCTCCGAGAGGCGATGAATGCGTATGCTTTTCCAGGAGGTCAGGTATTGGTGGCGAGAAAAGGCCAAGTAATTTACCATAAGTCATTTGGATACCATACCTATGAGCGAAAGCGTCCTGTAAAGAAGCAGGATCTATACGACATTGCCTCCATCACGAAGGTAGCGGGGACTACACTGGCTTCTATGCGTCTTTTTGAGCAAGGAAAAATGCATCAGGATTCCTCCCTGGCTAGTTACTTCCAAGACGCGAGTTTTGCTCCTACCTGGATCAAGGTCAGTGATACATTTCCCAAGACAGAATTCATCGCAGGACTTGAGGCCTTAAAAGCAGATACCACAAGAGAGTGGGTCATGCCTGATACTTTGAATGTGGGAGATAGCTTGGTGGTCGTACAAAAATGGAGAAGAGGACGTGGAGAGTTGCAAGAATATTCAGAAGTATTTGATATTCGCTTGGGCAATCTCCTGACGCATACTTCAGGATTGCCCCCTGGTCTCCCTGTTCATTTTTATCAAGGACCTGGAAAAGAAGATATCTTTAGTCAAGTAGCCAATAAGGATTTTGGTGTACCTGTTGCTAGAAATTTCTATTTGGAGAATAGCTATATGGATTCTCTGTGGAATGAAACCAAAAGTTTGCGTGTCGATACCCCTAATTATTGCTACAGTTGTGTGAACATGGTCCTGATGCAGCGCGTCATCGACTCGATCAATCAGGCTTCCATGCAGCAATATCTGACGGATTCTTTCTACGCTCCGCTAGGCCTCCAGACATTGACATTTAATCCTCTCAAGCGTTTTCCCAAAGCCCGAATCGTCCCTACAGCTACTGATCGTTGGCGCGGACAACTGATTCACGGAACTGTCCACGATCCGATCGCAGCTATGATGGGAGGCGTCTCCGGAAATGCAGGACTATTTTCTAACGCCAATGATCTGGCTATTCTAGGTCAGATGTGGCTTCAGGGAGGTGACTACGGAGGAGAGAGGTTCTTGCAGGATACGACGGTCGGAAAGTTTGTAAGCAGGCAGCGTGGGCATAGAGGATATGGTTTTGATAAGCCGCCGCGTAGCATCGAGTATATTATCGCGCCGAGTGCCCCCCTTTCCAGCTATGGACATACAGGATTCACGGGTACTTGTATGTGGGTAGATCCTGAAAATGAGTTGGTTTATGTGTTTTTGTCTAACCGTATCCATCCAAGTGTCTCCAATTCTCGAATCAATGAAATGCAGATTCGTCAGCGCGTGCATCAGGTAATTTATGATGCGCTGGGTGTGCCTTGGAGACAACAACCTAAGCCGAAGACCCCCGAGGAAGAAGATGCAATGTTTATGCAGATGCCTGATTTGTTGTACACGCCTTAGGGGAAAGGCACATAGGATGCATGAAAATTAGCCCTGAAAATTTAAATTACCGTCTCCTTAGCGCAAATTCATTACTTTTGCCCGAAAAGGGATAGATGCGCATCAGTGGTTTTTCATTCGCCAAAAATGCAGTCAAGCTTTATTTTCCGCTCAAGCAAGCCATTGAGTCGATCCTACCTATCGTAGATGAATTTATCGTAGCCATAGGCGACAACGATCCCGGTGACACCACCCGCCAGGAAGTCGAGTCTATCCGTTCCTCCAAAATCAAGATTATAGATACAGTATGGGATATAGAAAAATATCCGAGAGGGACTGAGAATGCCCATCAGACAGATATTGCCAAATCTCACTGTACAGGTGACTGGCTGTTTTATGTGCAGGCAGATGAGGTGATTCACGAGAAGTACTTGCCAACGATTCGCCAACGATGTGAAGACCTTTTGGACGATCGGGAAGTGGAGGGACTACTTTTTGACTATAAGCACTTTTGGGGGGATTATGATCACTACCACCTGTCTCATGGATGGTACAAGCAGGAGATTCGCATAATCCGAAATGATCCAGATATCCACTCCTGGGAGTCCGCTCAGTCCTTTCGTCGCATTCCTGGATTCGATGGAAGAGATTATCGACAGCAAGAGGGGACCCACAAATTGAAAGTTGCGCGCGCATATGCAGATGTCTATCACTATGGCTGGGTGAGACCCCCTCGGACGATGGAGAAAAAGACTAAGGCCCTAGCGACGATTCACAAAGGGAAGGAAGTAGCCGATGCCCTTTTTGCGGAGCGGGCGCCTGTATTTGACTATGGCGATATGTCTAAGATCCCCCGCTTTGAAGGAACACATCCTCAGGTCATGCAGGCATTTATCCAGCGATTTGATTGGGAGAACCAACTCAGAGTTGGAGGTTCCCTGCCCGATACGCGGCCCTTGTTCAAGCATGAAAAATGGAAGTACAAGGCATTGACATGGATAGAGCAAAACCTAGCGGGTGGGAGGGAGATTGGAGGCTTTCATAACTATATGTTGTTGGATCGATGATCGGTTTGCTTCTCCTTTAGAACGGGATCAACTCCCCTTTTTCATCACCCGATACTTATATTCCTTTGCAAAGTCTTTTCGCACTTCTTGCACAGCTTGTATCGTATCGACGCCGATGGCGTTCCATGCTTTCAACTGCTCAAACCAGTTGGGGATGTCTACGCCTACACGGTCTACCGTCGCATCTGTCAGATCTGTCTCCTTCATCACTGCGGCACTGAAATTTGCTACTTTCATTTTGGCGCGTGTCAGATCTGCCTTCGTCAGATTGGTGCGCTCAAACTGTGCGCCCGTCATATCTGCATCCGTGAGGATTGCCTCGTTTAGGAAAGCCCCCTTCAAGTGGGTACAAAATAGATTGGTGCTGTCAAAGTTCGCCTGGCGAAATTGCCCCGAATTCAGAATAGCGCCATTGAAATCGGACTTCCGCCAATTGGTGCCGTTGCAGGTGGTCCAGGTCAGGTTGGCATTTTGCAGGAAAACATCTTCTGCGGAGACATCTTGCAAGTTCGCGCCATTCAGATTACTCTCGGCGAGTCGTGCGCCATTGAGCACAGCGCCTGTCAGGTCGGCATCCTGCAAGTTCGCATAGGATAAATCGACGCCACTCAGATCTGCTGCTTTCAAATCAGCTTTTCGCAGGTCGGCTCCGACAAAGGAAGTCTGGGTTTTGAGTTGGACGAAAGAAGTAGAATCGATGTCTATCTTCGATAGCATGAGCAAGAGGAGCCCCCGCTCCTTGCTATATTTTTTCTCCGAAATTTGGCCGTCTTCCCAGTGGTGATAGGGTTCAAACGCGTAGCTCAAGGTGGCGATTCGGTCGATCATCCTTTGGGAAAGCCTACGATCGGGATCTTGGGCTAGCTCTGTTTCCAAGCTGTTTAGGAGGCTATTTATCAAGACCGTGGCATTGGTGCTGCGGGTAGCTTGGCTGTAGGCGAGTTGCTGCGCAATCTTTTTGTCCTGCGCCTTGAACTGCGATTCCGAAAAGAGATATTGGCGAGAGAACATGAGGCTACTTGCGAGGCTTCCTATGACGATGATCCCCGCTACAGCTAACCATAACGTTTGAAAGCTTTTTTTCGTCTCGGCTGTTTGAGTACCCTGATCTAAGGCTTGAGATATACGTACGCTTTTATTCCACAAAAAAAGTAACACCCAAACAAAGGCACCTGCTGCCATACAAGCCAGGAATCCCAATCCAAATGCATAGTTATTAGGCACAAAGGGAAGGCGAAGATACCCCAAAAACCAGCCTATTAACCCACTCAAAAGTAGCCCTATCACGATTAGGCCTTGTCGCTTCATAAATCTTACGTTCTTTATCCTACATCGTCCAATAATCCACCACCGTCACATCTTCCACATAAGGCTCAATCATCTTGACGAATGCTTGATGGTCAGGATGCGGCAAATATTTGGCACGGTCCTCTTCCGATCTAAAAGTCACAAAAAAACAGTGTGTCAATCCTTTATCTAATCCTTCAGGACTGTTATTTGTTCCCCATTCGAGGGAATAAATCTCTTCTATCTTTTCAGGTAAGCGGGCAAAAGCTTGCTCGATTTTTTTGACAGTATCTGCTGTGGCTTCTGCGTTGAATTTGAACAGTACCACATGTCGGAGCAGTTTTTCGGGTGTATCCATTTCTATCTTTTCAGTCTCAGATAAGACTTCGACCTCCTCTTCGACCTTCACATTTTGGCATGCATACATACACAAAAGAGAGACAGAGAGTAGTAGGATGATCTTTCTCATACTGGAAAGGTATGGATTTCTATCGAATGTAGAACAAAGCGTCTTGAAGCAAATGGTTAATCCAGGCTATTCAAGGGATGTAGCTTCCTATATGCTAGCACTTTTTGAATCCAATGGGGCATTCCATGGGTTTGGATGAGTTCCTGTATTTCAGGTTTGTTTAGATTGAGCAGGGGTTGGTACTTGTAGAGATGTTCAAGCACTTCCTTATGTTTCCAATGTGCAAAGCAACTCGCATGCATACCCGAATCGCTGTATTTCCATAAAGGATGGCTTGCGTCTAGGAATGCTTGCCAGCTGATGATTTCCTCTGTTTCCTTCAAGACTTCACCTCAGATGGAGCAAGTTGATTTACCTAGTATGATGATGGCCATTTTTCCTTAGAAGCCTTGAAATTTATCGAATGAATTTCCATTGAATGTAAAAACGGAGCCATCGACTAGTATAAAGTATAAATTCCCCTTTCGGTCATTATAAATATCCCAGACGAGCTCATCAAGAGATTCTTTGTGATAGATGTCTTTATAATTCTGTAGGTTTTTTCCGTCGTATTTCCAGACACCAGAATCTCTATCTCCAAACCATATATTTCCTTCGTTATCCTCCTCAATAGCAAAAACTGCTTGCAATCCTGTATTTTTCAAAAATTGCCTCTTATGGGTGTTTGCTTCAAATTCATCTAAAGGGATCAATTTATCCTGTTTTTTCGAGAAGTGGATGAGTGAATTTCCCTTTTTGACAATTACTCCGATTCCATTATTCCCTATCCAAAGATTTCCTTTAGAATCCAATAACATGCTTCGAATGTGTAAGAACTCTTGACTAGACTCAAAATCAAATGACTCGTCGCTTATTTTCGTAAACGCTTTTCCATTCAATCCGATAGCCCCTTGCATGAGGGTACCAAACCATACTTGATTATTGGTGACATCCATATCAGTAACGCTTGATATAAAAAAACGAGAATATTCCTGATTCAGATTTAGTGAAGCATCTTCGAACGAAATGAATGCTAAACTCTGTCCATCATATCTGTAGACGCCAAATTTAGTGTGATCTGTAAACCATAAATCATATTTTGTGAGCTGAATAGGATTTTCCTGAATGCGAATGACAGGAATGAAACTCTTGTCGAAGTGTATAAACTGCTTTCCATCAAATTTTGAGATATTATTCCTATCGTCTATCCAAATATTCCCGATGGCGTCTTCTTGTATATATCGGATGGAGTTACTGGACAAACCGTCTTGGGTTGTGAAATAAGTGTAGGTAGTACCATCAAATTTGCATAAGCCATTTTCCCGACTCCCAATCCAAAAGTTACCTCTGCTATCTTCAAACATCGATTGAACTTTCCCTTGAAAAAGAAAAGTAGTATCTACTGTCCCGATAGTATGTTCTTTCTTTATGACGACCTGACTATTTGCCTTTTCCATGGTTCCTGTGCAAGAGCATAAGCCAATACACAGTACCAGAAAGAACTTTATCATTATTTTTTCCCATTTCATATGCTTTCAGTTATCTCTGCTGCTTGTATCCGGTGGCGAACAAGGATTCGTGTATGTGGCGTGCCTGACCGAATGGGAGAAATATACATCATCCACATTGTTCCAGGCAGCTATTTCTTGACTATTTTGTAAGTAACACGATGATTGATTTTCAAAAAATATATCCCCTTGTCTAGGCTATCAATGTTGAGTGAACTTCCATTTGTGAGACGCTGTTGATTCATTAACAAGGTTCCTGTTACACTGAATAGTTCCAACGATGTGATCTCTTGTTCGCTTTTTATATGTATGATTCCATCCGAAGGATTAGGGTATAAAACGATGTCTAATGTATGGTTGTCAGGACTTTCAGTCGATAAAACCGTTTGATCTTGACCATATACAAAGGCATTGCCCCGAAAACCAATGTACACCCTGGATGGTACATCTGGATCGGCTTCCATTACGCTTGCTATATCGTACACACCCTTGGGATATTTCCCTATGCTATTCCAGTTGGCCCCTTCGTCAGTTGACATCCAATATCCAAAATCACCATTGACTCTTCCTTGTATAAAAATCGTTGGATAGTCAGCACCTGGCATGGGAGCACCCACCGCATGGTTCAATACTTCAGATGTGTTATTCAGCGTTTGCCAGGAAAGGCCTCCATTGGTCGATCGTTTGAGGGGTTGCATAAGACCCATACTCTGTTCAGCCCCATGACTAAACCATAAATGGCCAGCGTGATCTTGAACGGAGGACAACTTGGCATTCCAACCATAGAAATCCTTCAGTGCGGTTCTTTCTTCCCAGCGCGCACCTCCATCTGAACTCACATAAATACTTCCATTCTCCCAGTTATAAATGTAGAATGTATTTGCCAAGACCTTATCTGCTGATAATGCCTTCTTATAAACGAAGTTAAAATTCAAGCAGCAGTCTCCTTGATTGTTTGGCAAGGAAGCTTGTTGCCATGTCTGTCCTAAGTTATTCGTGTAATAAGGGGCTTGATTGCCTGTAGGAAGCCAGACGATGTTCGTGCTATCGGATGCCGCAATGGCGATGTTGCCATAGATCCCATCTGGATTTGAAGCGTCGGGTTGAGTCGGAAATTTTGTCCATGTAAGGCCGCCATCTGTGCTAAATCCACTATTTCGATGTTCTGCATCATAGCAGCAGAACCGATGGTCTTCAATAATAGCCACAATAAAGTTCCTATTGGAAGGAGCAACATCCATGTCCCAAGAGGAATTAAATCGGTTGGATGGTTGGTGCCGTGATGGATAAGTATCTAAGTCATCATGCCAAAATAAAGGTCTGTCCCAATGAGCTGTGATAACTTTTCCATCTTGATTGATGACTAAGTCATTGCTAACCAGATGTTCTTGACCTTTTGAGTTCTCGTGCCATATCAAGTTGACGGTATTTATGTTGGTCACATTCCAGACGCCCACCCCATCACTTACCCAGAGTTTATTGGGAACAACAGGATCAAAAGTCATTTCTCCAATCGTAAACCAGTTACTTTCCGTCCATGCCATCCAAGGAATATGGGGAGCACTTAAAGTACGCGTAGGATAAGACCAAGTGGGAGAAGTCGTATGGGCATTGGTAGTGAGCGCTGTCTCGGTAAATCCTTCGGACAAGGCCACCACTCTATCTGTATCAAAGGGATCTATCGCAATGTTGAGATAGGTAGTTCCATTGTTTTGAACGGTGCGCCAAGAGAGTCCATCGTATCTTCGAATCCCCAATGATTGGGAGTTACTGTCACGTCCTACACAGTATAGATTTCCATCTTTATCGATTTCACTATCCAGAAAAATCGGACCTGTAGCATTGAAACTGATATTGCTCCAGGTTATCCCAGCATCCACGCTTTGATAAACACCTTCTCCGTCAACGGTTACATAGAGGGTGTTGGTCTTGCCATTGGTTGAGCCACTCTGATGATCAAATATAATTTGTCGAACCCCTCTGTGTGGGATTCCATTTGGAATCATCGAAATGGATTCCCAATTCACTCCTCCGTCTTCGGTTCTGTAAAGCCCGTCTTCGGGTGTTCCAAAGTACACCACTTCTTCGTTTATGGGATCAACGGCTAATCGTTCGCCAGATAATTTACTTTCATCATCATTGGCTGATAAATCCACCGAAGGGAAGGAAGTCCTTTCCCAGTCTTCTCCTTGATTAACGGAAGTGTATACAGCATCTATGTATGCCATGTACGCGCGATCAGAGTTTGAGGGAGCGCTTACCATACTTAGTACACCTCCATATTGATTCCAGTAGACATCCGCTACAGGCAAATTTGTTGAGGTAACGATATTTTCCCATGCTTGTGAATTGGGATTGTATCGATAAGCACTTCCCACGTCTGATCTGGCATATATGGGATGGCCCGTTTGATGGATATCCAGTCCCGTTATCCAGCCTCCAGCTCCTGTTGCCAATGTATTCCATTTATAACTCTGGGCTTGGGCGTAGTGAGAGAGTAGGAGGATGATTGTAAGTAGCGTGTATTTCATGTATTCACTATTTTTTGCTTGGAATGGGAGGGGAGGGTAAGGGGAGAATTTCTAGGAGGCAATCACCTGGGGATGTTTTTTGACACATTTTTTGAAACGCTCTCTCTAACTTTGAAAAAGTGTACGGTAGAGAAGACATTTTTAATTGAAAAAGGACGCGTCGCCTATTTTTTAATACTAGTTGGGCCCAAAATGCTTCTATTTGTACATGTTTCGCAGAACAGCTCGTAGTAACGACGTACTGGCGATCAGCCAGTATGTTCGGTGCTGCTTTGTTAGGCCCCGTTTTTAATTTTTAATATAAGAATTTCAATTTCTGGCTGATTTAGTCCTGTTAACTCTGACAGTAATTCCAATGACAAACCTGTCTCTATACCCTTTTTAACAATTCTAATTCGTTCTTCTTCTCTACCCTCTTCTTTTGCAAGTTCTAACGAGTTATTTAAATCTCTATAATATTTTAAACTATCTTCATAAGAGCGTAATTCCTCCTTGGTGAATTTAGCTATCTCTGCTACTTCAAATAATTTTTCAAAGATTTCTTCGCGTAAGGTTTCAGGAATACGGTCAAGGCGATTTAAGTTCCTAAGTACATATAACCACTTGTCAAATCTGTCTTCTAATTCTTCTACATCTTTCTTGAATTTTGGCATCTCAAGATAGATAAATGTCAACTTGTCATAAAATACTTCACAAGTTTCAATATCTGTTAATTTTACATCGTATCTGAATTTATTTGCATCATCTTTTCCTTCATCAAATCCAAAATCTAAAATCGCTACGGTATAAATAGATTTTAATTCATAGCTCCATTCGGCTTGTTTAGCTTGTTCTTGAATCGGAAAAGTAGAGTAATACAAAGCACGGTCTTTGAAAAACTTCTGCTTTGTTTTTTGCAATTCTACTATGAATTTTTCTCCCTCTTCATTCTCACAGTATAGATCAAAAATGGCTTTCCTATCTGTCTCTCCTGCTCCTAAGTGTTCTGACTTCAAATAAGTCAAATTTTTAATCTTGCCTTCTTTATCTTTTAGTAACTCATTCAAAAAATCAAGCAAGAGATCCTTGTTCGGTTCTTCTCCAAATAACTTCTTGAATCCAAAATCCGTGAAGGGATTGATATATTTTTCTCTTCTATTTGACATTTTTCAACTTTTCATGTCAAAGATAAGCTTTTTAAACCATTACCGTATCTATTGTTGATTGTGACTTTGTTTATGATGATACTGGCTGGATGGTATTTTTATTCATCGTGGGTATCACGACCACAGAATGATCCTTTTTTTATTCAAAAATCAAATTATGGTTATTTCTCTGAGAGGGATGTTGTCGGTTGATCGGTTTTTTGTAGCTTTCATGAACTTCCTTAAACTAGTGAGTAGCACCGAAATCGACAAGAAATGGATATTTGAAAAGGTCTGTTAGGCATTTTGTTCTTATGGTAAATAATGCTCCGCGCGACGTTAAGAACATGGGCATGGATATTTGTGTTAACCCAGGGTATCATTGGCACTACGCTTATAAACACTTGGCGTGACTCCAGTTTTCAATTTGAATAGTCTTGTAAAGTATTGAGGATATTCAAAGCCTAGCTCAAACGCAATTTCGGCTACAGACATATCCGTTGAGATCAGTTTGTTTTTTGCTTGTTCAATCAGTTGATAATGGATGTGTTCTTTCGTTGTTTTTCCAGTTATGGACTTCAGCATGTCACTTAGGTAGTTGGCTGATAGATTGAGCTTTTCTGCAAAATATCTCACACTCGGAATCCCCTTTTCTAGAAGTAAGCCTCTTCTAACATATTCCTTCAGCTCTTGTTCAAACCGCCTTACTAAAGACGAGTCCACCTCATTGCGAGTGATGAACTGTCTGTTGTAAAATCTGTTAGCGTAAGTTAGTAGTAGATCAATATTCGATAGCAAGACGCTTTTGCTGTATTTATCAATCGGCTGGAAGTATTCTGTAGCAATATTCTCAAAGATCCCCTCGATAGCTATTTCCTCTTTCTTAGACAGGTGCAATGCTTCATTTGCATCATAATCGAAAAAACCATATTGATCGATTTTTTTATACAGAGCGTTTCCAAGTAGTAATTCAGGTTGGAAAAAGAGGAGTCAACCAGTGGCTTGCGAAGCGTCCAAATTCGCAAAATCTATGATCTGATTGGGAGCTGTGAAGCCCATCATGCCTTCCTGAAAATCGTATGTTTGGCGACCATATTTTATATAGCCCTGCATATATCTTTTGATGCCTACTGAGTAAAACCCGTACGTAATGCGTTCAAAATTTATGTCCTGTGGCGCAGGAATCTCTTCCATTTTGACGATACTCACCAGTGGATGCTCTGTTGGTGGCACCCCTGCCAGCTTATGCAGATCCGTTATGGTAGGAATATGTACAATATTTCCCATCACTTTACGATTTTCAAGTTAATCAAGCTTTCAGCACAATCAATAATTCCCTGTTGTAAAGGGATCGGTTGCCAACCGAGATGTTGGGTTGCTTTCTTGGTGTTTAAAGATCGATTGGCTCCCAGTTCTAGGAGTAATGGCCTCATTTCTTTATCAATCAAACTGAACATTCTCACCAACCAATCAGGTAACATCTTTGTGGGTATTTTTCGGTCAGGGTATTTTTTACGAAGCACATCTGCCACATCTTTGAAGCTACATAATCCATTAGCAGCAATAAAACGCTCGCCATTGGCTTTATCGTCTTCCATGGCTTTGATATGCAGATTAGCCACGGAGCGTACATCTACCAATTCCAGCTTGATATTCGGGAGAGCAGGCACACTCCCATCCATGAGTTTCTTTACCAGATTAGCTGAAGTGCCAAAGTCCTTTTCCAGTACAGGACCTATGATCCCACCAGGCTGAATAGTCACTAGTTGAGGAGCATTGGGGGTATTGTGAATATATTGCCAAGCTGCCTTTTCTGCGATGGTTTTGCTGCGGAAATAGGGAGTTGTGTCCCTCCTATTGGTTTCATCTGTCCAGTCTGTCTCATCAAATTGCTTGCCTCTACTTACTCCGTACACAATAGCACCTGCCGAAGAGGTCAATACAACTTTCTTGACTCCTTTTGCTGTAGCTGCTTTTAGGACACTAAGCGTCCCTTCTTTGGCAGGAATGATTAAATCATTTTCATGTTTGGGCAAAGCGCTAGGGAAAGGAGAAGCAATGTGCATTACATAATCTATGCCTTCCATTACTTCCTCCCATTTCGTTAAATCGCTTAGTAAGTCAATCTCTTCTAAATAAAGATGTTCCACCTTATCGGTATGCGCTACAATAACCTGACGAATGCTCGCAGATCTTTCATGGTCGCGTAGCGTGCCCACCACCTCATATCCTTTTTCGAGTAGTTGGATAGCTGTATGAGAACCTAAAAACCCTGTGATACCTGTTAGCAGTACTTTTTTCATCATATTCGAGTTAAATCGATTTGCTTAGAATCCCTGTATTCATCATTTATCGTCTTGAAAGACATAGATATGCTAAGATGGCCTTACTTCTTTTCGTTGCATTTTAACGACAGCCGTTTGCCAAGGGATTAAAGCAATCAGTAGTATCTCAAGTATTGCGGCACTCAATAATATCGTATCAGGCATCCCTACTTGCCAGATGGATACCAGGCGTGCCACGCCCCCAGTTGTCATAGTAAGGATGATGATCCTAAAAAGGGTTGTATGTTGCTCAACTTTTGGGATGATGTACCAGAGAATCAGTGACAATCCAAAGAACCAAGTAAATTGGAATCGAATATGGCTATCGATATTCGGGTTGACATGTTCAGCTGGCATATGCATCGCAGCACCAAAAATGAGATTCAACGGCCAAAATACTAGTGGTATGAGCGTTAAAATGTAGAGTATAATTTGTAAGCCTCTTTTCATAAAATAAAGATCTATCTTCTTCAGAATGATCTCTTAAACAAATCTCAGGTATGTTTACATAAATTAGGGTTTTTAAATATTGGCTAGCAGTCCCGAGATTTATCATCGGGAAAGGCGAGAGTCAATTCATTGAACATTTAATTTCCAGCCTACTTATCCACCCTCAACTCGCTCGATATCTCCAGACAAGGGGGGCCATTAAAAGACTTTTACTTTTCAAAGCTAAGGAAAAGGCCTACTGAATCTGGAGCCGTATGACCGTTATATACATTGTTTATCTTTGTATTTCTTTCGCGATTTCACTCAACTTTGCTTTCAATGCTTGAAGTTCATTAATCTTATCTCCTTTTATTGGATAAGTTTCATAATTATGATCCGATGAATTCTCCACTCTTGATATTGAGTATCTTAAAGATTCCTTTAGTATTTCAATGTCTTTTATAGTCAATGGATTTTCCATAATTTATTCATGTTTGGTATAAATACTATTGATAAAGTTGACTCCCCTTTTGATTTATTTGATCCGTAATGATTGCCATAGATTTCCCTTCCTGCTAAATCCTACGACACGACTTGTGATAACGTCTAGTTTATGAATCTAAATATCATTCCTCCTCTTGAACAGACTGTTCTGCCACCCACTTAAGTATAGACGGATACAAAGATTCTATCTCCACGCTCTGCCCCTTAGCTTTTTGGCCTTCGTACAATTCTATCATTTTTCGATCAAATGATTTATAATGGATGAATTTCCGCCTTTCTACCATGAAATTCTCTTGGCTAGAGATGATCTCTTCTACCATGTCTTTTGGATAATGATCCAAAACGTACAAACTAAACAATGACCAAGTCATATATTCATTAAACGTGGAAAGGCTATTGCTATACCCTCTTTTCTGATGGTTCCATCTCTTATAGTCAGGCATGGCTTCTTCAATTTCAGTTATGTACTTATCCGAAATAGGGTTCACATAATTGTGGTCAATTTCTGTAAATACCTCTCTCTCAACTTTACTGGTGAGTATGAGTAGATCATGATCAGAGAGTGTGTCTAGGTCTGTGTTAGGTGGGGGCGACACAAACATCCAAGTCTGTTTCAAATTGGATTTAGGATCTCTCAAACCTGGAATGGTATTGTGAAATCCGCCCGTCAAGGGGGAAAATATAATTCTGTATGAATCGTATGTTTCAGGAAATCTGCTCTCTACCCACTTCCATAAATCGTCTACCTTACACAGCTTTTGGTACTTGTCTGTCAAAGATTGATAATACGGTTCATGCTCACGGTAGAATTGATAGAAGCCTGTTTGTTGTGCAAAATCCTCAATCAGACGAATGTTATCAGGGTAGTAGAATATTTTTGATCGAAAGAGCTTTATAAGAATAGAATTGACATGGAAGATTTCGTTCTCGTGTAGACGGTTGTCCTGCTTCAAATCATAGTTCAACGCAAACAATCGAATGGCAGGTTGAAGCTGAGAATAAGCATGACCTTTTAGTTTGCTTTCCAAGAGGTTCACTAAAGGATGTGCACTGTACTTACTAAAATGAGCTTCAACATCGCTTCGATACTGAGGCGTTCTTGCACTGATGAGATTGTCATCCTTCTTAAAAGTCTCCGTCAAAGCGCAAGCTATATACATGAGCTCGTACACCTTCGGGACTTCTATTGATACGGTGTTTACATACTTTTTTTCTATGGTTACGGTTGGATACAATAGGTCAACAGCCGTGTTTTTTACCCAATTTGGAGCCAACTGATAAATCAAAAAAGCAGAAATCGACACTGCCGCTAAGGTCAAGAAGAAATATTTTAAGGCTTTTTTCATCTTTATTCCAGGTTTGATTTGGTGGTACGAATACTGCACGCATTTTTTCTATCACACAGCTCTTTCAGCTCGAGCTAACAGTTAAAAGTTGGTCGGTAGGGTCGGCTGTTCCTCAGATTGCAATTCTAAGTTTCGACTGAAATGAAGAGGGCTCGTAACCCTTAAAAAGGACCCATCACACCCTGATCGCATCTGTTATCTCATCCCAAACAATATCTCCTTATTCTAGGACGAATCAGCCACGGATATATCCTTTGCGTAGAAGGTTCTCTATAAATTCAGTAGACGGATATTAGAAAATGAGGTCTAAGTGAGGTAATAATGCCTCAACAGTCATACTTTAAGTCTCTTGTCTTGAACATAGTGAAATCCCCTTCAGTATCACGTCTGAATATCTGACCTCTTACTTATTGATACTTGAGAATGACTTCCGCTTGATTGTAGTACTCAAGTAATTGGAGTTCTCGGCTGGCAATATCCTGCAACTGATTTTTGAATAATAGCAAATTCAATCTGGCATGCTCCTTAGCATTTAAATCAGGCGATAGGAGTAACTCAATCATTTTGGGAAAAGGTTCGTACGTAGTTTTCTGTTGCTTATAGATTTTTGACAGAATGAGTAATTCATCATATTCAAAATTCACGATTAGAGGATGGGACTTGGCAATATCCCAAGTATCATTGGCTGGCATGTCACTCATGATAGTTCCTCTGGTAAATATGCTGTAAAGGACTGACCGCTCTTTTATAAAATCCTCGATAAATATTTCACTATGAGAAAGGCTATCTAAACTTTTCACCATTTCTCCATGGTAAGGAACCCAAGAATCTAAAAGCTTTTTATTCTCATTTAGCTCTGATTTTATTTTTGACAGTAGTTGGGTCGCCTCCCTTTCTTTTTTGCTTTCCTCAATTCTCTCACTGAGATATAAACCCAGAACGACACTAAAAACGATCAAGATCACTTGGGTGATATTTTTCAGTACTGTCTCCTTCATTTCACCAAGTTCTTGTTTTTAGAAGGATATTCAAAATTTCGAATATTCATCATCCTTGGTGATCTGATGCGGTATGGCGGCCTTGTATATGCGTATTTCGACCGATAGGGAGCATGATTGTCATCGCCATTGCTAGGCGCAGGATTTATTTACTTTCACAAAGCCTCCTAAAGTTAGTGCCTAACTACACAACTCCCCATAGAGGATGTTCATGTACTTAGGCACTTCGTTCCCATTTATTTATTAGCTGTGTTTTTTAACGAAATCAGTAATCAGGTCAGCAGCTTCTTTCCTTTTATCTTCGATACTTAGCTTGATTGCCGCAATTTGGACTTCTTCCTGATCTACAACGAACTCAAAAAATGCTTTCTCTTCTTGAGGAGCGATCTTTCTCAGCTCTTTAAGCTTTTCATTGTAATTGACAGTCTGATCGAGCATCGTCTTGAGCATAATGGCATTAGGTAAAACATCCAAGCCCAAGACACCTAGTCCAGCCTGTATGTTCGCTATTAATCCTGCTTCTTGGGATAGATTGTATTTAGCGGCAAAGGGGGCATACTTTACTTGAAGAAATTCTTCAAATGTAACCCAGGCAGCTGTAAAATATTTATCCTCATCGCTGGATGCCTTGGAAGCCATTTTGTGGGCGCTTTTTAAAGCAAAGGCTCTGTTTTGAACTTCCATTTCAAATAACTCTGCCACTTTTTCATTCATAGATTTGAGCGGTGCAATCTCGTATTCTGAATCATCATCTCTTTCCAAAATGAAGAAAAAAGGATTCTCGAGACGGTCTGGTTCACCTTTAAAATCCATGACGCCTAATACTGTCTTCTCGTCTATTTTTACAAACATGTCGTTGATGGGCACTTCATCATAGATCATTGTGGCTGTCACTCTACCTTTAAACTCGGTATCTCTGAGTCGAGCTTTGCTTTCTTTTGTTTCCATAGCAAATCTCCCCAAGCGTAACACTGTACCGACGAGGTCATTTTTTGGAAGATTCATATCAAATGGCATCATCTTTGGATCGACGGACCATAACTCTTTTTTGTCATCTGCAAAAAATACGAGCGGATGCACCTCTTCATCATTGAGGTACATCTTGCCGTACCAACCTGATGCTTCAAAAAGGCCGTCGAAACGATGACCTGTCTCGACATCTGACCCTTTCCACCTGCCGTGCATAAAATCGGAGGAAATAGTCTCTAGACTCTGGAAAAGTTCATATGCCTCTTCTGGTGTGGCTTTGCGTTCTGCTAATACGCGATTAAGTAGGGCTGTCATAATGAATTTGTTCAGAAGGTTTGACTGTTTATGCTAAGATTGAATTATTGATGGCTCTTGACGAAGTCAGCAAAGACATTGGCTGCCTCCTGATTTCCCCCTTTTATCTTATGTGCTATTGCTTTTACCTGCGCCTCTTCCTGTTTCACTACAAAGCGAGCGAACTCAAGGTCTTCACTTGTGGCGTAGTCGGGTAGCTTTTTGAGTTTCTCGAGGTAGTCTTCTGTCTGATCAAGCATGGTTTCGTAGAAGGTCTTCTGTGGAAGAATATCTGATGCGAGTTCGCCAAAGAAAGCCTGTGCCTTCGCTGTACTCCGAGGCTCTTGCGAAAGCCCATACTTCTCTGCATAGGGCTTATACTGCTTTTGTAGGAATTCCTCAAAAGCTACCCATTCACGATAGAGGATCTTATCTCCATCTTCTGTCACTTTTTCAGAAATGGCGCTTATGCTCAATAGGGCAAAAGCTCGGTTTTGTACTTCTTTCTCGAATAGCTGAAGGAATGCTTCCTGGCGTTTGAGATCTGGATTTTCCTGGCAGAATGCAGGAAGGAGCATGCTTAATAGTCCTAATGTTAGCACTACTTTGAGACAAACGCGTCTCAAAAATGGGGTTGGCAACGTCATGTTCATGTCGGTTTAGTGTTTCTATTACCGACTTGAACTAGGAGGACCAATAGGTGTTGTAGGTCTTCCGAATTCTGTGATAAATATCACGTAGAATATTTTTTTCTTAGGCGGCTAAGGTTTTCGCGTGACATGCCGAGATAAGACGCAAGGTGGGTAATGGGTATTCTATGGATGTATTCAGGATTGTTTTCCATGAGATGAACGTACCTTTCCATTCCTTCCCGATCGGCTAAATTTCGAGCGTGGGTATCAATAAAATCGATGTATTCTTCCAATAGTTTAATAGCAAGATTGGCTACTACAATTTCTGTTTTCTCAAGAAGCCTTGATTTTTCCATATCCAGTCGCATACACAGACTGTCCTCCATAAATAAGATGGTTTCTTTCGATTCTCTCCCCATGTAGTTATCCATAGAAACGGCCATTTCCCCTTCTAAGGCAAACCAATTCACTATTTCTACTGAATCCTTCAAATAGTAGCTTCTAGCTGCTCCTTGGAGTATCCAATAAGCATATTTGCTATATGATCCCGCTCGAATCACTTTTTGCCCCTTTTTAATATGGACCTCGTCAAAGAGGTCATTCCACTTCTGATACAATTCGGGAGTAATTTCCACATCCTCTCCTAAGTATTGTCTCACTAGATCGATCATGATACTTTTCTGGTTCTTGCTTGGTGCGTGACTAGGGATACCGCTGGGAACTTATCGTACAGCACAAGATATGCGCAGAATCTATCTCTTCAAATATTGATGGGCCGTCATTACTGGAATCTTCGAACTCTTGAAGTCTTTCAAATTTCTTGTAATCCGAATATCAGCCTCATTTTCTAGAGTTGTATAGTATGGAAGTCCATCTTCAAAATCTTTAAAGGACAAACGATTTATCGAGAATGATATTTGGCTACAAAATTTTCTCGCCATTCACTTTCGTCTGGAAATTCATTATTCAGCTCAAGATCGATTCTGATTTCCCTTGGACAATAAAAATATTTTCCCTTTTCGTTTATAGTATTGATTGATAATAGTCGATCAATCATCTCAAGATATTGATCAACTGTCAGTTCGAATGGATTCCAACCGATACCTGGACTCATACCTGCATCGCCACCACCACCTGACTTAAAAAAGTCTTTAACTATTACGAAAGGAGGAATGTAGGCTCTTAGACGATCCTTCGTCCAACCAAAAGGGGCATATGGTGCGTCAATATATAATTGCCAGATTTTTCCCAGTCTAATGGTTCCTTCATCCCCCATACCACCATATTTTTTATACACTTTCTGGTCCCCATGTGCTCTTTTCCAAAATCTTGAATAAAGCAGTGGAAAAACGCCCTCTAGATCAATAATTGGATGGGCCACTACATTGTCAAACCAAGGATGCTTTTCCCAAACCTTTTCATGAAGTGTTTCTGTGAGTGCTACGTCAATATCTTCATTTTCGCCTGGTGTTACATTGATCTTTAGATAATAGGCTTCAACGAAAACTTCTCTGAACGATTTTGAACGGTACGCCATAGGAAATGGACGATCCTCAAGATTGTTACTCAGAAAGTGGTCAGGATTAGCCAGCGCTTGATCCCAAAAATCCTTACCTCCAGCAATGAGATAAGATAAAAAATACTCTAGCTCCTCTTCAAAACAATATCCATTAACCAGATACCCAACTTGCATCATCTCCAAAGTATTTCCCTCCAAAAGTCTCTCCTCAAAATCGATGATTAATTGGAACAACAAGTCGCTTGAAAGATTTTGCAATTGACCAATCATGTAAGAAGCTTGGTCATCAATATCTCCATTTGTTTTTTCTCTTGCTTCATCAATAATATCCCAAATGTTTACATTCATTGATTCTGCTCATTTTTTCGTAATTGTCTAATGTTTATTAAATCCCTGATTATCAATGGGCATTCTTTTTCATGTTCTGTTTGATATCTGGATCTAGTAAAGATACTCCATTCATTAATGGTCAAGGCCTTTGATAGCATTTTTGTCGTGTCGCTTATATGGTTTTTCTCGGATAGTCCACTTACGGGTTATTATTGATTCTCAATAATTTGCATGAGGACTTCTTTGATCTTGGCATCACATGCATCGATTTCAGATATGCAGAATGGGTGTCTATAGATTCTTCATCAACATACTTTTCAAGACGCTTGGTCTATCAGATATATGGAAAGATGGTATTAAGACATTTGCTGCATTTAGGTAGACAAATCCTCGATCCTCACTAAGAACCACTGCCCTTCTCGCTGCTCAAAGTGATAGCTGACGCTGATGCCATTTTCCTCGCCCCGATATTTCACGATGGCTTGCTGCTTTTCTATCTTTTGCGTGACATCATAGTTGGGGGTTCGTTCAAGGGCAATCTGACGGAAGCGATAAGAAGAGGACTTGATCTGAGATTTCGTAGGGTTGAGGTCCCCGTCGAGCGACTCGACGATCAGTGGAAACACCACACGTCCCACGTGAAAGGCCTCATCCCGATTGAATCGCTGAATAAAGTCCTGAAAAGTTTCGGGCTGAGCAGGAGTAGTGGGTGTTTCCTCGATATCTTCTTCCACGGATTGGCCTTCCCCACAAGCCCAGAAAGGCAGGAGTAAGACGACATAAAAGAAAACATGAAGCCCCTGTTTGATCATGCGAAAAACCTGATATGAGAAGGCTAAAGTTAAGACTCAATCACTTCCCGAAAAAGGCTTCTTTTTGTCTCTCCCCATTTGGCAGTATATCACTGATCATCTGCCCCCGTCAAAACCATTGACCTGTTTTGAAGATTTTTGACGCGTATCTGTACTTCCGATTGCTCATAAAATACCTCCCCTGTCTTCATATCCAAAATCTCCATGTCCTCATAATGCCCTTTGTAGTAATAAGGAATATCTGTCGGAACCTGCTTCAAAGCTTCATGGAAACACTCCATCATCCACATGCTGAGGATTTCTGTTTCCACCGTGATCGTCTTGGCCCAGAGGAAGTCTTCTACTACATGTTCCTCATCATAATCAAATGGCGACAACTGATCCATCTCATACTCGCTCAGTATCCCATAGAGGTCCTGGAACAACTCCATTCTCTCTCCTAGCCAAGCTGTTACCTCGATATTTTCATATGGAAAACTGACCAATACTTTGCGAGCACCGATTTCATTACTCTTTGTAATGATGGTGCGAAAACCTTCTATGGCCTTCATTTGGCGCGCGTGTAGGTAGGTGTGAATGGCTTCCATTCTTTTCCAAACGTCTGGATTCATACCGTTTCATTATTTGATGGGACAAGAAAACAAACAAAAGTCGATCCCTTATCAAAGGACCGACGCTTAAGATGTGATCTTTTTCTCCTTATTTCTCGACTGCGGCCTTCAACAGCTCCATACCTTAGTGTTCTGAGTGACAAGTTTTGCCCCTTAGCTTTTCTCTATCCGTCGAAACGTTTGATCCAAGTCTAATTTCTGCTCCTGATAGTGGCTAAGGTCCTGCTTCTCTTCTTTCATCTTATCAAGATAATGCGCCTTGGTACAACCCATCTTTTGAGCCAATGCAAGGGTTTCCTCCACAGATTTGTATACATTGCCCATCTTGGTGATAAAGAGAACATGAGGAGGCACTTGAGCGAGCCTGTAAGCAACCTGCTTATGGTGGCCATCCACCATGTGAAAAATCCACGAGTTCTCGACATGAAGCCAAACCATCACAGGACGATCTCCCCTCAGAATAGCTTCTTTATATTTTCCTACTGTCTCACCATCCAAACTATGCTGCGTAGCTGTGACAGTAGGCATTCCTCCGTAAGTATTATAGCTTTCATATCCCGTATGTGCATGAATCGATTCCATATGGATACTTTTGGATACTTCATAATATCCAAAAGTGTATGTCCCATATGCCAAAAAATCCACAAAGTACGAGGCAGCCTCCACAAAGTCTCCTTCATGCTGTATGCCCTCCTTGAGGATTTGTCTAATCCTATAATTGGTTTGCACTGCCTGTCGTTTGAGACCTTGCGCGAGATGATACCTCCATGTAGTTCCTACTTCTGCATACCACTGATAGTGGATAGGTTTTCCCTTGAAGTATAAAATGGATTCCTGGGGATTACCCATAATGTCTAATACCCCGTTTTTGCCGTATGTATCCAGAATGATTTTCATGGTCAAGTATCCTTCTATATGGATTTGTTCTATCCTATACGCCAAATGTATTTATACGTTTAATACTACCTCATCCTTGAGGACGAAACAGAATCGAAGGTAGCAAGGACCACAAAATAAGTACCCCAAAGTAAGCCATCTCTGGAATATTGTGGAACCAATTGGCTTGGAGTAGACCTGCTACCATGATCACATGCGCCAGCAAAGACCAGACGAGACCCCAAAGGATAAGTTTTCTCGCTCCTGCATACTGTTGTCGCATGAACCGTAAAAACAAAAGATATATGGGAATGAAGATAACAAGGGACGTCAGAAGACCAGGATTATAGGTAACATTGACGACACTCGCCAAAATATGAACCACCCCATTTACGATGATGATATGGGCCATGGCACTCAAAGGAAAAAGATGCCTGGGGCTGCGTACGATGGCTAACATGCCGACCAACCAAACCAGTGAAGTATTGATGATAAGAATACTTGCTCTTGTCAAAGGTCCTATGGTTCCTTCGGGAGCACCTAGCATGCCCAAGATAAAGTTGTTGTTGAAGGTGTAGAATGCGTACGTATTTCCAAATAGATCTATCCAGTGCTCCTCATACTGGTGGATGATGTAGGCGATGAGCATCAAAACTCCAAGGAATCGGGCATCCTTCCATAAACCTTTGATCTCTCCATCTGGACGGAAGGCAAAAGCACCTATCAGCAAAAAAGGAACAGCATACGTCCCGATTTTCATCCAATTTTCAAGTAAAAAATCATATTGTCCTAGCGGCAGCCAAAGCATCGCAAATAGCAAGCCCACACTCCCGTAGAGAAGATGTACATGTTTCATTTCCTGGTTCGTTTTGGTTGGAAGAACCAAGTTATGAGCTGAGAAGGACAAAAAGGTTGACCAAGGTTAAGACTTGTACCGTTTACTCAAAAATCTACTCAGTGCTTCAGGAGAGATGCCCAGGAAGCTGGCGATATGTTTGGAAGGCGTATGGCGAATGACCTCAGGATAATGGTTTTCAAGGAATTGATATCTTTTCTCTGTGCTAGAGATCGTTTTAATGGTCGTGAAATGCTTATTTTCCAGACTGTTTTGGATGATTTTTTTTCGAATGAATAACCCCATGTAATCGGAGTGTAGATACCATTCGATAAACTGGTCAAATGGAATAGAAATAAACACCACATCCGTGATGGCGATTAAATTATCTTCTGCGAGCGCGCCTGTAGCTGCACTGACGATATTGGCACTAAAATTCCCCTTCTGAAAAAATCGTGTAATGACATGCTTATCTTCATATCGATATTCAGAAGCCACAATGCCCTCCATCAAGTAGATTACACGATTACAGATTTCTGTTTGAGGAAAAAGTACCGCACGCTTTTTAGCTGATTGGACCTCACAGGTCTGAGTAAAAGTATCCCATTCTCTCCCATCTCGATTGTCTGTGATGGCTTCTAGCTCTTGCGCAAACGCAGAAAAGGTGTTCCATATGTGATGAGGATCAGCCATGAGAAATTTTCTATCTGGAGTCTCTGATTAAGATTCACTTCCACATACTCAAGATGGGGCAAGAAATTTCTGCACCTCTTGAATAAAAAAATCGGGAACCTCGCGATGTAAAAAGTGTCCCGCCTCCTCGTGAATAACCAATTTGAATTCTGCCTTCATTTTTTCTTCCATCTTATAAAAGGGATCTAGCACCAGCGCACCATCTTTTTTTCCAGCCATCGCGAGCAAGGGAATCTCCTGTATTTTTCCATAAAATCTCAGCAACTCCTTGTTACTTCTATTTTCATAAAAAGAATAATAATATCCCAAGGCGGCCTCCAGTCGTCCTTCTTTTGCAAATGTCGCCTTCACCTGATCGCTGGTTTCCTGATAATTTTTCCAAGTGGGAGACCAACGCTTATATAGCACATCGAGGTAATGAAAGTTGTTTTTGCGGGTATAAGTAAGAGATCGGGCAGGCGTGCTAAATCGCCAGAAATGCCGCGCTTTGTAAAGTGTGATGAGATCCGCTTTCAGAACACGTGGATGAGGAATGGCTACCGTGACAGCTTTGATGACGCGATCAGGACAAAGATTCATGATGGCATATACCACCGATGCCCCCCAATCTTGTCCGACTAAATAAAAGCGTTCAATCCCCAACTGATCCGCCAGCTCTTGGATATCCTCTGCAATGGTCTTGATCCTGTAGTCTCCATTCTCAGGAATCCCTGTAGGATAATAGCCTCGTAAATAGGGCGCTACACAATGATAGTCCTTAGAAAAGGACTCAATGCTTTCGTCCCAAGTATGTGCAAGGTCAGGAAATCCATGTAGAAAAATAATCGTAGGACCTTCCCCCTTTTCGATATAACGATAGTCTAGTGAATGAATAGAAATGTTTTTGACGGGGTGTTGGGAAAGAGGGTCCATGTAGGGTAATATTTAGCTAATGGGAAGAAGTAATCTGTCCTTCAAAAAGATAAAAAGATCGATAAGAAGAAACAAAAAGTGCCTTTCCCAATGGCTTATTATGGGCCCTCTGGAACTGGCCCCCTTCAGTTTTTAACTGAAGCTATACCTATACCTCAGATACAGTCTGGAGGTGGTAGTGGTCCACTTTTTTATTTGCTAAAGGTGCTTCATAGTGGGACGGCTACCTTTCATTAGAACTACGCTACAGTATTTATATCCCATTTTCCTCGGTCTATCAACTCAAGTAGGCGAACATAGAAAAACGGGATATAATTGAGATGATAAGTCCTCAATAACAATACTTTAAACATCTTATTTTGAGTATAGTAACATTCCGTTGAGCATAACGTCTCAACACAGGTCCTATTACTAAGTCAATTATTTCCCTTTTTTATGAGCATCTTTAGGATGCCTGTAGTTTCTCATTTCATAGTTACTCCTGTATCATGATAGTTTGAGTATGTACTTCTCTTCCTACAGATATGTTGACAAAGTAAGTACCTTGAGGCAGTGAAGGTAGCCCCACTCGTATGGGTTGACGATCAAGTATTCGATGCCTGTGTTCTTGCCAGACAGATTGTCCCGTAACATTGATAAGCGCAATCGAGAAAAAATTGCTCTTGGAATCGGGAAGTTCCAAGACCAGTTCATGGGTTTCCTCGGCATACCAAATCTTGAGGGGAGGAGCCACACCCGCTTCTGCTATACTTGTAACTAGGTTACATTCTCCTGAGAAATTTGGGTTTTGCCACGAAATGAGGTTGTCTTCATAGCACCTCAACTGCCCCCTGAATAGATTCGCTGTGATGTCTCCATACATTCCTAAGGGTTGTTCGATAGGACCTATACGCTCCACAATGCCTTCATAGAAGCCCCATAAATTGGCATTCCCTTCTTCTAAGGGATGAGAATATTGGATGGCAAGCGGTACCCCTCCAAAGGAAAGGGTTGTAACGGAATCTATGGCCACCTTAAACGTAATCGTATCGGATTGTTCTCCATTTTCTGCTGGAATGAAACCCACATAGCTTGTATCCTGAATTGTAAGGGTATCTCCGCTCATCAGATTCAAATCATAGATAAGATGAAAAGTTCCCTGGTAGTATCGATATACGCGATGAGATGCTTCATAGACAATTTCTAGGGAATCGAGGAATAGGCTTCCTGAGCCAAACTCTTCTACCTTCAACACCTTCGCTTGCTGCCCTGCTATAAAGGTATCTCTCACTACTTCTAGCGTATAATAGCCACAAGAAGGGGATTCTATATTGCAGAGTTCTGTATTGTAATGCCACTTGGCCCCTATTGGAAACCAATCTTGAGCAAATAAACTTGTAAAAATCCCTAATAGGCAGAGTGATATAGATAATAATTGTCGCATCATGTTGGATATTAGCGGATAGAAGTCTTGATAAATTTACCAGTATAGACAGTATCTCGGTGGATGAGGCGATAGAGGTAAACTCCATTCGGGTATTCACTGATATCAACCGAAGCCTTCCAGTTCATCGCCGAGGAAATCATCTGTGTGGTACGAATGATTCGGCCTTGCAAATCAAATACTTCTACTAAAGGACGGTTAGCAAAGCTTCCTGTAACTTGAAAGTTGATATTTCCTGCTGTTGGGTTTGGAAATACGACCAATTTGCTGTCTTCTAGAGGTGAAGGGGTATTTGTGGTAAAGGTAGTAGTATCGTTGAGGTAGAGCGAGATAGCTAGCCGAGCCGTATCAGCTGGTATAAAACGATTAACAGGGTCTCCTGAAGCAGTACTTCTGACGAATAAGTAGTATCCTGAGGCTATTGCACTATTTTGTGAAAATGACTCTAAGGTTATTGCAGGTAGATTTGCAAGGCTTGTGGTGTTATCCTGTGATCCCAGTAAAGTTGAAGAGCTATTTCTAACCCAGGCTGTATCAACTCGAATTGAAGGTGCCTGAGTGTATGTATAGATATGCTGATACTTATATACATCTACGATGTAATTGGTCGCACTGCTGGGTAAGACCATAATCATCTGGGATAAATTTGATAATACCAGTAGAGACTGGAGTAGAAAGTGTATCTAGCACAACTGTAGATGTATAGTGCTGAATCCTGTATTTAGCTGTATCAAGTCGATCCAGCACTCGCCCCGCATGGACCAACCCATATCCAGTTAGATCATCGTATCCAACAACATTCTTATCTGTCGCGGTCCATTGTAGCATGTGCTCTACATCCTCTGGAGATAGATCGTCATAGCCTATCAAGGGATTAATGCGACTAAGCATGAGAGCTGCAACCCCTGCGACATGAGGAGCAGCTGCAGAGGTGCCATTGAAGGAGATATATTGCGCCTGTCCATTTACAGTTGTATCTGTGGTTTGAATCATGGCTAAGACTCCAGGAGCAATTACGTCCATTTCTCGTCCATAACTACTAAAGGGAGATTTCTCGCCATCGGTTTTTGAGGCTCCTACGGATAGGATATATTCATCTCGTATAGTGCTAGGAACAAAGTTAGCAGTGTTATTATTGTTCCCTCTTGCTGCCACTTGAACAACTTGGTTGCGAAACGCAAAATCTACTATTTCTCGGTATGTAGGTGACGCCGCTCTAACACTTCCATAACTGTGATTGGTAATATGAACCCCAAGTCCAAAGTTATTAATGGTGTCTAGTGTAACGGCTTCCAGATAGGCATCTCGATACAGGCTTCTATTACAAATTTTCCCTGAACAAACCCTCATAGAGTACAGGGAAATTCCATTTTGTAAATTATCTCCACCAGCTATTCCAGCTACCCCTAGTTGATTATTCCGTTGTGCTCCGATAATACCTGCGGCAGAGGTGCCATGATTTCCGCTCAAAGCAGAAGCAAAGATTCCTGACTGAAAAATAGAAATCGAATTATTGTAAAAATCTGTTCCTCCCTTCACTACACTAGTTGCTGTATCCACCCCATCAAAACCAAAATCAGGATGGCGCCAATCAATTCCTTCGTCAAAAACAGCCACCTTAATCTCTGGTCTGCCCACTTCATGGCTCCAAGCATCTTCTATGAATAGATGTCCATCTGGATAAGTAATAGATTGTAGGGAATGTTGTAAGGTATACAAAGAATCGTTTGGAAAAGAGGTTATCTCGTCCAAATAACAAAGCTCTGTATATCGAATTCCCGATAAGCTATCTAGTGCAGAGGCCACTTCACTAACATCATATGTAGGCCCATCTGAAGCGTTGGGCAACCTGAGTATAAACGTAGTCCAAAAATCTGGCATGGGTACCTTTTCTCCTAATCGGCTGATGGAATGATCGGTATAGGTAGTCAAATTCCTAAATAACTTAATCAAAGTCCAATTCTCCAGCGTACCAAAGGTATCCAAAACACTATCCATTTCGCTGATTAGATTGGGAGATAAAAAGTCTTGGATGGTACCAAACGGTTTTAGAATTTGATTGACTCTGCTGGTATCGACCCATTCAGGCTCTACCCGGATGATTATTTGATCAGGTTCATATAGCTGACTTGTACCAGGAAATACCTGAATATTGGATGGGAGATCCAGTATTTGGTAAGCCAAAGTCAGGTAGCGATCTCCTCCTAGATCGCGAGAAAGACCTGTGATAAAAATATTCCCTAAAGGATTAACTACTAATGATAAAGGATGATCTGAAGCAGGTGAAACATGAGTATAATTCTGTTGCCATTTAAGAAGGCCTTTACTTGAGTATTCAGTTAGACGGATTTCAGTAGACCCTGATGACGAAACTTCAGTACAAACTAACGTACCCCCATCTTGCAGGACGAATAAGTCTTTAACCTGACTACTCCGATTATTTCCGTGTATAATTATTGGACTGGATAAAAGCGCCCCACTCGCACTGTATTTGAGAAGTTGTCCTCTTGTGTTAGAAGCGGTACCCGTAAACCCTCCAACCCAAACCTCATGATTACCATCTACAGCAATGGTCAAGCCCCCCTCTTGGCCACTTAGTGAACCATAGGACCTTTCCCATACCAGTTGAAAGGAAGTATCAAGTTTGATTGTATATATTTCATAGTCATTCCCATTTTGAGCAGCAGCCCCTGTGATGTACATACTCCCATCTGACGCTAACGCCATATCTGCAGGCTTATCAAAGCCAATACCTGGATTATCAGTAATTCCTTCTTCATCTAAAGTACCATTTGTTTTGTATGATAAAGTGACGTAATCCCAATCGCTAGTCGTCTCCCCGCTTCCACCAGTCACCATAAGACGATCACCTTCAGCCCAATACATAATCTTTACAGCGACATCTGACAAACCTGATCGGTCATAGCGTTTGGTCCAAATATGTTTCCCATTTGTATCAAGCTTTAACGTCGTATAGTCAAAATCCGTTCCAATTCCTTGGCTGGTACCTGTTATGTAAATATTACCCTGAGCATCGAAAGTTAGGCTACTTGGATAGTCTTCACCTTCACCTATTCCGTCATAGGTGTATTCCCATTCTAAGCTTCCGTTGGAAGAGTATTTTAAAATTAAATAGTCAGAGGTGCCATTGAGATCGCTCAAAGAAGCTGCACATACTACTATGTTTCCCCAAGCATCTACAATCAAGTCTACCCCGTAATCATCTACACTATCAATGTGATTATAGGTTTGTTGCCAAACCACTTGTCCTTCTATGTCATACTTGGTCAGTAAGACATCTAGTCCTTGATCAATGACTTGGGTATTTCCTACTACATAAAGAAATTCACCTCCATAGGCTTTTGAAGATGTCCATGGAATTTGTGGATCAGGTAAGCCAGTGCTGAAAGACCAGTCTACATTTACATAAGTTTGGCCTAGCAACCCATACAATGGACTACTAATTAATAATAGCATAACAATAGAGGAAAATATGTTCATAGTTAAAATGCTGTATGAGTGATTGGTTTTTACTTATCACCAGTGGTATATATTGACAATTTTTTGTCTTTTTTTAATAAAAAATATAGTCATTATCCAGGCTAAGCCCAAATTAGAGGTTAAATTTTTTGTTCAAACTTAATTCATGCTTCGATTTAGGGGAGTATTACATTATGCCTTATAAGGACTTCCCCATTATTGAATTTAGTCTTGTAGATTATGCTGCAAAGCAGGTGGCCCAACTTCCAGATGATGCAGTATTAGATATGCCTCGTTTCTGGAATCCCAAAGCCTTCACACAGAAAGGATACAATTGGTATTTCATTACCCCTGACCATGAGAGTGTATGCTCAAGGATATTTTGCATGAGTAGTCACCCAGAAATAGAGGAAATAGGGCAGTACTGTTATTCCATTTCGCCCAAAGGAATCCAAGGAGGGAAGTTTAAGGTTACCCCCATCCTTCGTCCACTTTTGGGGTGAGTTTAAGGTGGATATGATTTGTAGTTGTCTCTGATCTTGGGCCTCTCTTAGCTTTTGAGAGCTTGTGGGTCAAGGGTCCTGCGTAGCAGGATTAACCTGCCCTTGAGGCGCAAGAGCTCAAAGGCTCCCTTTGTCTCAGATCAGATCCAACTTTATTTCTCCTGTGTAGATACTTGCAGGAGGATTGTACTGTAAAGCTCGTCACATTGGCCCCTACAGAAGCCACCATTTCCGTACCCTGAGAGGAGGTACGACGAATGACAAAGCCTTCTTCATTCGTAGCATTGTCTTTCCATGTCAGAGGGACAATGAAAAAAGTCCCATTGTCAGCGACCAAATTTGAGGGAGCAGCCAAATCACCTGTAGGATCTAGCACAGTGGGCTGATCATAGATGACAGGCAGACCACCACATTTGCCATCTCCTGGCCAAGGTGTCTGTACATAGGGGAAGGAAGAACGAAACGTGGTATCGTTGGCCTCAATTCCTGTCGTATAGGTCAATACATCTAATAAATCCTGAGTGACAGGAGAAGCATAAGGATCGTTGGGGTCAAAATCATCGTACCAAAGCCCAATAGCAGCCAAAACAACACCTCCCACAGCCTGCAACTCAATCCGTGTCACATCATCTTCCAAACGACGTCCATTGGGGAAGCCATCCATATTGGGAATAAATTCTAAATAGGTATTGCCAGCGAAGGTAGGATCTGTCAATCCCAGCACAGCTGCCTGGATCAGTCCCGAAGAACTGAAAGCAGGATCGTTTCGGTCGGTGACAGGTGTCGCCATATTCAGACGGAGCATATCTCCTCCATTGGGTAAGAAGTTATTGACAAATGGCTTACCTGCGGCCAGTGGATTCCCATTTTTTCCTGTTGCGAGTTGGTAGGGAGGGAAATTAGGGACGCCTGTATGGAAAGCAGGCCAGAGATCGACTGAACGAGGCTTTCCTGCCGCAGGAAGTAACAGTGTACCAAAAATGGCATCATCCAGAGCTGTTCCAGCGACGGCTGCACTTCCCTTTAGTCCAAAAAGTCCGTCCTGTCCATTTCCAAAGTCAAAGGCACCGAGGGCACTTCGCTGAATCCTCAAGGCAGCAAAGGCGGGCACAGCACCGCCAAACTGGTCATCGTCCATATAAAGCGCCAATTCGGGATTGTAGAAGTATTCAAAATGATCTGGATTCTCATTGTAGGGCGTGCGAATGTTCCACTCATCTTTTTCCCCAATAGGGATCACCGCCTCATTGGTCAAGGGCATGCCCAAGCGCGAAACCTGTATCCACGGACCTGAATTTGCCACGGTTCCGTCTGCATGCAAGGTCTGCATCTGCTGGCGACTAGCCGAAGACCAAACCCCAATGACAAAGTCTCCATCCAAGATATCAGCGGCCATGTCGACCGTTTTTCCATCCTTTTGAAGGGTCGCAATCGGAACCTGGATCACGATAGAATGTGTGTTGAAACGGGCAAGGCCATCCCGCATGACATTCGTGCCTTGACGAGGAGAATTTCCTAAGTCAAAAATCCCACCTAGATCCACGAAGAATGGATCATCGGCTGGACCACAGTAGACTTTTTCACCTGTAGACGCTGTCGTAATGGCTTGCTGGATCAGACTTTCATAACTCGTGGCACCCAATCCGACAGGAGACGCTATCGAGCGCGCGCCAATATTGGGAGGAGGGACAATGCCGTTGGTAATGATGGCCACAAATGTATTCCCTCCGTCCATACTCCTTTCCAAAGTGTAGGTAGTCTTGAGATTTTGCTGTCCCAGACGGATATTGAAAAAGGTGGTCGGGTCTTCATTCACTTGCTGGAATGTCGCACGGTAGATGATGTCATCACCTGGGGTCGTGACATCATTGTCTACATGAATTTCATATCGAATCCCTGTACCAAAGGTGTTGTAGTTGGGACCACCAAACGGCAACTCCGCGGGGATGAAATTAGAAATCAAGGTGACAGTCTGGGGATCGTCAGGACTACGGAATGCATAGACATCCGTATTGTCTGCAAGGGGATCGTTGGCGATCAGCGGAGCTTCTCTGTGACTAGAAGCCCAACTGTTCATCGGGACACAACAGAGGCTGGTGATCAGCCCCCAAATGCCCACATACAGAAACTGGGTTATTCGTTTCAAAGCTTTAAATGATTAGGTGAAACAAAGATTTGTGACACCTACGTAAAGAAGGGAGTAAGTGGATGTTGAGAGAGTGATTTTTCTTGCGAATGATCATAAAAATACCATGTAGAAGAGGGCCATACGCTACGGAGCACGGCCCTCTTCTATACACAAATAATTTTTTATTCTTGAAAAATCAGACCGTTACATTACCCATGACGACCATTTGGCTCAAGGTGGGAGCTTCACTGCCTCCTGTAGGTTCGATGGTAATGGCGAAAGCAGCGGGTTTTCCTTCGATCTGTGTGAGGGTGGGTACGCTAGCCAAATCCGTAAGCAGCCCTGCCGAGACGGGCTGTCCGTCAATGATCGCCCAAAGCTGATATACTTGTTCCTCGGATAAGTTTTCCAACTGCCATTGATAAAGGCTAATTTGCTGTGTTTGGGGATTCCATTTTACCCATGCTTCAAAAGATTTTCCATCTACAGTGCTCTTCAACTTGACATTTTCGCCTTGGGGATCACTCAAGTGCGCAATCCAGTCTGACTGTTCATCCACTTTTGTCTGAAGCGTCTGATTTTGCTGAGCAAATGTCTCTGATTGGGAAAGTAAATTCGTGTACTGAGCATCCGTACTTTGCCACTGCATGTAGAAGTAAATATTGCCTGACAAACTGAGGATCAATGCAACAGCAGCAGCCAGCATCCAACTGGGTACCATACTTTTGGGGGGCGGTGTAGCTTCTGAAGTGATGGAAACGATCGACGCTCCTTCTTTTCCTTCTCCATCTTTCTGATTTTCTATCTGCGCCTCCTCTTCAGTTGCTATCGCATTCATGACTGAATCCATCACATCCAAACGCTTAGCAGGCGCATGACTTTCCCCCATTTGGATCAGTGTAGCTTCTATCGCTTCCACCTCTTGGCGTAAGCGTTCATCATTCATCACTTGCTGGTGGATATGGCGGGCCTCTTCCTCTGGCAACGTACCAAGGACATATAATTCTAAAATACCCGATTCAATCAATTCTTCTACATTCATTTGCCCATCCATACCCTCAATTCTTTAATGGCCTTTCTGACTCTTGTTTTGACCGTGCCCAAAGGAAGATCGAGCTTCTGAGCCATTTCTTGCTGTGAGTATCCCAAAAAGTAGGCAAGCTCTATGACCTCCTGATATTTAGGGTCCAATTTTTTGACCATTTCTCTGACGCCTATTCCATCTATATACGGAGATTCGCTGGGTACTGGATTCCCTGCATCCGAAATGGCCGATGACGATCCGACATTGAAACTTTCCTTATATACTTTCGATCGCGTCTTATCTATAGCTGTACGACGACAAATATTCAAGAGCCATGTAAAAAGACGTCCCTTTTCAGGATCATACGTATGGGAATTTTTCCAGATTTTGACCAAGCTCTCCTGCCAAACATCCTGTGCAAATGCCTCTGTCTTCACGATCCGCATGATCACCCCTACCAATGCGCGTTGGTAATGCTGATCAATCAAACGCAATGCCTGACTGTCTTTTCTCCGAAAAAGCGCGACAATGTCTTTTTCTACGTTCGTTATCTCCTGACTAGAGGCCAAATGTGTTTATTTAACTAATATAATATAGAAACGTTTCGCTTCAGCGGATTGAAAGATTATATGCGCACTTCCAAAGAGTAGGGAATAGCGTTTTCCTCAGCAGTCTTCTTTCAAAGAAAATTATCCTACTTTTTCCCTCTCAGCTTCTGAGACATCCAGCATCACAGGCTTGTAACCCCCTCTAGATCTGAAATATAGGATCAAGCCCACATAACAAATCAGCATGATGATGGGAAAAATCGCTACCGTAGAAAGGGCGCCCTTTTTCGCATCTCCTTGTATCTCTGTAATGGTGCTACGATCTGCCTCTGTGGCACCTTTCAGCGCGGTATTGTCGATAGCATAATATTCACCGAAAAGGCCACTCTGTGGCGACATGTAGTCTGTTTTTAGCTGCGTGTTATTCGTTTGGTCGTAATCAGCAATGCTCTGCTCGATGCTACGATCCTGGATATTCCCCAAAAATACGGCTCCGACTATCCCTACTCCCAGCATCCCAATGGCTGAGATCCCGTTTAAGGTCAAAGCGCCTCCCTGAGGAAACTGCTCCGAAACGACGCCCAACATCGTAGGCCAAAAGAAGGTCTTACCCAAGGCATAAATAGTAGCTGCAACCAAAATCGTGATGCCCGCTGCTTCTGACAAGAAAATTAATCCAATCGCTGCCACAACAGAAGATACAGCCAACAATCCCAGGGGCGAAAGACGATGTACAATAGGTCCTGCAAAAAAGCGTAAACCCGCCATAATTGCAGAGGTGTAAATGATCAGCCAGAGAGAGTCTAAACCAAACTTATCAAACTCAGGCTCCATCAAAGAGGTAATCCAGCTATCTGTTCCCAGCTCGGTCGTGGCCAGTGGAATCATGATCATGACCAAGAGGAGAAAAAGCCCATTGCCCAAAGACTGGGTATAATATCCATAGATACCTGTGAGTAGCACCGTAGCGCCTACCACATACCAGATCGAAAGGTCGAACTGATTGGCAATCTCAGATGAGATCAGCGAAGTAATGATCAAAGCACCGATGATCCCGACCTGCTTGAGCATGTCTTTGTAGGAGACGCCTGCGGCTACGCGCTCATTTTCGGGAAACTTTCGTCCGATCAGCAAGAAAAGGTAAGCTACCACAGGGAGGAAGATCAACGCCACCTTTACTTCCCACATCATTTTGTCCACTGCCAGCGCGTCCAGTCCCAGCACAAGTAAGCCTCCGATAACCAGACCCGCAGGCCAACCTGCGTGAAGAATGTTGAGCCACTTGGTTTTTTCTTCCTTAAACATGGTCGCAATGACAGGATTGATGTAAGCTTCTACCGTCCCATTGCCCAAAGCCATGACTAAGGTTCCCAAATAGAGCATATCATACCCCGTTGCAAAAATCGTGATGAAGGCGGAGATGACATGACAGATAAAACCAAATAACATGGCATTTCGGTACCCTACACGGTCGATCACCAGAGAGAAAATCACAATACTGATCGCAAAAGGCCAGAACCCTACACCCAGAATCTCTCCTTTTTGGGTTTCGGTTAGGTTGAACTGCGCCCCCCAGTCAATGATGATCTGCGTCCGCGCCACGAAGCCGAAGCCCGTCGCAACTAGGGCGATGAAACAACCCCAAAATAAGAACATGTCATAAGACTTATTCGCCTTCCTATTCGCTGTATCCATAGTAGTAGTTGGTTAGTAGCTGTGCATGAGAGCGGTCGAGTGAAATGACCTTTTGACCCCAAAACCTCCTTCTCTCACACATCTCTTCATTCACATATATGAATTTAGGACTTTTTTTGAGACCTACCTCAACATCTGGAAATGGATCGGGAAATCCTTACAATCTCTCGCAAACTTCTCCACTCGACTGACGATTAATCCATCTTCTCTACGTTTACTGCAACCGACTTAGATGCAGGCGTATGGCTCGCTCTTGCGGATAGCTCCAAAGGCACCAAGGGATTGGATTCGGGGAAATAGGTTGCCAAACAGCCTTTCGGAATGTCATACGCCATGACTTTGTATCCCTCCACGCGTCGATGCTTTCCTCCATAATCATTGCTCAAAGCCACAAAATCTCCTTGTGCGATACCCAATGCTTGCATATCTTCTACATGCATAAATGCTACCATGCGTCCCTGGTAGACACCTCTGTAGCGATCATCGAGTCCATAGATCGTCGTATTGAATTGGTCGTGGCTGCGAATGGTCATCATCATGAAGGCATGGCCATCGGGTCGTCCCTCTGCGAGTCGATTCACTGTAAAAACAGCTTTACCTGACTCTGTCTGGAAATCTCCGTGCCGTGCGCCATTGGGTAGCTCGAAGCCATTGTGTGCCTGCAAACGCGCATTGTAGTCCTCAAATCCTTTGACGGCCTTGGCGATGAGGTCGCGAATCTTGTCGTAGTCCTCTACCAGTCCCAGCCAATCGATATCATCCTCTGGCAAAGTGGCTGCCGCCATAGAAGCTACAATTTCAGGTTCGCTTTTGAGGTGAGGAGAAGGCGGATTCAATACACCGTAAGAAGGATGGACGATGCCCATGGAGTTTTCGACGGTGACAAATTGAACTCCACTCTTTTGTACATGCTTATCGGTTCGTCCGAGACAGGGCAGGATCAACCCAATCTTACCATGCGTCAGATGTGAGCGATTGAGTTTCGTGCTGATATGCACCGTTAAGTTACAGTTCTGCAAAGCTTGCTCTGTGACGGGTGTATCAGGTGCAGCCGAGACAAAGTTTCCTCCCAAGGCAATGAAGACCTTAGCTTTTTGGTCTCGCATGGCAGCTATAGACTCTACCACATTGTACCCAGGAGAAGAGGGGGGCGTAAAATGAAAAGTATCTTTGAGCTTATCGATCCAGGCCTTCTTCGGACGCTCATGAATACCCATGGTGCGGTCTCCCTGCACATTCGAGTGCCCACGCACAGGGCAAGTACCTGCTCCTGCTTTGCCCACAGATCCTTTGAGCAGGAGGAGATTGACCACTTCACGCACATTGTCGACGCCATTTACGTGCTGCGTCAGCCCCATGGCCCAGCAGGCGATGATCCGATCACGTGAGGCAATCACTTCGGCAGAGGCGATGACTTGTTTTTTTGTCAATCCTGTTTTGGCAATCAGTTTATCCAGTTCGTATGTGGCGAGATCTGCTTTCAGCGTCTCATATTCAATGGTCCTTTCCTCTATAAAAGCTGTATCTAATACCTCGCGACCTTCCTTTTCCCACTGAATCAATAGCTTCATCCATGCTTTGAGTAGGGCCACGTCTTCATTGATGCTGACCTGTAAGTACTGATCCGCGATGGCTGTCCCCTGGCCTGCCAGTCCTTTGAGTTTCTGGGGATTCTTGAATCGTAGAAGTCCTGCTTCCTTTAGTGGATTGATCACAATGACCTGTGCGCCTTTTTCCTTGGCTTTTTCCAAGGCGGAGAGCATACGGGGATGGTTGGTCCCAGGGTTTTGGCCAAAAATGAGGATCAATTCTGCTTTTTCGAAGTCTTCCAATACAACCGATCCCTTGCCGATCCCCAACGTCTGGGACAGTCCTACCCCACTAGACTCATGGCACATATTGGAGCAATCGGGGAGGTTGTTGGTGCCATATTTTCGAACGAACAATTGATAGAGAAAGGCAGCCTCATTACTGGTTCGGCCTGACGTGTAAAAAATGGCCTCATCTGGGTGAGTTAAGCCGTTGAGTTCTTGTCCTATGCGTTCAAATGCAGCTTTCCATGAGATCGGCTGATAGTGCCTCTCTCCTTCACGGATGATCATAGGCTGCGTCAACCTGCCTTGCTGTCCTAACCAATAGTCGCTCTTCTTACGCATCTCCGCCACGCTGTGCTTGGAAAAAAAAGTATCTGTCGCTCGCTGGCTCATGGCTTCTTCTGCGATCGCTTTTACCCCATTTTCGCAGTATTCTCCTAGTTTGGAACGCGTCTGAGGATCGGGCCATGCACAGCCTGGACAGTCTACGCCTTTCTCCTGATTGAGCTTGTTGAGGACCTTCATCGCCTTGCCGATGGGCATGGAGCCGAAGATCATCTTGGAAGAAATACGGATGGCCTTGAGGCCTGCTGCCTCGGAGGCGGGTTGAGCGAGTTGAGGATTATCCTTAGTTTCAGACATAGGGCAATGATTGGAGTCGGTAAGTGCGCGTTGATCGGGGAGACATATTCCCATTTCGTCATAAAGTAATAAAAAGCAAGATGGAAGCTAAGCAGAATCTTATCGGATGGGTGCTTGCAGGAGGAAAAAGTCAAAGAATGGGGCAAGACAAAGCCATGATTTCCTACTATGAGAAACCACAAGCTTTATACATGTGGGAGATGTTGACGCTTGAGGGAATAGAGGCACATCTGTCAGTGGGAATAAATCTAGGAATAGCAGATAAGTTGGGGGTTTCGGGAATAATGGATCTGATTCCTGGTCAAGGTCCTCTAGGTGCGATTTATACGGCTCAACAACGATTTCCACATTGCCCTATTTTATTGATGGCTTGTGATATGCCGCTAGTGGGGAAGGAGGATGTGGGCCTATTGATAGAAAATAGAAAGCCTGTAGTAGATGTATCGGTATTTTGGAATACAGAAAAAAAACAAGTTGAACCTATGCTGAGCATTTGGGAAATAAGTAGCCAGCCCTTTGTGAAAGAAGCATTAGGTCAAGGCAGACGATCAATCATGAAGCTTTTAGAAGCAATGAATGTGCATGCCATTCCTCATCCTGTCCCTCATCACTTTCTCAACATCAATACACGAGAAGAATGGATAGCCTTCCAACAATCAAGAAGGCGCTAACTCTGTAAAAGTATCTGATTTATCCTCTGTCGGACGGTGCGCACAGGGAAAGTCTTTCTCGATCAGGACTTCTAATTGTTGATTATTTTCTAAAGGAATATGATGATGGATTCCTACTTGATGGGATGTTATCCAGCGTTGTCCGACTTCTTTCGGCAAAAGTACTTCTATTTTTCCTTCCGTAAATATCGCTTGAACCTCTGAAATCTCCTCTGTCATTCGAAGTCCAAATACCAGCAACTGGCTCCCCCCAAAATGGACACTATCCACTACTTCCCCCTTCGATTTTAAGATGGCTAGGTCCGATTTCCTGGCTCGGATTCTGATACTATTGGTCACACATCTCAGCTTCATCCTCTTAACTTTTATTCGACTATAACACCCAAACTTTTGACCAGCCCCTCCAAGCCTTCTCTGGAAAATTTAGCTTTCTGCACCTTGTTCTCACGTGGATCAATCAAGTAGTTTTGGGCTCCACGAAAGTCTGCTTTCCTCAAGTCCGTCCGCTCAAATTTTGCCCCCTCCAAGTTGCTTCCTGTAAAGCTCGCTTCGCCCAATTCCGCTTCTGTGAAATCTACCTCTTTCAAGCTACAAGTATGAAAGAATGTCTTTTTCAATTTCAACCCAAAGAAGGAGGTATGATCCAAAATACAATGGTCGAATTGCATCTCCAAGCCCATCTGATTCCCTTCCTCCATATGTAAACCCATCATTTTACATTGCGTAAATTGTACGTCTCGAAAAGCTGTATTTGTCAGATATGCATTGCTCAGATCGCAGTCTTTCATTTCGCACTCAATGAAGCCAATGTCACTCAAATCAACCTGATAAAAGCGACATCGGATAAAGGTACACTGGTCATAGTTGGCCACTTCCAATTCCTCTTCTGCAAAATCCTTATTCTCAAATATACGATCGGAAATATAGGTTTTACTCATAAGACCCTGCTTGAAACCTCAAATCTGCGAAAAGTTTGCGCTTTCAGAACCTGAATTTCATCTATTTAGCCTCACTAAATCTCACAAAATAGCTTTCGTCAGAACCTAAAATCTCTGCTTTTTAACTAGATATTCATTGTTCCAAACAGGGTCTAAGACTTTTTCATGAATCATTTTGCAGAGATGATGCAGGAAAGCAAACCGTGCACTGCTACTCCCCATACATGCTGCACGATCCAATCGGAGATCCATCCGGAGGAGAAGGGGTTGGAGGCAACTTGATGAGTTCAGGCTGTGTAAAATAGCGATTGATCATCTCTCGGCAGTACGTCTCGTGTGCCTCTTGGAGCTGATCACCTGCCCGAAAATTCTGTCTGATTTCCAGTTGTGAGGCTACATTATTTTTGCCTTGTAGCTGTAGATTATCAGGAAATAAAGTGGCGTACAAACGATTCAAAGATCTGTTAGCCAATGCTTTGGTTTGTCCCTGACTTCGCGGATCTAGCGCGAGATGAATCAAATGCTTGACCAAGGCTTTTTGTACGACGCGACGTACGGCGGCTTCCTCAGACGACTGTAACATGCGGTCGCGCTCGCTCACCTCCCCAAAAATACGTGCTGTGAGGACATCGAGCATCTGATGCAACCCCCAGTCGTTGTCATTGTAGGCGTGAAAAGCCACCATTCGATTGGCCCGCTCAGGATGCAGCAGCATGTTCAGCGTCATGTCAGCAGACGTCTCGGCTATTCCTAGCGGATCTAGTGTAAACCCTGTTTTGATTTTAAAATGCTCCCTTCCACGGCTATACCCTAGTGGACGTGGAGGAATCATATCGACCAGTTCAGCAGGTAGCGTCAAAAAGCCTGGATCTAGCGTCTTCAATAAAACTTCCATCGCTTTCTTCTGTTCTGTAGCCGAAACGACCTCTGGGTCAGGTTGGTTGTCTCCCCTTACTTGGTAGCGATAGCGACGACCACCGATCACTTTGGCTGCGGCTTCTACCTGATAGCGGTGCATGAAGTAGATAGGTACCAGGACATCTTCCATCATGGCCAATGGCGTCCCCACTGGAATATTTTTTTCAGAGAAGTCATTCAAGGCATCTTTTCGCAGGTCAATCAAGCGCTCCAATTCATCTGCAGCATCCTCTCCATTGTCCCAAAGGTGTGTCTCAGGGTGGCTACTCCCCTGAGGCCTTGCTTCAGCATCGGATAAGAATACTTGACCTATTTTTTCGCTTTCTTCAAGGATTTCACTTAGACCTGTAGCAACATCTTTATTCTGGGGAAAATCTTGATAGCCGTAAATGATAGAGCGTTTGTCCCATTCGCCTATTCCTACATCATATGCATTTTCGGTATTTAGTTTACCTAGCTTAAATCCGAAATAGGGATGTGGATAATCCATCACCGAAGCACGGTCTATGCTACTGGCGATATAGTTATGCGCAAGTCCGAGGGTATGACCGACCTCATGCGCCGAGAGCTGACGCAAGCGAGCCAGTGCAACTTTCTCCAACATAGGATCAGGCTTCTCCCCGTCCTTGTAGGCTTGAATCAATCCTTGGGTAATCAAAAAATCTTGGCGCACACGCAAAGATCCCAAGGAAACATGGCCTTTGATGATCTCTCCTGTTCGTGGATCGACGACGCTGGCACCATAAGACCACCCACGAGTAGATCGATGCACCCACTGGATGACATTGTAGCGTACGTCTAGGGGATCTGCTCCTTCTGGCAACACCTCCACGCGGAAGGCGTCCTTGTATCCCGCTGCTTCAAAAGCTTGATTCCACCAACTAGCTCCTTCGATCAGCGCAGAGCGAATAGGCTCTGGTGCACCTGGATCGACATAGTACACGATGGGTTCTACGGCTTCACTGGAAGCTGCATTAGGATCTTTCTTTTGTAGGCGATGGCGTGTGATGAATCGCTTTTGGACAGGTTGATCTATAGGTGTCGCATAATCGGCATAGCTAAAAGGGAAATATCCTGCGCGTGGATCGAACACTCTGGGGATGTACTGATCGTCGGGAAGCTGGATGAAGGAGTGGTGCATACGGACGGTGACCGCCTGTGGGGTAGGCGTAACTGAACGAATATAGCCTCCCGTAGGATTGCCACTGAAAGTCAACATGGCTTCCAGTTCTGTATTTTGGGGAAAGTTTTTGCTGCGTGGCAGATAGATGGCGCTGCGATTCTTATCTAGGCGATAGCTACCTTGACCATTGCGCTGCAAGCTCCTACTGACGCCATGTGCATCGCTGAGCAGCATATCTGTCAAGTCGATCAGGAATCTACCGTCTGACTGAGCGGCTACCTTAAATCCTGCTAGGATGGATTGGGCAAAAGCTTCCTCTACAGCTCGGACCTCTGCGGGATTGTCACTATTGGCACGATAGTCGTAGTTGGGTTGTACCAGCAGAACTTTAGGGCCTATACGGTGGAATTTGACTACACGCCCTTGCCCTAACTGCCCACGATCTAGTCCGATATCATTGGAGCCAACACCTGCACTGAGAGAATTGACATACAGAAATTCTTCTCCTTCTCGTACGACTTCCAGCCATATTTTTCCTTTCTCCTCATCCCAATAAAATGGGAAGTATCCTTCGAAACGCTCCATATCCTCGGTAAACGTCTCGATCGTAGGTGTCTCTGCGGCAACGTTCGTTTGGAGAAAAGCCAGGAGAAAAGCTGACATCATCCACCGGTAGACAGGCATTGCTCTTTTTATCATGGTTTGTTTGTTTTAGGTATATGTAAGTACAACTTATGAAAAATCTGCTATTGATCCTCCCTACCATCTATCTCCTTACACTCAACATGAGAAGTTAGGGCTTGACTGCATGTGCTTGGAGGGCTTCTAGGGGAACAATCTCTAAAGCCTTTTTGTGTGTAGAGGCAAGCACTACCGGAGGGGCCAAACCTGCATCATAAGCTTCTTTCCATCGGCTGGCACATAAGCACCACTTATCACCTGGTTTCAGACCAGGAAATCCATACATGGGATAAGCCGTCTTGAGGTCATTGCCACAGGTCGCGCTGTAATTCAAGAAATCTGCTGTCATGATGGCGCATACTACGTGTATGCCACGATCATCGGGACCTGTTTCACAGCTACCTGTACGATAAAAGCCTGTCATCGGATCTGTGCAGCAAGATTCGAGGGGTGTCCCTAACACGTTTTGTGTGGTTTCTGTGGCTTGTCCTTTGAGCATAGAAGATATCAGTATGAAAGTAGCAAATAAAAGGAGGATTCTCATGTAGTCCCAACCTCATGATTCTCCCATTTGTTTATGAAATAGACGTTATCCTCTCGTATAAAACATTCGTTATAAAATTTATATATTTTAATTTACTTAAAAATGCATCATACATAAAATTGCAATATCTAAATATTGTATTTTATTATATCCTATCCATGTTCCAAACCTTCAAGCTTTCTATCCTTTCTAGTTTCACCTGTATCTTTTTCATTTTCCTTCTTCTTCATTTTCCTCAGCAAGTTTCCTCTCACACTCCCATTGCCAAAATCGAACATGCCAAGGGCATTGTCATTGAAATTGATGATGATAACTTTAGACCTTCAACTGATTCGAATGATTCTGTAGTTCTGATTAGTCCCAATGTGACGAACAGGCAGTCATGGATTCATGCGCATAGCATAGCAAATATCCAAACTGTCACAGTCATAGATGTTCATGGGATCACACTTGCTGTTCAGGAAATAGGTGCTGCTTCTTTTCATCTTTATACAGGTGAGATGGACCCAGGTCAGTACTATATCTTGATGAATGTAGAAGAGCAAATAAGTGTCATTAGTTGTCCTATTGTGATCCGGTCTTAATATCATGGGATAGCAAACGCATGAGCCAGGGCTTATTGTGTACAGGATTTATCTTTCTGATTTCATTCAAAATTTTTTGTTGCTTTTCAGGAGTCACTGTCAATATCCGTTTGTAGAGCCGAAACTGATTTTGGTAAGCAAGCTGAAATCGGGGATTGAGAAGCTTTCTACTTTTGGTGTACCGTAGATGACGCTCTGTTTGTTGTAGCCGCCACTCTGTATCCTCAGGATAAAGGCCGTGATGTGCTTGCAAACTCAGCCATCTTCCGTTGATCTCGAAGGACTCTACCTGAAACCGAGCCATCCCAAGTAGTTTGAGCACTTTGGTAAATTGACCTTGTTCTGTCAAAAGCATGGCTTTGCAGATGGTAAATGTTTCTTCTCTCAGCCCAAGGGGAAGTTGGTCTTTGAGTTGAATCATGTACTTCTGCGCAAGTGTGTAGGCTTGGGTCCGGATACAAAAGATTACCAGATTGCGATAAGACGCAGGCGATAGTACTCCTTCGATTTGAAGGATATTGTGCTCAATCGCCCAGATATATAAATCACGGACATTCATATAAAAATTATGGACTTCTCGCTTATTTAGTAATCGTTGAAACTGGTTGTAAAAGATGCTAAACATCGTGTATAGATCTGAAGGGGCCCACATGGCTGTCGTGAGTTTGATTGATGCAAACAGAGCATGTAATTTTTCCAAGCTGATATTCTCAATCGTGTCATAGATTGTAAGGTAGGTACTAAGTTTGAAGGATATGTTACTTCTATCCTCTGGCATCATAATCTGAATGAGCGCACGAATTTTCTCTAATTGGGGTGTTTGCTCATGCGATTTTCTATTTGAACGGAGCCCTAAGTAGAGGGTTATAAGTTCTAGGAGGTTCGCTTCTAGATACAGATCGGATATAGAAGTAATCTCTGATTGCCCCCAATCGGGCTGGGTATATTTAAGCCCTGGTATCAGCTTGGATTGATTCTTAAAAATGTACCATTGCTGTTCTACGGCCATCTCGTAGCGCCAGCGGGCGAGGTCTTGTGCTTGGACTTGTGTATCAAGTCGCTGGTGCATAGAAGGAATGCGTCGAAAATGACGTTGAAACTCCTCTTTAAGTCCCCGTCGACTGAATGCATCTAGGATAAACTTATGTCGTGTATGGGGGTCCTGCCTAAAGGATTGAATCGCCAAAAATTCGTGTAGCCAATGCCTTAGGTCACTCAATAACTTGCGCAATCTTGCATCGTCGTATGGCTTGTCAGGGTATAAATGATTCCAAACTTCCTGATCCGATGTAGGGGTATCCATTTCCTCTATCAAGATAGTTGCCAATTTTTGGACAAAAAATTGACGGTCGTGCAGTTCTGCATTCAGCCACCTCATGAAATATTCTTGCTCCGACTTTGAAAGTGCTGCAAGAATATATTTCACCTTCCGTTTTTTCATATTAGAGAAATTTTCTCTGGTACAATTAGGCCATTATTCTATCTAAAACTGCTTTGTAGTGGTCTTGTTTGTCTTTTTAATACGAATAGAGCTTAATATGACTGGTACAAATGATGTTTTCTTCTCCTTTTGGCTAGTAAATGATATCCATAAGTTTGATTTATAAATTAAATACCCAACTAGCAATCATCATGTCAAAGACTAGAAATCAAGAAAATTTGGCAAGGGTACAGAAAACTGTGAGTCAGGCACTTGATGCAGGTGTTATTCACTTAGCAACTGAAGATAAGCACTTCAGTGGCAAGACGGTTAGACTAAAAGGACAGGATCTTCTTCATTTTGGATCTTGTAGCTACCTTGGTCTTGAGCAGCACCCCAGACTCAAAGAAGCCGCCATCGAAGCCACAAAAAACTTTGGAACACAGTTTTCTTCCTCACGCGCCTATGTTTCACTAGGACTGTACCAAGAACTCGAAGCGATGCTAGAGCATTCTTCGGGTCAACCCGCACTTGTGAGTGCCTCTACCACTTTGGGACATCTATCATTAGTCCCTCTGATTGTAGAAGAAGGAGATGTCATCCTTCTAGATCATCAGGTACACGCAAGTGTACAAATGGCCACCCAACTCATGGCGAGCAAAGGTGTCCGTATTGAATACATCCGACACAACAGGATGGATATCCTGGAGGAACGAATCCAGAAGCTATCGTCTAAACATCGCAAGATATGGTACATGGCAGATGGGATCTATTCTATGTATGGGGATATGACGCCCTACCAAGAGTTGAGCCGTCTCCTCGACGCTCATGCACAACTTCATTTATATGTAGATGACGCGCACGGATTGAGTTGGACAGGAGAGAAAGGAATGGGAACGGCTGTCCCACATTTCAAAGGTCACGAACGCGTGTACATAGCAGGTTCTCTCTCCAAAAGTTTTGCCGCAGGCGGAGGCGTCCTCTTCTTCCCTGATCAAAAGTCCAAACAAAAAGTACGGATAGCAGGGGGGACCATGATTTTCTCTGGGCCTTTACAACCTCCTGTGATAGCCAGCTGTCTGGAATCTATCCGTTGGCATGCCGAGCCTGAGATTGCCGCTCTACAGCAACAACTCATGAATAAGATCCACGTAGCCAATCGGATCATCCGACAAAAGGGTTTTGATCAACCTCAAGAGACAAATACTCCTATTTTTTATCTCAAGATGGGAGAACCTACCCTCGCGATAGAGATGGTAAAGCGCCTGATGGACAGAGGAATTTATGTCAATACAGCTGTCTATCCGAGTGTCCCTTACAAGAAAGCTGGGCTAAGAATTACACTCAACAACAAACTTAGCCTCAAAGATATTGCCCTCTTGTTTGATACAATTGAAGAAGAATATTCCGTGGTTTCAGAGGTGAACCTTCAAGGAGATACACAAGTGAAACCTTTACGTCTAGTCGCCGCTTCGTAAAAACTTCACTTGTTTCCTTGTCCAAGAGCAGGTTAACCACCTGCTCTTTTTTTTGAAAAGCGATACAAAATCATTGGTTCAACTACCCCAAAATAAGCTGTGTATAGTATATCAACACAGTAAGTAAATAATTGATCCTTAAAAATTTATGCTTAAGGGTTCTTGTCTTTATGGATATATATTCATCTAACGTTATACTAATACTATTATTGACTTATTTATCAATATAAAATTTTACTTATTGGATACTAAATCCATTGGGGTATGCAAATAATTACTCGTTTTTGGAAATGGGTCTCCACCTTGGGCTTGCAGTCCGATCTTACTCACAGCGAATCAAGGAGAGTACAAGTCTTGAATAGAATCGCATTTGTGGGTGGACTGGCCGTCAGTCCTCACATTTTCTCTTATCTTGATCATGGTGCGCTGACAGCAGCCTGGATACAAGCGGTTACAGTTATTACCATTTTCAGTTCTCTATTTTGGAACCATAAGAGGCAATATCTACTTGCGCGATATACGACCATCGCCGCCGCAATTGTCAATATCATGGTCATCTCGCATGTCATGGGATCTAAAACTGGGGAGCATCTGGGTTTCCTTACCACAGGGATGATTACTTTTGTAGTCTTCGATAGTTTTGAACGACTCCATATTTTCTTCCTGACGAGTCTAACCGTTGCGTGTTTTATTATCTCAGATATAGGAATACTCCCCTTTGAGACCATAGATATAGCACCATCAGCCACTTATCAGGCCTATCTTCAAAACGTAGCCATTACCTACATTCTTTGTATCATCATCGCTTTTTACTTCCAAAATATCTCCAACCAGCAGCTGTTCGACGTCGTCACAAAAAATAAGCGTCAACTCGAAGCGATTTTCGAAAATGCTTATGACGCCATCTTTTTTGTAGATGCAGAAACGCTAGGAATCATCGCTGCCAGTAAGCAAGCACACAACTGGTTCGAACCCCAACAAGTTGAGTTGTCTCAGCTTCCACTTCCCTTTATTTTTGGAGATCATACACAATCGCTAGAGCGCATCGCTCAGGGAGAACTGCTTCGGTGGGAGACGCAGACTGAGCTCAAACGAGCCAATGGTACTTCTTTTTGGGGGCAAATCGCTTGTTCTCGTGTGGAAGAACTACAGCAAAACTATATACTCGTCCGAATCGCAGACCTGACCAAGAGTAAAGAAGTAGAGCAGGAACTGATCCGTGCAAAGGAAAAAGCAGAAGAAGCTACCGCAGCCAAATCGCATTTCCTCTCTACCATGAGCCATGAGATTCGAACACCCATGAATGCTGTCATCGGTATGACAGGTCTGATCTTAGAAACCTCCCTCTCCGATGAACAACGCGAGTATGTAGAAACCATTAAAATGAGTGGAGACAACCTACTCTCCATCATCAATGACATCCTAGATTTCTCCAAGATTGAATCGGGTAAGATGGAATTGGAATCAAATGATTTCTTCCTACATGAGATATTTGAGGATACCTTAGATATTCTGGCAAATAAAGCCCTCAGGAGAGGATTGGAGTTGATGTACTATATTGAACCTGATGTTCCCCATCTCGTCTGTGCCGATCAGATCCGCCTTCAACAGATTTTACTGAACCTAGGAACCAATGCCATCAAGTTCACAGAGAAAGGGGAGATCTTTTTTCAGGTGAAATCCTTGAAGCAAAATGAAAACCAGCATCAGATTCATGTTTCTGTTACTGATACAGGAATTGGGATACCTGAGAATAAACGCCACCGTCTTTTCCGATCTTTCTCTCAGATTGATGCTTCTACCACGCGAAAATATGGCGGGAGCGGACTAGGACTTGCCATCTGCAAAAGACTGGTAGAACTCATGGGAGGAGAGATATGGGTAGAAAGCGAAGTAGGGAAAGGATCCACTTTTCACTTTACGCTCAATGTCAAGGCAGGACAACATGAAAAGATCAAACATTCTTCCTATCATACGGCCTTGAGTGGAAAGCGTAAAGCACGCATTCTTGTGGTCGATGACAATCTAACCAATCTCAAAATCCTCCAAAAGCAGATCTCACAACACGGGCCTGAAGTAGTCACGACAGATTCTCCATTCGACGCCTTAGCCCTTCAAGACGAGCAATCATTTGATCTGATCATCTTAGATATGCAAATGCCCAAAATGGACGGCCTTTCCTTAGCCAAAAATATACGGGGTCGATATCCTGATGAAAGAATACCCCTCATCTTGATGAGTTCCCATGCTGTTACTACTCATTCTCAAGAGGTGCTCAGTGTGTTTGATGTGGCAATGAATAAACCTGTTAAGCAGGAGATCTTGTTGAGGACACTTTCTGCCTATTTACATGACAGGAAGAAAACCGTGAAGGCGGCCTTTTCTCCCAAGTCTGCACAGGCCATCACCAACATGAACAGTCTGGCACGCAAGGCAAAATCCTCCAAAGTCCCCAAGTTGCCTCCTCAATTGCCTCCATTAAAAATACTTCTCGCCGAAGACAACATCGTCAACCAAAAAGTAGCTACTCGTATGCTCAGCAAGTTGGGATTGACAGTCGACATCGCTCCCAATGGAGCGGAAGCCGTAAAGTCTGTAGAGCAGGTTCAATATGACCTTATATTTATGGATATACAGATGCCTGAGATGGACGGTATCACGGCAACCAAAGAGATCCGTAGAAGATCTCCTCATCCTGGACAGCGTCCGATCATCATTGCTATGACAGCCAACGCGATGGATAGTGATCGAGAAGCATGTCTGGCCGCTGGAATGGATGACTTCCTCGCCAAGCCTGTCAAGAAAGAGCTCATCGAACACAAAATCATCCACTGGTTTCAAGGACAAGGGAGCCGAAAAGCCTCAGGATAAAGCGCAAACTTTTAGCAGGTTGGAAGTTCCCAATATGGTCTAAAGAGCATGGCTTCCTCAATCATGAAGAAGCCATCCGCTCAGTCTCATATTTTGATGCTTTATCAAGCCATGTTCACTTGATAAGCGCGTTCATTTTTCCCTTCATAGAAATTCAGATAAGCCTGATTCACGATGCGGTTTCCTCCAGGCGTAGGATAATTTCCTGAGAAGTACCAATCTCCCAAATGCTCAGGGATTGCTTTGCGGAGGTTTGCTAATGGCTGATAAACAATTTCCAATTCACAGCCCAATCCTTCGGGACGGAGCATTTCAGTGATTTTTTCTGAAATCTCATCTTCTGTAAAAGGCGCATAAATTTCCTGCACGACATTGCGTTCATGCATCACCCCTTCGCCCTTCATCGCCATGATCTTCTGGTATACCCGGTCTATCACTGCGGCTTGGCCTCTATCCTTGAGCAACTCGATGGCTGCCTGGAAAGCCACCAACTTTTCGATCTGCGACATATCAATCCCATAGCAATCGGGATAGCGAATTTGAGGTGCAGAAGAAACAACCACAATCTTTTTGGGCTTCAACCTAGCGAGCATGTGCAAGATGCTCTTGCGTAGCGTCGTCCCACGAACGATCGAGTCGTCAATGGCTACAAGGTTGTCCACGCCTGGTTCGATGATGCCACGGGTGATGTCATAGACGTGCGAAACGAGGTCATCGCGTGAGTTGTCGTCTGCGATAAAGGTGCGCATCTTGGCATCTTTGATGATGGCTTTTTCTGCGCGGGGACGACGATGAAGGACTTTCTCGATCTCATCATCACTGGCTTCTGCGGCAAATTCCTTCATCCATGAGACTTTCTGCTTGTTTAAGTAAGTCTCCATCTCCTGTACCAAGCCAAAAAAGGCACTCTCAGCGGTATTGGGAATGAACCCAAAAACCGTACGATCTAGGTCGTGATCTACTGCGTCCAGCACTTTGGGGACGACATATTTTCCCAAAGCTTTACGCTCTTTGTAAATGTCCACATCACTGCCACGAGAGAAATAAATTCGTTCGAAAGAGCAACTCAGTTTTTCTCTAGCTTCTGTGAAGGGCTTCACTTTTACACGCGCTTCGCGTGCCTTGACCGATACGATATGGCCTGGATCCAATTCTTGGATCTGATAAGGATCTAGATTGAATATGGTACTGATGGTCGCACGCTCAGATGCTGCCACAAAAAATTCATCGTTATAGAAGTAGTAGCATGGACGAATGCCATTGGGATCGCGCATAATAAATGCATCTCCATTCCCAATAATGCCTCCTACCACATATCCGCCATCCCATGCTTTTGCGGCGTTGCGCATAATCTTGATCGGATTGAGTTCCTCTGAGATCAACTGTGTGATTTCCGCAGGAGAATATCCTTCTTTCTTGAACTTACCAGCCAAATGGTCATTAGAGATGTCTAGAAAATGGCCTACACGTTCGAGTACAGTCTCTGTATCTGTCTGGAATCTAGGATGTTGTCCTAGCTCTACCAGTGTCTGGAATAAATAATCGACATTGGTCAGGTTGAAATTCCCTGCCAGGACGAGGCTGCGGTTGATGTACTCTTGATTGCGCATCACGGGATGGCAAGCATCGATTCCATAGCTCCCATGTGTCCCGTAGCGAAGGTGCCCTAGCATGACTTCCCCTGCGTAGGGAAAATGTTGCTTCAGGATTTCGGCTTCGTGATAGTTATGGGGGAAGTTTTGCTTGTGGAGTTCGAGGTCTTGGTCGACCGTTTTGAAGAGGTTGGTCCAGGGATTGGTCTGATTGTCGCGGATGCGGCGCATGTAGGGCCTACCCGGTTTGGTATTGAGCTTGACTACAGCTAAGCCTGCTCCATCCTGGCCTCGATTACGCTGTTTTTCCATGAGGAAGTACATTCGACGCAGACCCCAAAGTGCAGATCCATACTTCTCCTGATAGTATTCTAAGGGTTTGAAGAGGCGGATCAAACCGATCCCACACTCATGCTTGATTTGTTCGCTCACAGTAGTTTGCCTAAAGTGTCAATTACAAAAATAACGATTATCCCAAACAAAGCATATATTTAGTTGAAAGACATATTTCAGCCCAGATAGACCGATTCATTTGTCTTACTTGACGCATCCTCAACAACATCAAAGAATATTTTCCTGCAGATCAAGCATTTAGCTTTCAATAAGTTCTCTGCTTCTTTACTCCTCTTATCCTTTCACCTTCTCATACTTACAATTTGTAATGGTCTCAGAATCCTTTGTGTATTTAGCTATGGATGAAAATCTAGCTACTACCCGTACGACCTACACTTCAAATGTAAAAAAACTCATATTACAATTTAAGCAGATGTTCTCCACATATGTGCAGAAAACTATGATTTGCTGAGAAATTGATTAACTTGAACAATACCTAATAGGTTTTGCGTATACGGCGCACCTAATCCCTAGGGTTCAAAAATAAGACCCTTAAAACGGGAAATGTCACCACCGAGACGATTGGTACATGATAATTTTTCGGTTTGTGGCTAATTTCTATTCATGTTCATCAACCATTCGCCTGTAATGGCAGAAGTCACTATCAAAGACAAAAAATTTGTCCCATTTCTTTCTGCAGAAGAAATACAGGTTCGCGTGCAATCCCTTGCCGCAAAGATCAATCAGGACTACGCAGGAAAAAAACCGCTGATGATTGTCGTTCTCAATGGCGCCTTCATTTTTGCAGCGGATCTGATTCGGCACTTGGATATTCAGCCTGAAGTGCAGTTCATTCGTATCTCTACATATGGAGATGCTATGAGTAGTTCAGAGACGGCCCAGCTTATGTTGGGGTTGGAAGTAGATGTCGAAGGAAGAGAGGTGATTCTGGTCGAAGACATCATAGAGTCGGGATTTACGGCAGCTTATTTCATTGACCATGTCCTAGACCAAGAACCAGATTCTATCAAAATCGCTACCCTTCTTTATAAATCCTCTCTATTCAAAGGTAAGTATGTACCCGATTACATAGGATTTGATATCCCTGAAGCCTTTGTCATTGGGTATGGATTGGATTATGCCCAGCGGGGGAGAGAGTTGCCTGGGATCTACCAGTTGGCGCCTGGGACTTGAGCCGAACGATGACTAGTTTCAATCTACCAAAAATGAATGTCCTGTTTTCCAGTTGAGCAAGCGCTTCTCGACATCGGAGGTGATGGCTTGACGAACGGACTGTAGTAGTTCTAATTTAGAGGGGTTTTCTTCTGACAATGCACGATTTACCCATCCCTGGATATTGTGAAAAATAGAGGAATCGATTTTTAATTTTACGCCTGAGTTTTGATATAAGGTGACCAAATGAAACAAAGCATCAAGATCAGGCATTAAGATTTTCTCTGCTTGATCTTCCACCTCTCTCAAAATTCGTTCTACATCTGGGTCCTCAGGTGTTTGGAGTAGCATCATCTGCTTCCGAATCAAGTCTTTGTAATTTCCTTCCAATCGACTCACTCCCTTTCCCAACTCATCTACTATCTTTTTCTTTGCGCGAAAATCTAATCCCCGCTGCACCAATGCTGTCGCAAAAACCGCTCCCACTCCCACAAACAAAAATTGAACGAATCCCATGCTATTGATCTTTATACTTAGGACGGATGAAGCACCTTTAAATTTTACGTAGCAAATAAGGAAAGGATTATCTCTTAGGTAAGATGACACTCATCAGGGATTTGGACAAAAAAAGGGATATGCATGAAACACATCCCCTTGTATGATTTTTATGTAGGCGAACAACAGTAAGTGTCAGCTATCGCTAAGCATCGATCTTACTGAACTGTCGCAGGAATCGAATGTCATTTTGGGAATATAGTCGAAGGTCTGGGACGCGATAAAAGAGCTGTGCGATGCGTTCGACTCCCATCCCAAAGGCATAGCCTGAGTACTTTTCAGGGTCAATGTCGCAATTGGCTAAAACATTAGGGTCGACCATGCCACATCCCATGATTTCTACCCAACCTGTATGTTTACAGACATTGCAGCCTTTGCCTTTACAGATCAGACAGGTCACATCCATCTCTGCACTGATCTCTGTAAATGGGAAGTAAGAAGGACGTAGTTGGATGGCTGTATCTGCTCCGAAAATTTCGCTCGCAAAGTACTGAAGTGCCTGCTTCATATCTGCGAAGCTGATGTTCTCATCGATGACCAAGCCCTCCACCTGATGGAAGAAGCAGTGGGCACGTGCCGAGATAGCTTCATTGCGATAGACACGACCTGGGGCTAGTACGCGAATCGGGGGCTGATTTTCTTCCATGACACGTACCTGTACAGATGAGGTATGCGTACGGAGCAAATAATCAGGATTGCGATTCACAAAGAAGGTATCCTGCATGTCTCTTGCAGGGTGATTATCGGGAAAGTTTAGTGCAGAGAAGTTGTGCCAATCGTCCTCGATCTCAGGACCTTCCGCAATCGTAAATCCCAGTCTTTCAAAGACATTCACGATTTTGTGTAGGACAATCGAAAGGGGATGGCGTGCACCAGCCACATGTGCATCTCCGGGAAGCGTCAAGTCATGTGGACGATCTCCTTTGGCAGCCTGAGACTTCAACTGTAGTTGAAATTCCTGCAACCTATTTTTCGCCAAATCTTTCAACTCATTCAAAGGCTTACCTACCGTTGCCTTTTCACTACCTGGGAGCGCACGGAAGGCGACAATCAAATCATTGATGACGGCTTTTTTATTCGTAAATTTTCGTCGATACGTGTCCAAGTCTTCTTCTGATTGCACGACGAAAGCTTTTACTTCTTCTACCAGGGATTGAATTTGATCCAGCATAGGATTGAAAATGGTTGAATAAACGGCGAAGAGCAGACATCTTATCGACTACTCTTTATTTCAGCGCTCCAAAATTGCAATAAATCTTTCAGATCTCCCATATTTTGTAAGAGATCTCATGAGGGGCCGTACGCTTTTTAGAAAAATTACTAGTAAATGACGTTGCACTTGGGGAGACGTCCTTGTAAAGCAATTACGTCTTCCAGCAAGAGTTGGTTGTAGGAAATATCCATTTTGCGCAGCTTGGACAGCCCTCCTACCCATGCAGGAACCTCTACAAGTCGGTTACTTCTCAAGTAAATTTCCCTCAGATTGTCCATTTCCTTAACCTCATCTGGTAGTACATTCAACTTATTGTTTGTCAAGATGAGGACTTCCAGATGTTGCAGATCTGCGATCCTTCCAGGTAGTTTCTTGAGTTTATTTCCACTGAGGTCTAGCATTTGGAGATTGGGTAGGCGAAAAACCGCTGTGGGTATTTCTTTCAATTTTTCACTAGAAAGCGAAAGCTTATATACTTCACGGGGGTTGCGCATGGCTTCTCCCAGATTGGTATACCATTTTTTGTTGGATAGCTCGTCAGGGCTTAGCAAGACGGAGTCGGGCTGTAGATACAACTCTGCATCCATGATGGGGGATGCTACGCCACGAGTAAGGGAGTCATTGTCCATAGCCACAGAATCTTGTTCTGTCTGAGCGAGGACTACGAAAAAAGAGCAACAAAAGATGACGGTAAATATTGTTCGAATTGCCATGAGCGATAATTAGATTCTTTCAAAGATAAGGAATGAGTATCAAAAGATTCAACAATTTGGATAAGCTAAGAGTTGAAAAAACATGGGAAAAAAGAAATCAAAAGACTTATCAAAGCGAGATATAGACCGTATCATCGAAATGGCATGGGAAGACCGCACAACTTTTGATGCCATCGAAGAGCAGTTTGGGCTCAAGGAGCAAGAAGTCATCAAGCTGATGCGCCGCGAAATGAAACCTTCTAGCTGGCGCATGTGGCGCGCACGTGTGCAGGGAAGAAAGACTAAGCACGCCGCCAAACGCGGAGGCGATGTAGACAGATTTCAATCCAAAATGCAACGCCAGATCACACACAATAAGATTTCGAAGCGATAGATCCAGACAATAGGACAGCAAGATTACAGATGTAAGACTTGAAGAATGGAGAAAATCCTCAGATTCAACATCGCATTTTTCTACGTAGAGGCGTCGATTTATTGCGTCTCTACATAGAAAATGGATTTGTGGTAATCACTGATCTAGTTTAGCTCCAAAAGAAAAAGGCACATCAAGATGTATTTGATGCGCCTCTTTTTGTAGAATCAAGATATTCAAGGACTATCGGGATTCTCCTTCTGCAATACGCAGCTCGCTTATGATATTTTGTGCATTTGCATATTTGTCGATCACAAAGAGGACATAGCGAATGTCTACCACGATGGTACGGTTCAGCTCTGGAATCACGTGGATGTCTCCACACATAGACTCCCAGTTCCCATCAAAGGCACAGCCAATCAGCTCACCCTTGGCGTTGATCACAGGCGAACCCGAGTTGCCTCCCGTGATGTCATTGGTCGTCAAGAAACAGACGTGCAGGCTGCCATCTTTATCTAGATATTTTCCATAATCTTCTGTCTCGTACAGTTTGCGAAGCTTCTCAGGTACATCATAGTCAGGATCACCAGGTACATATTTCTCCATGATCCCCTCCATCGTTGTGAAGTAATCATATACCACACCGTCTTTGGGACGATAAGGCATAACCTTTCCATAGGTTAGACGCATGGTAGAGTTGGCATCAGGGTAAAATGCACGATCGGGATACATCTCACGCTGTCCTTCGATATAGTCCTTGCGAAGGAGTTCGATTTGGAAGCCGAAAGTAGCGTCCTTCTGCCCTACGTTGGTACGGTAGTGCGCAATCAGACCTTGGATATAGTTGAGGATGGGATCATTCTCGATGGTTTCAGCCTTGGGATTGGCGAGGAAAGCGCGAAGTCGATCTGGGCTGGACATGATGGCGTTATCGTACGCATTATTTGCCCACTGTTCGAGTTTCTGCTCAGGTGTCATTTCTACCTCACCTTTTTTCTTCTTCTTCTTCTTCTTCTTCTTTTTCTTTTTCTTTTTGCCTTCTTCTGCCTCTTCTTCCATCATAAACGTACCGTCTATGATCTGCTGATATACTTCAGGACGGAGATTTTCAGGTACTTTGCGGTAAAAGCCCGTGAAGTTGTCTATGAATAGCTGTCGGTCCATTTGCGGGAAGTAATTTTTGTAGAACTCATCTACTTGATCTTCCATTAAACCTACTCCTTCTTGAATCGCTGTTTCATCCCCTTGAGCGATGACAGGTTGCAATCTACGTAGCTGAGACAATGTGAGAATCATTGAGCGAGAAGCCACAAATGGATGGCCCAGCGTGTACTGTAAGTAGGTCATGTATCGGTCGATGTCCTGATACATACCAAAAAGTCCCTCGATATCATTGACGATGGAGCCATACTTTTCTTTACGCTCTGGATCGGCCTCGGCCCATGCCTGGAAAGCATCTTCAGATGCACGGCGCTCCGCAGGGATGTCATTGCGCTTGAGCATGGTGGATGCTCCGATGTAGTATTTGTAGCTGTTCATCAAGCTCGCATAGTCAGACGCAAGTGCAATGCGATTAGAATCACTCTTGGCCATCTCTGCTTCCATCAGCTTCGCCACATTGCCCATCAAGTCAATGTAGTCCTGATAGGTTTGGTCAATAGCCAATGAGACCGCATAAGAAGTCAAATAACGCTCTGTAGATCCAGGATATCCCATGACCATCGTGAAGTCTCCCTCATCTACCCCTTCGAGAGAGATCGGCATAAACGCTTTGGGCTTGTAGGGCACGTTGGACTCGCTGTAGTCAGCGGGCTCATTGTCTGCATTGGCGTAGACACGCAGGAGCGAGAAATCTCCTGTATGGCGTGGCCACTCCCAGTTATCTTTATCATAGCCAAACTTTCCGATGTCACTGGGAGGCGCACCTACCAAGCGTACATCACGAAACGTCTCATATACGTATAGGTAGTACTCACTCCCGTGAAAGACCTCTCTTACTTCTGCTTCGTAGTTATTCTCCTCTGTAGCCTTGGCTACCAGCTCCTCTATACGTGCCTCCGCATCGGCTCCTCCGTCTTCTCCGATGACGATCTCTGTCACTTCTTCCATGTGAATCAAAAAGCTCACAGTCATATCTGGAATCACACGCTCCTCAGAGAGGCTACGTGCCCAAAAGCCATCTGTCAGGAGGTCACTCTCCGCCGTGGATAGGGCAGCAATCCCATCATAGGCACAGTGGTGATTGGTAAGCAGAAGTCCTTTTTCTGAAATGACTTCTGCCGTACAGCTTCCTCCGTCTAGGACGACTACTGCATCTTCCAAGGAAGGCTTGGACTCATCGTAAACGAGATCCAATGGGAGATTAATCCCTTCAGATTGCATTTCTGAATAGTTCTTATCCAGCTTGATCGGAAGCCACATCCCTTCATAATATCCAGGATTGTAGCTGGCTTTTTCTTGAGCCAGAAGGGCCGAGGTGAAGACGAGTCCCAAAAGCAGGAGACTCCATTTTTTGAATTGCATATAGTTCTGTGTTCTATTAAGTGTAAAAGTGATGAAGCCATTTAAGCGTCACATAAACTTAAGTAGGAGGTCAGATGTGGAGAAGCGATCCCCAAAAGGATTTCCCTACGTTTAAGAAAAGAGGCTCAATATATGACTGTTGAAAACTGTATATATTACTCATGCCTCGTTTTCCTCTGTCCACCTATTGATCTTTTATCGGCTTCAAAAGGTATAGCTTGTTAAAGTTGCCTAATTGAGATGGAACAGACGAATCCATATTGACTTTCAACTGAAAATAACACTTAGATTTCGTCTGTACGATAATAAAATCTTAGCCACCTTCTGCTAAATTCATATTTAGCTTCAAATTACACAAACTACCAGATAGGAAAGAAAGCAAATCTATGCCTTTAGGATGAAATTCGGCCATAGAAGTCATCCCTTCTGTCAGTTGTATCTGCTAGCTGCCTCTATGCACATGATGAGAGGAAGCCTGAGCTGTAGGCATCACGACGACGTCATTGATGGTCACATGTGGAGGGGTATTGGCTACATAGTAGACTACATCTGCCACATCAGCTCCTGTGAGTGGTTCCATATTTTGGTAGACATTGTCGGCCATTTCTTGATCTCCTTTGAATCGTACGATGGAGAACTCAGTCTCGACTAACCCAGGGGCGACATTGGTTACTTTGATCCCATAGGGTAGCATGTCGATGCGCATCGCTTTGGAGAGGGCATCTGCCGCATGCTTAGAGGCACAGTAGACGTTTCCACCAGGATAGACTTCCTTGCCTGCGATGGAGGCAATATTGATGATGTGTCCCGATCGTCGGGCGATCATCCGTGGCGAAAGCGCACGCGTCACATAGAGCAAGCCTTTCACATTTGTGTCGATCATGCGCTCCCAATCATCGATCAATCCTTCTTGTAACGGGCCTTTTCCTACGGCCAGCCCCGCATTATTGACAAGGATATCGATCTCCTGCCACGCCTCTGGCAGGGCATCTATGGCAGTGGTTACTGCTGCTTGATCCCGCACATCAAAACACATCGTATGCACCTCTGCCTCTAGCGCCGCCTTGAGGCTGTCTAATCGTTCCTGTCTTCTGCCAGTCAAAATTAAGCGGTACCCATGCTGGGCAAAAAGTCGTGCAATGGCTTCGCCTATTCCAGCCGTCGCACCTGTAATGAGTATCGTTTGAGGCATATGATTGAATCGTATGTTTGAGGAAAAATGTGAATATAATAATGATGAGAGCGTCAAAATATGAGACGCAACACAGCTTATGATGTTAAGCTTTATTCTCCCAGCTTTCCAATTGCTCCTGATATAATTTGCAATCCATCCATTCGCCCTCTGTATCAAAAACAGTCCCCAATGTCTTATACATCTCGATAGCTGAGGTATTCCAAGAAAGAACCTGCCACTTCATCATCGATGCGCCTTGCTCAAGCGCATAGGCCACTAGTCGATCGATGAGCATCCGTCCAATGCCTTTGCGTCTTTGTGACTCACTGACAACCAAATCATCCAGATACAACATCTTGCCTTTCCAGGTAGAATAGCCAAAATAAAATAAAGCAATCGCCACAATTTCCTTCTCCTCATTTTCAGCGACAAAGCACTCGAACAAAGGATGCGCGCCAAATCCATCCTGACGATAGATATCGGGATTGGTACTTACTTCATTTTCAGCTTTTTCATAAATGGCCAGCGCTCGTACCAACTTATGCACACCCTCCATATCCTCAGGCCCCGCTTTGCGAATGTGAATCATATAATCTTTGATAAATAATAATTGAAAATTCATGTAAAAGGAGCATCCGTAAATCGATATATGCGAAATGCCCATACTTTCAACGACTGCTTCAAATTGGATCAATGCCTCCCATATTTTTCCCCCTTACTGCTGTGTTTCCGCAGCAATCCAGTTCAGATATTCCTTATTCCCCCCATCAATGATCCAACTGACGATGCAAGGAATGTCATAGCTGTGAAGTTCCTTGACTCGCTTGGTCAGTGTATCCACCAAATCAACCTTCGTCTTCAGTAGCAAAACTACTTCTGAATCTTCCACCACTTTCCCTTCCCAATGATAGACCGACTGCATACCAGGCAAAATATTTCCGCAGGCCGCCAGTCGTTCCTTTACAACTGTCTTTGCGATGCTTTGGGCTTCTTCCAAGTCACGACAGGTAATATATAGGGTTCGTAAGGACATGACGCTTTAGGCTAGTAAATAGTTATGATCAGATAAGGAATAAGGAGGAAAGCCTTTCGCCCACCTCCTCATTTTTATTGGAATCAACATTCCTGTATCGACGTTCATTTGACTCATGATCAACTTCCTGATCGTCCGCTCTGATTTTCTTCTGTTTTCTTTTCTACTTCCATCTCACTCGTCAGGGTATTACTCAAGATGGTGTAAGGCCCTGTGACAATTTCCTGATTGGCATTCAATCCTGATTTTATATGGATGTATTCTCCATCATTGATCCCTGTCTCTACAGTCTGCCGCGTGACTTTCTGTCCATCAAACAAAAATACAACTTCTTCGCCACCGATGGCAACACCTCCTTCATTTTCCTGCCCACGTAGTGTAATAGCTTCAATCGGTGCAGCTACCACATTCTCTTGCTTATCAGTATATATCTCCACAAGTGCTGTCATGCCTGGACGGAAGGGGCTTTTGATGGAAGGGTTTTCCTTCATCATCTCTTCATACGATTCGGGAGAAATCGCCACCTTTACTTCGAAGTTGGTCACCTGATCGGTAGCCGCAATACCTGCTGTCGTTGCAGAGTAGGCGATCTCACTCACCTTTCCATAGAAAACCCTGTCAGGATAAGCGTCAACTTCGATCCTGGCAGAGTCATTGAAATGTACATTTACAATATCATTTTCATTGATCTCGACGACAACCTCCATGCGGTTCAGATCTGAGATCTTGAGTATTTCGGTCCCAGACATCATGGAGGTTCCGACCACACGCTGGCCTAGCTCTACATTGAGGAGGGTGAGGGTACCTTCCATGGATGCGTAGATATTGGTTCGGTCTAGGCTCTGGCGGGCTTGCTTACGTGAGGCTTCCGCACTCCGCATCTGGTAGAAAGCCGCTTGCCCGTTGTACTCAGCCGAGGCTAGCTGTGACTTTGAGACATTGTAGCGAAGCTGGGCATTTTCCATCTCCACTTGGGAGACAACCTTATCCCTAAATAATCCTTCGGTACGCTTGAGCGAGATACTATCCTGCATCAAAGTAGCCTCTGCCTGACTGGTACTTGCCTTGGCTTGCAAGTATGCGGCCTTTGCTCTGCTAAGAGAGGCCTCTGCCTGCTCTAACTGGGCACGATAGTCGTCAGGACGTATGGTGATAAGCAGATCACCTTTTTTGACTTTTTGTCCTTCTGCCACGGCAATCGTCACCACCTCACCCGATACATCAGGTGCGACAGGTACATCGATGGTCGGCTGGATCGTCCCCGTCTCAGAAACCCGTGCAAAGAGTGTGCGGGTTTCCGAAAAAGAGGTCTCTATCATGATCCCTCCACGCTTACATCCTACCAGTGTACATACTATAACAAATAGAGAAAAAATGATATTTCGAATCATATTGGCCTCAGGTTTCCACCAAAAATAGGCACATTTCCCTGTATTAAAAATCTATTGGCTTTCCTTGATAAAAGTCCAGGATTTTGACGCGGAAAATATAATCGAACTTGGAACGCACCCGATCGAATTTTGCTCTGTTCAAATTATTTTTGGCTACGAGGAAATCCACTGAGTTTGAAGCACCTAATTCAAACTGGCGCTCTACATTTTGGAAGGTCAAATCCAATGCATCCACCTGCTTCAGGATGGCTGAGTAGGAGGAGTAAGCATTGCGTGCATCGAGATAAGCTTGCTCTACAGCTTGCTGAAGCTGTTGTTCGGCTAGTTGGACAGAGACCTGGCTTTGCTGAACTAGGATATTGGCGCGGTCGACGCTCGCCTTGGCAAAGTTTCTATTGTAAATAGGAATATCTAGCCTCACCCCTAATCCGAGGTTCACATTGTCGGTAATCTGAGAGAAAAAGGGATAGGCACCGAATACAGGGGCATTTCGAAAGAAAGTCAACGTCTCGCGGTCTCCCAAAAACTCCACACTCACACTTTCAGATATTTCTTCTGTTCCTACGGGTTGCTCACGTATACCTGACCAAGCCGAGAATGCGTTGACGCCGAAAGTCAAGGTCGGATAGTAATTACTCTTTGCGATATCGACGCCTACTTGCGCGCTACTCAATCGCAGCTGTGCTGCATCCAGATCTGGATAATTATTGGTAGCCATCGCGTAAATCTCGTCTGAGGGCGTCAGTACATAGCTCATCTCAGGATCGGGAAGATCAGGACGGACGATGCCAAAAGATGCTGATACATCCAAGGACATCAACTGTTGTAGGGTCAAGTAGGCCAGTTCTAAGGCATTTTGGGCGTTGACAACCTGTAATTCTTCGGTGGCAATCTGTGACTCAATCTGGGCCAGATCTGCTTGAGCAAGTGATCCAGACTGAACCAGCTTGCGGATACGGTCTCGCTGCTCCGTAGTAGAGGCCACTTGAAGACGGGCACTCTCTAGGATCTCTCCTTGAAATAGGATATTGAGGTAAGCTGTGATGACATTGAGCGAGAGGGTGTATTCCTGTTGCTCCAAATCCTTCTTAGCTGCCTTCAAGTCCAGGGTTCTCTGCTTCAAGGTATTTTGCAGCCTAAATCCATTGTAGACTGTGATATTGGAGGTAAGATTCACGTTAAAGGCATCGAATCGCTCATTCGCGAATTCATTGCTCGTGGGGTCAATGGCACGCCCGAAGGTAGAGGACCAGTTGGGACTCACATTGAGGTTGGGGTAGCGGGCAGCTTGTGCTTGCTGGAGGTCGACTTCGCTCGATTGCTGGCGAAGGGCTACTTGTTGATAGGCGAGGTTGCGCTCTTTTGCGATTTCCAGGCATTCTTGTAGCGAGTAGATGGCATCATTGTCCTGTGCCTGAACAGACAAGCATAGCAGGAGGATAAGGCCTAAAATCCCGAATCGGTTCATGATATTCATAGAAAATTAAAAGGTCAGGTGTACAGAGGTTAGAGGTTCAATCTCAAGTACTCATATGCTCATTTCTCAATATAGAGTCTTCTTAAACTGTTGGCAAACCCGATGACATTAAATTACATCTTGAATCCGTTATACGCATTCGTTGAGAGGCTTTTTCAAGACATGGGCTCCAAATAAGTGACGACATCTACCCAGTCCAAACTCTCTAAATAGTTCCTTGTAAGCGCCCTAACGCCAGAATCTAGCTCAAAGACCAGCCGGGCATCTGTATTTTTCCCTCTACGATTGACAGTCAGTGTGCCAATATTGCAATTTTCATGTCGGATGACAGATGAGATGAAAGCTACGCTGCCGTGGATGTCATGCGCACTAATCACCAATGTGTAGGCTTCAGCTGTAAAGTTACACGTAAATTTGTCTATCTCGACGATGGAAATGAGTCCTCCGCCGCGTGAGACTCCCAGCATTTCCATCTTGCGATCTCCTTTGTGCATCTCAATACGGATCGAATTGGGATGCAAGGCAGAGGCATTGGCAGAAGCTTTGAATGCATAGGAGAGGCCTTTTTTCTCCGCATGTGTATGCGAATCTTTCAAGCGATCGTCATCAGGCGTAAAGTTGAGTAGACCTGCCAATACGGCACGGTCACTTCCATGTCCCTCATACGTCCGAGCAAAAGAATTGTAGAAAGTAATGGCCACGCGCTCAGGTTGTTCACCAAACAACCGACGGGCCACACGACCGATTTTGGCCACTCCTGCTGTATGTGAGCTTGAAGGACCAATCATGATAGGACCAATCATGTCAAATATACTACTCTTCTCAGCCATGACGTTTGCTTAAAGTGAGACCTATGAATGGTAAGGTAATTTGGGGATTTATTATTTACATCCCTAAAATTTCTCACTTCCTACGAGCTATTCGGCATAAACTTTTCCTCATTGGTTCGAATATTTTTTTTAGCAAAAACTCCCTAAACCTAAGGTCTTCTGAGAGGCAAACACATTTTTCTGCGTTTACATACCACTTATCTATTTACGTACGGTAGGGGATTTAGCATGAAGGTTGTAATAGGAATGTTACGAGAAATAAACCAGATTTATAAGGATAGAGTGGAATGTTGGAGCGGTCGGAGAATTCATTAGAAAATGAGGAAAAATGAATGCAGATTGCAAAATGAGTTGGGTATGCATATTTTTCCTAAGTTTTCATCCTTATTAGGTCATCGGGTATCACAAAATCGACCTCTACAGAACTTAGAAACAGGCCATTACTAAATCAGGTGGGAAAATGAAAAAAATCTTTATTCACGCTTTGGGCATTCTGACCCTAATGTTAGCCATGGGACTACAAGTTCAGGCTCAGGACCCACAATATTCACAATTCTATTCCAATCTACTCGCGCTCAACCCGGCATTTGCGGGTTCAGCAGGAGGTCCTCGGATTGCCATGAATTTCCGCGGACAGTGGATCAAAATTCCTGGTTACTACCAGCAAGCGGCGTTCTCTATGGACATGCCCATTTTCCCTTTGGGAACTTCACAGGGGATCGGGATCAACTTCAACGCAGACCGTGCGGGTGAAGGGGATCTGACCAAGCTTTCTTTGAATTTTAACTATGCTTATGAAGTGGAGCTTGTAAAGCGCGAGCACTACATCCGCTTCGGTCTGAGCGGAGGCATCATCCAGGCGACCATTGATCCATTCAAATTGGTATTTCCTGATCAGATCGACCCTTCGTGTGGATTCTGTCTCCCGACAAACGAACCCCTGGGCGAATGGCAGACCAACCGTGTCGTAGAAGACGTGAGCGCAGGTTTCGTTTATTACAACGAGTTTGCATATATCGGCCTGACAGCCAATCATATCACGCAGCCAGACGAGACATTTACACGCACAGTAGGTGCTCCTGGTGGACTCGAAACAAGACTTCCAATCAAATACACCCTAACAGGTGGATTGAATATTCCTGTTCGCTCGATGGGCAGCAGAAGAGAAGTATCTGTAACTCCTGCTTTCTTGGCAAAGTTCCAAGGAGAATTTTTCCAGGTGGATGCAGGTCTGTATGTAAATGCAGAGCCGATGGTATTCGGCTTGTGGTATCGTCACCAGGATGCGATCATCGGCTTGATCGGTATCCAATATGAGAATTACCGATTCGGTGTCTCCTATGACTATACGACTTCTTCCTTGGGACAAGGAAACTCTGGTGGTTCTGTCGAGGCATCGCTTCAGATGGAGTTTGAGCAATACAAACGCCCCAAAACGCGCAAGCACCGCAAAATGCCTTGTCCACGCTTCTAGCCAGGATTGCGATACGTTGAAAATCCTGTATTTTTACTCATATATTGAAACGCTATATTTTTTACATCTACCTTCATTTAACGAAGGCCCCTTAGGCCCCACTAAATCGGCTTATGAACATGAGAAGTATCATCTTAGGTCTTACCTCACTAGCAGTATTGGCTCTAATGGCTAGCTGTACAAGTCGCAAAGACCGCATCAACAGTGTAGGAAACTACAGTAGCAAGACAGGTGTCAAGTACTCAGAAGACACATACGAGCCTGTCGATTTTGACGAGAATGCCATCGCCCCTGGATTGGTTCTGATCCCTGGTGGTTCCTTTATGATGGGTGGTGGAGAGAAAGACATTGAGCAAAATATGGATAACCGCACACGTCAGGTGACCGTACAGTCTTTCTATCTAGATGAAACAGAAGTAGCAAACGTAGACTGGAAAGAATTTCTCTACGATGTACTGAATGGCGACGGAGGCGAAACGCGTTTTGAGGAGCTATATCCCGATACAAACGTATGGCGTCGTGACCTCGCATTCAACGACCCCATCGCAGAGACATATTATCGTCACCCTGCATTCAACGTATATCCTGTCGTAGGTATCAACTGGTACCAGGCAAACGAATACTGCAAGTGGCGTACAGACAAAGTAAATGAGATCCTGCTTGAGGATGATGAAGATGGAACGGCTTATCCTTCTTACCGTCTCCCTACAGAAGCAGAGTGGGAATATGCGGCACGTGGCCTTCAGGAAAGTGAAGTATACGCGTGGGAAGGAAAATCTCTCCGTAATGCCAAAGGACGCTTCCGTGCCAACTTCAAGCGTGGACGTGGAGACTACGCTGGATGGAGAGGTGGCGATGGCTACCACATGACAGACGGATACATGATCACAGCGCCTGTTCGTGAGTTTTGGCCAAACGATTTCGGTCTCTACAACATGTCTGGAAACGTAGCCGAGTGGACACAGGATACATACCGCCGTCTGGCGTTTGAAGACGTAGACGACTTCAATCCCTACCGTCGCAAAGGGCAAACAGAAGTACGTCCTGACGACTGGTTGGATGACGTCACGTACCAAGCGAAAAACTCTCTCCTTTACAATCCTGATGATCAGTCAGATGTAAATGCAGATCCTTTTGATAATGTAAAAGTATACCGCGGAGGTTCATGGTATGACATTGCCTACTATCTCTCTCCTGGTGTACGTCGTTACTATCCTGCTGACTCAGCTAGCGCGACCATTGGGTTCCGCTGTGCCATGATTCGTGTAGGTAGCCCCGACTAATCTCACATTATCTCAGATGATACGAAAGCAGATGTGCCTCAGGTGCATCTGCTTTTTGTCTTTCTTACACTCCTGCTGGGCGACATTCCTTCAGATAGACATTTGGGGCTACACTTATCGCAATCCATCAACCCCACTCATCACTTTATTGATCTTAGCGGCGTAGCGGATGACCATGACATCACTGGCACGAAACGGCTCGAAACCAATCTCGAAGATCCAACTGTAGTATTGTTGCTGGTCGTTGAGGAGATTGGCTAATAACTGAGGGGTCCAATGCGTCGTGTCACTGAGCTGATATTTTTGCTTCAATAATTTCCCTAGTTCCTGTCCCCACTCATTGTTGACCATGTCGATGTAGTTGTCTACGGCGCCATTCTTGGGATCGCTCAATTGCTTTTCGGTAAACTTCCCTGTGATCAATTCAGGTATATTGCGCTCATGTATATCTGCGATGAAATCTGCCAATTCCTCCGAATAGATAGACGTAATAAAGCATTGGGCCGTCATGTGGTTGAAGGTATTGATGTAGCCTTTTTCGGATATGTCTTCAGGGGGAATTTTTGCTAGATCTTCTTTATGGATGTGGTTCATCATAGCCTCTGCCAAGTGATAGAAAGCCACATCTCCTCCCCCGTAGTATTGATCTCTTTTGCGTGAAAGGATGTAGGCGCGCATCAAGTCTTGTCGGTGCATGACAAAGTAGGGTGTCCGCAAACCAAGGATAGCCTTGGCAAAAAATCCCTGGTCTCGCGTTTTGAGAATGTCTTTTTCACTGAGTCCCGCATCTAGTTGGTTGACAACCTGATGCCCTTTGCTCTGATGGGTGAGGCGGACCCAGGATTTGCCATCAGCTGCATATTCGATTTGCACGACTTCTCGCAGTTCTTCCAAGGTCTGAAAGTGTGTTGTCAACAATCCTCCCCGCCCTAGCGTGTTCAGTTCTGTGGCAGTTGAGACTTCCGGTTGAGATTGACATCCCCAGAGCAGCAAAATGCTCCCACAGAAGGCGAATAAGTACGTAAGAGGGCTTATTTGATTTCTTGAATCCATGCGCTGTCTTCAATTTTCGTCTCGCTGGTATTGCGCAAAATTACTTTCTTCTCCTTGCTTTCCCCCACGACTTTTACTTCTTCCATATCTAATCCATGCACATCATCAAACACAAAAGCAGGTCGATGATCAGCCGCTTTCAGATGCAGGATAATATTTTGAAAGACCAATCCCTTAACATGGCGCACATAAAAGCCCCATGCGGGCAATTCCCCAAACATCGAAAACTCAGGATATACACTTTCTTTTTCAGGAATCTGATCTAAATCAGATAGGGGGCGGTAGGCCAGTCCTTTGTTTCCTTTTCCAGGGAAGGTGATCTCGATATTTTTGAGCACAACATTTTCTACATAATGCTCTGGAAAACCTGTGATAGAAGAGGGAAAGACATTGTGGAAAAAGGGTAAATCAGGTCCCCGTAGCTCGTAGGCGTGGTCAGGCCGTCCGAAAGGTACTTCAACCTTGACGTTTTGAATCGTGACGTTTTTGAGTGTGGCGACATCTCCCTTGACGCGATGCCCCAGCTTGATGAAGATGGCATTGCCAGTATTTGTGGCTTCGACACTGTCGATGGTGATATTCTCTAGGATTCCTCCGTCGACAGACTCGATGGCGATCGCCGAGCGAAAGGTGTCGAAGACTTTGATATTTTTAATGGTCACATTGCGGAAGCCTCCCAAGGAGTTGGTCCCAAACTTGATGGCACTCGCACTAGATCTGACGGTACAGTTGTTGATGAAAATATTCTCTCCAATGAGGTTTGCAAAATGTGATTTGATGCAAATACCGTCATCAGAGCAGTTGAAATAGGAATTGGTCAAACGTACCTCTTGACAGTCCACGATATCGATGCCATCATTGTTCCAGTAGGTATCACTTTCGACTCTGATATTGTCAATCGTTAGATCTTCGCACTGCTGATAACTTTGTACCCAGCAAGCAGCCCTCCTAAGGGTGAGATTCCTTACATCTACGTGCTGGCAGTTCAGAAACTGGATCAAGGTAGGACGGGTGTAGAACTTAGGCCTCCTATCTGCGAAGTTATAATGCGCACTATCCAATGCACCCGCATAAAACAAACTGTCTAGCCGTAGGGCCACAGCTCTGCCGTTTCCATCGAGTTCTCCAGGTCCTGATAGCGCAATGTCGTGTTGACCATCACTGAGCAATAGGGCTTTCCAGAGGCCTAATCGTTCGTAGTGATCTGCGTCTACACTCCCTTGCAAAACAGCGCCTTTTTCCAAATGCAGCTCAATCTTGGACTTCAGATAAATAGAACCTGATAGAAAACGCCCTTTAGGAATAACGACACGGCCTCCTCCCCTTCTGTAAGCAGCATTGATGGCAGCCTGAATCTGCTCGGTGCAGAGGGTCGTTCCGTCGGGTTTGGCTCCATAGTCTAACACGTTGTAATCCGTTGCTGAGGAGGAGAGAATGAAAGAGAGAAAACAAATAGAGAATAGCAGTCGCATAAGATGAGAACGGTTCCGATTGTGGATTTGTTGAAAAGGGTATGGAGTAAAAATAGTGGGACATCCCTAAAAATTCATGCGCTGAGGTTCCCTAGGTCTAATGACAGGATCTTTGGGCACAAATTCAATGTCTACAAACGCCCATTTTCCTTCAGGTGAAATCTTGAGCATCAGTGATTGATAAGGGGCAAATTCAAATGTTTCTTTGATGGTGTGACCATTGATATGCAGGGACAGCGTCTTCTGATCTGAAGAATCCATGAAGGACTGTCCAGAATACACGGGGTAGGCCAGTCCTTTCGCAGGCATCTGAGCAAGGAACAAATAATGGGTTCCATCTGCTGCTACGCGACACCAATACTCAGGTATATTTTCTCCTTCTATCAGTGGAGGATGATGTATAACCTGCTGAAAATCGTTGGATACATTGGGTAAGGCACGCAGGTCTTCCAACATCTTTGCGAAGTCATCTGATTTGTCTTTACCTGGTTGTTGAGGCGTGTTTTTTAGGCAAATAGGCAGTCCCTGCTGCCCCAATTCCAGGATTCGCACCAACGCTCGAACATCCATATACTGTACGTCGATATATAAGGTCGAAAAAGCGGCATCTCCTACGGTAAGTTTTCCGTTTTCGAATGTCGCTTCATTTAAGAAATGGCGATTGATCCAAAGCGGATGATAGCCTTCGATCTCTTCGGGTGGGAAAATATAGCGCATTTCATATTCTCCCCACACCCATACACGTTGTCGCTCAGGAGGATAAGCACCTTTCATGACACCGTCTTCATAGGGTATATAGACAGCGACATCAGAGTAGGTCTTTCCCTGTTGCATCAGGCCAGAGACGCGTTCCATGTAAGCATTAAACTGTGGCAACTCAGGCTCCAAGCTTCCGCCAGGACCGAAGTATGTCGTAGCGAAAAAAGTAACTGTATCCGATCCTTTGGGATTGTAGGGCATCCCATGGTAAAAATGCTGGTTCACGCCTTGGGCAAACATCGCGTCTGCCACCATCTTGAGATCCGCAGTTTGCTCCTTGTGGAGATAGGTTGCAGGAAAGCCATACATGCAAGTAAACGTTTCGCTTGACACCATGGGCTTAGCGGCCAGCGCAGCAGACGAGCTCACGATACGGGAGTAATTGGGATTGTTGAGCATAGACTCTGTTTCGGGAATGTCCACAAGGGAGTAGGTGGTCATCACATCTGTAGGTGAGGCGAGACATTGCACACGGGAGTAGGCACCTAGCTCTTGACATTTTTTTACATAAGGTTGATAAAAACCCTCCGTCACATACTGATCCAGCAGTAGCATGTAGTCGTAGCGCACATCGGGAAAAGAATCCAGTCCCTGCTCCATGTAGGGAATGATGTCGTAGCCGAAAGTCTCCTGAAAACGATCCTCAAAGCCATCTGTCCAAATTTTATTGGTGCTGTTGAGCTTGATTTCCCATGAGTCGGTAAAAAACGCAGACTTGGAGCCTTTCAAGGCATCCTTTAGTCCTTCTCCGATGGGTTCGGCAAAGGTATAAAAGGCATTACTGTCTAGATGATTGATCACCAAGAGCGTATCGGGATAGTTCCATGAGAAGGTCAACGTCTGCCGAAAGGAAGTATCCCCATAAATTTTCGTTGTGAGATCCTTGCCGATATTTTCTCCTGCCACGGGCCATGCACTCCCAAAGGTGAAATCGCAGGACATCCCGATCGAGTCTGCATAGCGCTTGGTGTAATTCACTACGTCGATCCATTCAGGGCTTAGCCATTGTTGTGCGGTGGTGTCCTTGGGATAGTGGCGTCCATAGGAGCGGGCATACATCCTTTGATAGCGATACAGGGGATACACCCATGCGATCTCCACTCCACCGAAGTTCATCTCCTTTGCCCAGTCCAGTTGGTATTTGATGTCAGGCTTTTTGATCTCTGTAGCGAACCACCACCAACGCGTTTGGGGTTTGGAGGTAGGATAAAAGGAGGTAGCTTCCTGTGAGGGAGAAGTAGGATTGCAGGAAGCGCATATCATTGCTCCTAGTAAGAGAAGGTAGAAGGTCCATTTCATAGGAGGAAAAATAAGGAATATCATCTGATTGCACCAATTGTAGGCTAGGGTTCGTCTTTTTTCATTTACAAAGGGAGGCTTGCTCGCACGATCTCACGGATGGCGCATGGATTACCATTCATTCTTTAAATGGTACTTTCTCATTATACATGTTCTTCTGTCGTATGCATCATATTTTCCACTTCATCGGCAGCACCTGTTCATGCTTATGTTGTATCTTGATGCGCATTACCTCAATTCAGATATATGCGAATACTTATTCTAGGTGCAACGGGTCGAACGGGAAGATGGGCTTTAACTCAAGCGCTTAAAAACGGACATGAAGTACATGTATTGGCACGAAATATTCAAAGGATAGATCCGCAGGAAAGGCTCACGCTGATAGAAGGGGATCCGAGTAAACCAGAATCTCTAACTCATGCCCTAGCAGATTGTGAGGCAGTGATCAGCGTACTGAACATTTCACGGACATCAGACTTCCCCTGGGCTCCCTTGCGCACGCCCCAAACGTATCTTTCAGATGTGATGCGGCTTTTGATGGAATTGGGGGAAAAACAAGGGCTAAAAAGAATCGTCACCTGCTCTGCTTGGGGCGTGGGGGATTCTCGGGCAGATATTCCTTGGTGGTTTCGCTGGACGATTGACAAGAGCAACATCGGGATAGCCTACCAAGATCATACGCGGCAGGAGGAGATCTTATCAGCTTCCTCTCTCGACTGGACCATCGTTCGGCCTGTGGGATTGATCCATGCGAAGCAGCCCGAGGAGATCCGCGAGACATTCGACAACCATCCCAAGCCTGGCTTACTCATCAGTCGGCAAAGTGTGGGTGCGTATTTGGTCGATTGCTTGAAAAGAGACGACTTGATAGGTAAAAAGGTGGTGATTTCGAAGAAATAAAGCATATGAAGAAAAGGGAACCCTATTTTTTCGTAGTCAATGTCATTCTCCTACTGATCGTCGTCGTAGGTTTTGGTCCTTCTTTCTTCCTTCGTCCGCTCAATGATCTGGCTCCCCTTCCTGCTCACTTGATCATTCACGGAGTCAGTGCGACTGCCTGGATTGTAGCGATTGTGCTTCAGTCTTATTGGATACAGCAAGGAAAAACGCTCAGACATGCGCGACTAGGCGTGTATTTCAGTTTGATTGCTCCCTTATTGGTGGCCTCGGGCTTTTGGGTGTTGGGCTATGCTACTGAATTGTACCATGCAGATTTTGCTCCGCTAGAAGCAGGAGCTGCGGATGATGGGAGGACTTTTCGTGCCTTGATCATTACAGGGGACGTTTTGCAGCTTTTGCTCTTCCTGGGATTCGTGTATACGGGCTATCGCAACCGTCAGCATGCTTTCATCCATAAGCGCGCGATGCTCATTGCCTCGATTTTACTCTGTCAGCAGGCCTTGGTTAGGATTGGTAAGATGGAGTTTTTGATGATAGGCTCGGAGCCTGGAGCGAGTGGAGGGATGTATGCGACATTTGTTCCCTTGTGCTTGTTGATCTCAATGGTGGTGTATGACAAGCGGATGCATCAAAAGATCCCGCGAATCTCAGTTGCTGGGATCGCTGCATATTTTTTATATGTAGGGATTTCGGTAGCCATTGGCGCATCGGGCTTAGCGGTAGCGATGTTAGAAAGAGTCCGATAAGATGCTAGAGCTCCTCATTTATCATACCTAAAGTTGGGATCGTCCTCATAGGCTGTCCCGATGGCACACAGATGATCGAGTGTATGTGCAAATAATTCATATAGGTCATGGAGTCTATCCAGGTTGCGAATGATTTGTGCTACACGGAATTGAAGCTCGTTTACATTTGGAGGAAATTGGGGTCTGGTAAAAAGAGGAGCTTCTCGCCTGAGTTCTAGAAGTATTTGTGGTTGGTAACTGACTAAATCTCTGATATGCGGATTGGCAAACATCATCTGTAGTTTTCGCTCGTCGCTGCCCTGAATGACAAATTCACGATCAAATTCGGGTTCGCCCACGATGACATCTTGCATCCCAAAGGCTTTCTGAATCCGATGTCCCAAGTGCTCTCGCTGGATTTTGAAGACAAAGTCATCGCGATTGACATAAGGTGCTCGCACGCGTGTATACGTCACTTTATCCACCATATATTGATCAAAAACGATGAGCCAATTTCCGTGAAAAGCTTCTACACGTACTGATTTTGTCATTCCCCCTCGAAAAAAATCTCCATCCAACTGCTCCGCGAGTTGCTCCCAGATTCTGCGTTTATGTTTACCAAAAAAGTCCAGCTTTGCCATCTCCGAAGTTAACCTCTTTTCGATTATAGAAAAATGTTAGAGATCGTTCTAACGCTAGGATTGTAGGTCGAGGGTTCGTCCATGTTCTAGTGGTGACTTTATGAAGTTGCTTTCTTAATTTTGAATCTCCACTTGTAGGAATGAAAGACCTTGCGACTCAATATTTTATATCCAAGGAGGGCGAGCACAGGACCAAAGAGTGAATAGGTTAACCCTGCAAAAATAAAGAGTACCCCGAATCCCGTACCGCTCGTCGCTCCTGTGTAGATCAGCGCCACTCCAAAACCTGTCAAACATGTGCCTGGAGCTGCTCCCACAAAGGCCAGCACACGAGAAAGTGGCCGCGACTTCGTCGAGATTCGCTTAACATCCTCTAGCTTCA
>JBCBFT010000006.1:0-109147 GCA_038527485.1 Bacteroidota bacterium
GGGAGAAGTGCCTGTAGATCTTCGCCATCAACTGGAAGAAGCCATCGAAAGACTGGACTAAATCCTTTCCAGTGACATCTACCTGACAGAATCCCCAGTTGAAAAATGACTTTATTCAATTGGGGATTTCTTAATATAACTAAGCCTCATCTAGAATCATCTCAAAGTCTCAAAGTAATGAAGGGGATGAAAACCGTGTATAAGATCTGTGGTAGATACATGCCTTTCACCACCGATTATGGAATGATAGATGGAATAACTCCTCATCATCCGTTGTCTGTAAGAAATATATTCATCTAGATTCGACCACTAACAACCAAATATCTCGCACCATGTCCAAGGATTATTTATGGAGAGGAGGAAAGAAAATTAAGCTTGAGAAGGAATCCACCTTTTTTACTGTTGTTTTGAAAGAAGAGGATCAAAAGGAGCAGGTCACAAGTCTGCCAGGCTTCAGGCAAATGAAGCGCGTCCATCACAGCACCTATAAAGTCCAGATCGAAGCCGAAAGCTTAGATTCTGCCATGGATCAGATTCGCTCAGACCAAGTCAAAGGAGTCTGCCACCATGCTTACAATCCTGCCAGTGACGCTAATACCCGCTACTACCTCACAGAAGAAATGATCGTCAAATTTGCCTCGGGTACGCCCATCAGGAGAATCGAGCAAATCATCCGAGATCATTGCTTACTTTACCTACGGCAGTTGGGAGAGGAGCATCTCTATTTACTACAAGTAACGAGCGATACCGCCAAGAATCCTATCAAATGCAGCAATGAGCTGGCCGAGCTTCCTGAGGTTACCTATGCCGAGCCCAATCTCATCAACCGCTTTCAGGGGCAAGAAGCGGCAGATCCACCATCTGACACACTGTTTTCAGAGCAGTGGCACCTGGATAATCGAGGAGGTATACAGCTGCGCACAGGGGCAGATGTAGATATTTTAGAGGCTTGGGCCATCACCAAAGGGAGTCGTGACATCGCCATCGCGATCATCGACGATGGAGTAGACATCAGTCATCCCGATTTTCAAGGCGAAGGTAAAATCGTCGCACCTAAGGATTATGTAGATGGAGATAGTAGTCCCTTTCCTGAGTCATTTGCCCAGGACTACCATGGGACCCCCTGTGCGGGTGTGGCTGTCGCCGAAGAAAACGGACAAGGTGTCGTTGGGGCAGCTCCAGCCTGTGCCCTTCAGCCCATCCGCTTTCCGCTTACTGCCAGCGATCGTGAGTTGTGGGAGATCTTTGACTTTGCCACTACTTTCTCAGACGTCATCTCCTGTAGCTGGGGACCACCTCCTGTTTATTCTCCCCTTCCACTCTCCTTGGCCGAAAAATTTGAAGCGATCACTACGAGTGGAGGACCAAGAGGAAAAGGTAGTCTGATTTTATTTGCCGCAGGAAACTACAACGCCCCCCTCATGGATATGGGCAATACTTCTTTCCGATACAGAGGAAATAGAGGGATTGTAGAAACCACAGAACCCATTCTCAATGGCTTTGCGATCCATCCTGACGTCATGGCCGTCGGCTCATCCAACAGCCTCAATGAACGCTCGATCTACAGCAATTGGGGAAAAGAGCTTTCCGTCTGCGCTCCCAGCAACAACTTCCATCCCCTGAATAACCAGCTTTGGGTGGAAGGACGAGGCATCACGACCACGGATAACGAAACAAGAGGCTTGGGATTCCGCAGAAATAGTCTCTACACGGTGCGTTTTGGAGGGACCTCTAGCGCGACTCCACTTGCTGCTGGCGTGGCTGCCTTGGTCATTGCCAGTAATCCTGAGCTTACGGCCAGGGAAGTCAAGCGCATCCTGGAGGAGACTACCGATAAAATCACAGATGAAAACCCAGATCCTATCCTGGGTCACAATAAGGGCTCTTATGATGCGGAGGGACATTCCGAATGGTTTGGATTTGGGAAGGTAAATGCAGGGAGAGCCGTAAGGAGAGCGGTCGCTTTGCGAGAGCAGGAAGTAGATATTACCAAGGAAGAAGATCCTTCACAGCCACTCCCTCAGCTTATCAAAGGCAATATCGATGTATCAGAAGGATTCAGATTGTATGACTTCGAAGTTCAGGATTACCTGCGACTAAAACTGACAGGTCCTGATGATGCAGATTTTGATTTGTATGTCAAGCGAGAAGGTACGCCTACGATGAGTGTCTTCGATGTGAGGGCTTCGGATCTTAGTTCTTCCGAAACCATTCTTTTGACAGATGCCCCTGCAGGTACCTATACCGTCATGGTCAAGTCATACACAGGGGTAGGTGATTTCGAGCTGGAGGTCAGCTTTCAGCCTTGATAGATTGAGACCATGTTTGAAACTCCGAGTCTACAAAAAGTTTGTGATTTCAGAATCTGAACTTCATTGTTCCAAACATGGTCTTATTCATTTTTGATTAGGAGGATTCATTTTCTATGTAGAGGCGTGGGTTATATATAAAGACGCGATCAATCGACGTCTCTAGGTTCATGATCATTATTATTCACCCAAAATATTCAATACCATAATTGGAGTAGTTTCTAAACAAGGATCGTATTTGGTTGTTCCTAATTGAATAAACAGCTGAAAATAAGAAATGATCCATACTCCAACTTCCAAACCTGCCAACTGGGAGCGCCGAATCTTGCTGCTCTCGGCTATTTATCATGTGCTTATTGGCCTGGATTTCCTCATTGCCCCTACGAATATCATTGAGTTGGCAGACTTACCGATCCCAGGATATATTGTCTTGGTGCGACTGTATGGGATTCTGACCTTCAGTCTGGGTTTGGGTATATCCATCCAGTGTATGAATCTGGATAAGTTTTGGATGACTTCCTTTATGATGTGGGTGGCCAAGATCCTTTCAGCCATTGTATTTGTCATTCATATTCTTTTAGGTGACTTGCCTATAGAGATCTTATATTTCGTTGCCTTCAACGATGTCATGTGGATTTATCCTTTGGGAAAATCTCTCTGGCGTACCTTCGAGCGTTACGAAGCCATTGCCTATCATATTGACACACGTAAAAGTCCCGTCCCTAAAGACATTCTCCCTCAGTTTCAGGATCAGTTTGGTCGTCGTATGGATGAGGCCATCCAGCAGCAGCCTACACTCCTAGTATTTCTTCGACACTTTGGCTGTACCTTTTGTCGGGAGACCATGAAGGATCTGGCACAAGACAGAGAGAAAATAGAAGCAAGTGGTAGCCAGATCGTAGTCGTGCATATGGAAAGCGAATTACAAGCAGAACCCTTCTTCGAGAAGTACGGACTGTCAGGCGTTGCCAGGATCTCAGACCCAGAAAAAGAGCTGTACGAGGCTTTTTCTCTCCAAAGAGCGACCTTTGAACAAGCCTTTGGATGGAAATCATGGCTGCGAGGCATAGACGCAGGTCTTTTCAAAGGTCTATGGGTGGGAAAAGAAACGAGCGATGGTTGGCAAATGCCAGGTGCTTTTCTTATCTATCGATCCGAAATCATCAAGTCATTTCGCCATGAGTCTGTAGCAGATAGACCCGACTACTGTGACTTGGCTTACCTCGAAACCGCCAAAGTATGACATCAGCCAAACTCCCCGACGCCAATTATATCAATGGTCAGTGGGTGAAAAGTGGAACCGAATTACTCTCCGTCCGCAATAAATACGACCAATCTCTGCTCTCAGAGGTGCCAAAGGCAAGTATAAGCCAAATGGAAACAGCCATTGCCAGCTCCCAAAAGGGGTTTCAAGAGATGAAGGCATGGTCGGCGGGAAAGCGCTCCGAAAAGTTGTATCAGCTCAAAGAGCTTTTGCATCAAGAAGGCGAGTTTTTTGCACAGCTCATCTCAGCAGAGGCTGGTAAACCGATCCAGTATGCCCGAGGCGAGATTGCGCGTTGTCAGACGACCCTGGAGTTTGCCGCAGCAGAGGCTTTGCGATTCTCTGGCGAAGCCATTCCCATTGATTTTGCTGCAGGAGAGGGAAGGACGGCCTTGACACGACGCTTCCCCATCGGACCTATTGCGGCTATTTCACCTTTCAACTTCCCCCTCAATCTCGCCCTACACAAAATTGCTCCTGCCCTCGCAGTGGGTTGTTCCATTGTGCTCAAGCCCTCTCCTTACGCACCTTTGACCGCTTTGGCATTTGCAGGCTTAATTGAGCAAGTCGGCTATCCCGCAGGAGCCGTCAATGTCTTGATGTGTGACATTCCTGTGGCAGAAAAACTCGTCCGCGATGATCGCATGCATATGCTGTCCTTTACGGGTTCACCCAAAGTAGGGTGGCATCTAAAGGAGATCTGTGGGAAAAAGAAAGTGACACTCGAACTAGGGGGAAATGCAGCTGTGGTCGTAGATCACACAGCCAAGCTCGAAGAGGCTGCGCATAAGATTGCTGTGGGTGCCTTCCTTTATGCAGGACAAATATGTATCTCCACCCAACGGATCTACGTGGAGCGGGCGATTTTCGATAGATTTATTCCCTTGCTCGTCGCAGAGATCGAGAAAATCCAGTCGGGCAATCCTGCTGATGAAGCGATCCTCAACGGACCTGTGATCGACAAAGCGCACTTTGAGCGGATCGCATCTTGGGTAGAAGCTGCACAGAAGGAAGGTGCCAAAGTCCTGACAGGAGGCAAGGCCATCGAAGCCGATCGGTTTGTCTACGCCCCTACCCTACTGACAGCTACGCGAAATGAGATGAAGGTCGTCTCGGAAGAAGTATTTGGGCCTGTGGCGATTGTAGAGGCTGTCGCTGACTTCGACGCAGCCATCGCCGCTGTCAATGACTCCCAATATGGACTACAAGCAGGAGTATTTACCAACTCAGTGGACCACATGAAGCAAGCCCACAATGAATTGGAAGTAGGGGGCTTGATGATCAATAACATTCCCGGATTTCGTGTGGACTCGATGCCCTACGGAGGCGTAAAGTCTTCTGGTTTTGGACGGGAGGGGCTTAGATATGCCATGGAGGAAATGACAGAGCCAAGGTTGTTGGTGTATTGACAAAAAATGGAAATGGAGTATCTCCCTACTGAAATCTCCATTTCCTTATCAGTTTTTGCTATAGGCGCGCTTTCGATCACGTGCTTCTTATAACTCCTTCTCCAACTTATCATTCATCCACTTGACCATTTCTTCGACCATTTGGACGTTGAATTTGGTTTGGTAGTATTGGAACATCAAAGGCGGATTTTGCTGGATTTCAATTCCCTCTTGCATGCTCCCTACCTCGATAAAGCTATGGCTGGTTTTGGGCACGAACTGGTAGGTCGCGCGATCAGGATGGTAGGCATTGACGAGGCGGACGATTTCCTCATGCTCAGCAGGACTGATGGCTTCGATGTCGGCCTCGCCATACATCGCCAGTACATAGGAATCTGTTTGGGACCATAACTTGGCCAGATCCAAGTCGTGTACTGACTTCCAGAATGTATAGTCTCTCCCAAAAATCATATTGCCCCCGTCCCACTGAAACTCTCTGCGAAGCAGGGTATCGTACACAGATTTTGTGGCTGCCACATCTCCAGGAGGGGTCCCATTGTGATACATCTCGTATAGGATCGGCATGAAATGTCTTTGGTTGGCCTCCATCTCCACATAGTCCTGACCCAAGCGTACCATCTGAAAGCGAAACATCTTGGACAAATATTCTCCCCAAGAAGATAAGACCGTACCATAGACCATGACGCCTTTGGGATTTATCTCAGGATTGGCGGCCAGTATGGGTGCTTCCAGTCCTCCCAAGGAGTGTCCCATGATGAAGATGTTGCTTGTATCGACAAAATCATACGTCTTGAGATGGGCATAGCCTGCAGCAAATCCTGCGGCCTCGACGTCGATTTCTATCTCATCACAAAAAGGCGTATCCATACAATCTCCTAAGCCTGTCTTCTCAATGCGCATGACCACATAGCCACGCTCCGCAAAGGCTTCTACCAACTGCTTGTAGGGATGCCACTCAGGTAGGCCATCTACAGATGCACAAGGATAGCCTGGGATCAATAAAATCGCTGGAAGCTTTTCTTTCTCGCTTTTGGGCTTATTGACGAGCGCACGAAGGTAGCCATCTTCAAATGCGACCTCATCGTAAATGATCTCTCCATGAGGCGAGCTTTCCTTAGGCTTTCCTTTGAGTGTGCCCTTGAGCAATTTTTTGGAACCACTGCGCCAAATCCCCATTTTGATGTTGTCTCCTTCTCTTAGCGGCTGCAATGACGTCTTGAGGTCCTCTAGACTCGCCACATCAAAGTCATTGATCATTAAGATCACATCTTCCGCCTGTAGGCCGATTTCCTCTGCGGAGGATTCGGGTAAAATAGATTGGATGTAGATTCCCTCTGCATTGGGCAGGCCAAGTGAAGAAGCTTGATTCTCCGTCAAATCTGTGGGTTGTACGCCCAATCGCACCTGTCGCTTAAGGTTTTGGGCTTGCATGAGGCTAATATTCCCCACTAGCATCAAGCTCACTATCAGCGCATTTCTCAACAATAATCTCAAGTGGTTCATGTGTATATGTCCTATCAAAAATCCAGTAATCAATATGTGTCAATGAAAAGTGAGAACGAATGATTGTACCGAAACATACAAACGGCTGGGTATATGGAGATGATAAAAAACGGGGAATTTGATGAATCCATCATTTGAATCGGCACACTCGGATATATATGCTGCAAGAATCGTACAAAATGCAGGAAGGGGAACTTTGACTAATACCGACACTCTCCATATCGTGGCTTTCTTTTGATACAAACGGCGACAACCCTTGCCATTTACATGACAAGGGTGCCGCTTCTTCAGTGCTTTTTCCTATTATTGAAAAGAACGAAAAAATCTTTCCTGATGGATATACAGGTACATTTTTAGGCTACGTGTTCGTAAGGGATCTGCTGACTGCGCAGCAGATCACCTAAACCATCCACTCATGTTATTGGGGTATCACTCACATCCCTTCACGTTTCCAGCGTTTGATGTTATTGTATACAGCTTTGTTGATACGGGTAGCAGAGTTCCCACTGGAGTGTCCATTGGTATGGATACCTGTGACATAACGCTTGCCTCGCGACTTATACCAAACGGGCGATCCACTCTGCCCTCCCGCAGTATCAATATCATATACTAGCGTACGATCTGTAACATCTTTGATTCTTCTCGCATGGAACCATTGTGTAGCGCCTCCCTTGTCGCCAGGATAACCAGAGAGGTTAACCCACATCTTCTTCAAAGTCTTTTTGGATTGATTGGCAAATCCAAAGTATCCGACCTGGTTACCCAACTTGCGATTAGGTGGTAAGATGATCGCTCCATAGTCAAAGTTACGCTTTTTGCTGCGTGTCCACCCTTTGACGCTCTTAAAGCTCACAGCATGGCACGATCCATACGGTCTATGGCTTCCATTTCGGCCAGGAATTACTTCAATCGATTTAGCCCAGCCTCCTTCATTGTGTATGTAGACACAGTGCCCCGCCGTGATCACAGTTCCTGGCCCTACTAACCATCCTGTACCGATGAAAGATTTACCTGTATGAGTCTTGATTCGGAGGGAACAAATCGCCCGCCAAGGATAGGTGTGTGTATTGTTGATACGGGTACGATCGTCTCGGCCGATCACAACTTCTGCGAGTGCTCTTGTTGTATAATCATCATCGTAGCTTCCATACCATGCATCTGTGAGTACTTCCTTCTCAGGCTCTTCAAATACAGTTTCTTGTCGAATTTTTTCTGAAGCATATTTCTTCAATGATTCCACCTCATATCCATCGACTACCTCAAAGGGAAACTCAGGTTGATCGCTAAGGATTTGGCTCTCCATCCCTTCAAATGGTGCATCATCTGTGGCGTGGTCATCCATCACTTTACTGGATACTTCCTCATGCCACTCGTTTGTTGCTTCTGTAGGGATCTCCGAATGATTGGGCTCTGCCTCATGATCCTGTAATTCGTGAATTTGCAAATCGTTTGTTGACATTTTGATTTATGATTTTTTATAATTCTACCCTCACACATCTTAAGATTTATCATCTTCTTTAGATTTATCAAACTACTGTGCTATGAGTATTCTGATGATTGTGAATTTCCGTGCTGTATAGGTATAGACAGATTCCAACATGGAAAATTCACGCCCAACCTAATTTTTTTTTGAGCGTGAATATTCGAGAGAGAAATTTGTCCTTTAAATGGGATGACAATTGATATCTAAGCAATAAATCATTATTTTGAATAATTATCTCACTGCGCATTTCATTATGGCAAACTTTGACCCTTGGCCCTTCCCTTCCGATGCCAGTATCTGCAACGACTTATTCTCGCTAATAGATCGTTACAAGAAAGAATTAAATAAAAAACTGGTATTCAACCTTCTAAGATGTATTGAAGGGCTTGAACTTAAGCTTTCTTCTCAAATCGTTAAACTCATTGACGATAGGGAGGATAGAGAGGATTTTGCTCAGGATTTCTTTAAAAAGATGTGTGAGCGGTTAAAGACTTCTCAAATCGAAAAAAATGTACGAGGATATATTTTTCTAGCTGTCAGAAACGAAGCCTTAAATTTTCTACAGTCAAAAAAGGTAAAAAGAGATAAAATAGCGATCCTCGACACAAGCAACCCGACCCATAATCCGCCTACGGATACAAGGACAGCAGAGGAAATGCTGAACATGCGCACATTCTTGCACGAAGCAAAAAATGTCGTAGGAGAAGAGAAGTGGCAGGCCATTGATATGGTATATCTTCAGGCTTTGTCGAGGAAGGAAGCCGCCGAAAAATTAGGCATCACGCGCACGACCTTAAATGGACAGATTGAACGCGGCATCAAGACCCTTAGGGTACATTTTGATGATCAGTTTTGGAAATATTTTGGGAATGACTAGCCAAGCTTTTCTCACCTTTAAACCTACACCTCCTCATGGCAAATCCCGAACCCCATACACCTGATATACGGAGCTTTGAAGTGATCATGGATTACTTTGAAGAAAAACTTGATGCTACAGTCAAGGAGATCATAGATGAGACCATCAACTCTGACGATGCCTATGCCGATAGGGTGGACCAACTTCACGATGCGTGGCTTAGAAATCCTAACCATAGGCAGGATGTCATGGAGTTCCACCACAACTTATTTGCTCGCATGCAGCAAGAAGTGGATGCCAAGCACGATTCAGGCTCGACTCAAAATCCACTCCGCAAGTGGAGTCCATATATCTTGATAGCCGCTTCGATCCTGGCCTTGCTTGTATTTTATTTGACGCAAGATCATACTTCAACCTCCTCTTGCAAGCTAGAAGATGTGCGCTTGGCCGCTCGCGAGGCGGGAATTTATGAGCAGCAGTATATCACCTACTCCTCCAAGGGGCCTCAGCCGATAGATGCTGCGTTTAGGGCGTACGATGAAGCACAATATCCAGAGGCCATCAAGCTATTTACGCAGCATCTTGACACCAGCCAGCAGGATCAGAAAGCACGTGAGGGAACGCTTTGCTTGGCTGTCTCCTATTTCATGACGGGGCAGAATGATTTGGCTCTACCCTACTTCCAGCGTATAGAGGGCTACTTCGAATCCAAGTATCAGCTAGAATCGACCTGGTATCGCGCGTTGATCAATCTGGAAGAGGGGAATACACAAGAGGGACAAGTAAAGTTGCAGGCGTTGGCAACAAAAAATAATCCTTATCAAGATGCAGCTCGTGACCTACTAAACTGTTTGGAGTAAAAAAAAATTAGGTTGGACGTGAATTCTCGGAGAGCGAATCTGTCTCTCTCGATAGGAAAGGTGAATCCAGGTAAAAAGGGCGTAAAAACAGCGCATATAACTTATGAAGAACATTCGATCTTTTGCCCTTTTGGATTCGCCAGACATGAAGTAAACATCCTCATTGTTGAACCCAAATACTATACGATGAAAAATCAGGCTTTTCGAATATTATTGATGCTGGCCTCTCTGGGGTTGGTTTTGATGTTGTCGAGTTGTGAGATTATTTGTGAGAACTTTTGTAGTGATTCTGGTGAATCAGGCTTGTGTGCACTGATATGTCCCGTTCCTTGTGGAGGAGGAGATAAATCATGTGGATGTAATCCATGTGCTTGTGCAAACCCCACAGAGGAACAAAGGTGTGAATGCCTCCAAGCAAAGTCTATAAATCTAGAGTACGTAGTTTACTTTGAAGATAGTACCATCTGCGATTCCATTCCCACTGATTCTACTGAGCTCGTAGAATTGGCCTACAAGGTCGATATAGGAGCCACTCAGTTAGATACATTTTGCCAAGATAGGGTAAGATTCTTGGCTACTCTTGTAGTTGATGGTGCTACAATTCAGCGTCCAAATTGTGACTGTAATGAATTTTTGGTAAGATTTGATGAAAACCTGCCTATAGATCCTCGCGAATCTATCACAAGCGCTAAAGGTAGACTCAGGCATACAGGCGGGGGAGCAGGTGAAAACTTTGCAATAAATATAGGTCCCCTTGATACTATTCAACCAATTCCTGCTATCAGAACAGATACTTTTCAAACTTTTGGATCTTCTTTAATTGTCGGAGTTGTAGATATGGGAATCAGTTTCCAACATCCATGTATCATACCCTACAATCTAGCTGCCCCCCCAAGATCAGATCCGTCAGTTGACTCTTACAATACCTATGTGTGTAATGATATTGATGTATATGATTTTAGAGGTCATGGTACACATATAGCAGGTATTCTCTCTTTGCCGATCATGTCAAGTCAAATTCAGGATCCCAATATAGATGATGTTTCTCTAGCTGGTATGAAGATTCTATCGATTAAGATGACCCAAGCCCGAGAGGCACGATCTGATTTATTTTCTGCTGTCTGTGGAATAAAATATGCAGTAGATAAGGGGGCAAAGATTATGAATCTAAGTTGGGGATTCTACAAGAAACTGCCAGATCTCCTTCCCCAAACGATAGAAGATGAACTTGGTCCGCTTGCCCATGCCATACAGTATGCAAAAGATCGTGATGTATTGATCATAGCAGCGGCAGGAAATGATTCTATAAATACAGATGCCTGCCATCACTGGCCCTCTGGCTTTTCAGAAATTCAAGGTTTTGAAAATGTTATTTCGGTAGCAGCCTTAAATGAGGATCAAACGGCACTGGCCCACTTTTCCAACTTCGGAGTCCATTCGGTTCAGATTGCTGCTCCTGGAAGAAATATTCAGAGCACGTTCCCTGTAACAGAAGAGGAGGAAGCTCCATTTAACATCCTCTCAGGTACATCTATGGCGGCTCCATTTGTTGCCAGACTAGCCGCTCACTACTTCTATAATCAGGACAACATAGAGATTTCACCATCAGAACCACTGTCTCTCCAGCTGAAAGCTCAAGTATTATCTCATGCTACAGTTAGCTACTCTACGTGGTTAGAAACGAATATCGATTTAGTCAAAGCTCCTATATCAACTCCATTAGGAAATCTATGTAATGACTAAGGATAATCAGCTAATCGACAAGACTTTACCCCAGTTCTCTTACCAATTGTCTATGTTACTCAATATGAAAAATATATCTATTCAACTGCTGATTACAATAATCTGTGTATGTCTCACGCTCATTCTCAAAGGATGTGTGAATGAGGATCCAGTCAATACTCCAATTGACAACGATACTCCACCAAATGCGACAAATAACTGCCCAAAAGAAGCTAAGAAAACAGACCTAGAAGAGTATATAGTCTACTTTACGGATACTACTGCATGTGCATCTATTCCAACTGACTCCACTTCCTTGGTGTTGTTGGCAGCACAACTGGATACCCCAACATCCAATGCATCTGTCATGATCGATACTTTCTGTCAGGATCGGATTAGGTATCTGGCATCACTTGTGCGTGATGGGGCTATTGTCATAAGACCAGATTGCGAATGTCAAAACTTCCTTATCAGATTCAAAAATGATAGATCAATAGATCCACAAGAATCCATCACGAGTGCAAAGGGAAGATTAAGACATACAGGTGGTGGAGCCATCCGTAATGTGATCATTGATCTTGGACCTGAAGAAAATATCGATGATTCAAGGGTGAACAACGGTTCTAGCCTTCCCCCCGACGGATCTTTGGTAGTTGGCTTAGTAGATCTTGGGCTAAACTTCTCTGAAACATGTTTAGAACCTTATTTTCTTACTTCTCCTGCCAATGCAACAGAATACGAGACATACAACTCATTCTCTTGCGATAAGCAAGATGTACTGGATCCACTGGGTCACGGCACACACTTAGCAGGTATCATTGCCTTACCCCTTGAATCCTCTCAGATAAACGACCCCTCGATCAGTAACCAATCGCTAGAAGATTTGAGAATTCTTTCTGTCAAAATCACAGAAGGAAAAAAAAGACAGGCTGATTTATACTCAGCTATCTGTGGTATCCAGTACGCTATTGATAGAGGTGCAAAAATCCTCAATCTTAGCTGGGGTTTTTATAAAACTGTAAAGGGAGATAGTCTACAGATAAAGTTAGGGGCCTTGACAAAGATCATTCGTTATGCAAAAGAAAAAAATGTGTTGGTTATCGCAGCTGCTGGAAATGATTCTACTAACATTGATCAATGTCACTTTTGGCCTGCAAGTCTTTCTTCTTATAATGATTTTGATAATGTAGTTTCTGTTGCAGCACTAGACTCCTCTAGGAGTGCATTGGCAGCTTACTCAAATTTTGGGGACAGCACAGTAGAATTTATCGCTCCTGGAACAAAAATTCAGAGCACAAATACAGCCATCAGTAATGGCTTTGATCGCCTCTCAGGCACCTCTATAGCAGTTCCTTTTGTTACCAAACTAGCTGCTTACTACTATCTCAATATCCTTGAGTCGGGACCATCTGAAGACCCCAGAGAGCCCACATACAAGCAAATAAAATTACGCATTCGACGCAATGCTAATACAACCAGTTATCGTACCCATTTGGGCACAGATGTCAGCTTTAAAACTATCCCCCTAACTCCTCCACTAGACCTATCTTGCAATTAATTGTATATGAGACGAATCATTCTAGCCCTTATACTGATGATCCTGGCCTTGGCACACGTCAAAGGGCAGGATCAGGGTGATTGCTCCAAAATCATTCATGACGCAGTTGATGCTGTTGGTAGCATGGAATCATTGAATACTTGGTTTGAAGAAGGATACTATCTGCAAGTAGAAAAGAAAGTATTAGCAAGCTTTCCTTCATCTTGTCCCATGTCTGATACCACTTTAGGAGATATTTACCATAAAATTGGAGTCAACTTTATTAATAAACACGGTGATTTTTTAAGAGCAAAATACTATTACCAAAAAGCGCTCAATATAAGAAAGGACATCCTTGATCCTCTAGCTCCTGATATCATCAAGGGCTACAGTAATCTGGCTGATTGCTATCTAGAACTTTCTGTAATGGGCAGGGGATACTATCTAGATTCTGCCGAGCTTATGCTAAAAAAATCCATTGCACTCAATAAGAAAAGAGAGAGCCCCACACTTATTTTGGCAAACTCATATTATTATCTCAGTAGGATTTATCGAAATAAAGGAGACATTGAGAATACCATTCTTTATCTAAAATCGGCTATTAATTTCCTGGATCAAGACCCTCGAACAGCTTCAGATCCATATGCACCATTTGACAAGGCATTCATGCAGGGTGAAATTTCCTTTGTTCAATCCAATTTCCTCAATTCTCCTACTCTCGCCCTTCGCAATGCATTTGAAGCCTTAGATTATTTTAAGGTTTCTCCTCCACAAGGAGAATATGAAAATTTGACCCTAGGAGACATCTATTACTATGCAGGAATTGCCTATCTACAATTGGACTCTATTGAACTGGCAAAAAGTTTCCTATCCAAAGCCATTGAATACCAGGAGCCATTCAAGCAATCAAGTCCAAGTTATATCGCCCCAGTATACAATACGATTGGAGTACTTTTAAATCGAGAAAATACCTTCTCAGAAGCAATAGATATTCTCAGGCAAGCCATTCCCTTAAATTTGAAGGAAAGAGACTTCACTAAACTAGCCAGTAATTATAATAACCTGGGAGATTCTTTTTTTGGTTTGAAGGAACTAGACTCTGCAATTATTTCCTATCAAGCAGCCATTAATTTTTGCATCCCCAACTACGACGAGCCCGACCCACTATCCAACCCAGACATGCGCCAAGAGGTAACCTTTGACGTACCCTTGCTGCTCAATACGCTCGCCGCTAAAGGCAAAGCCTTACTTGCTCTCTACCAGCAGACGCAGGAACATAAGCACCTGCAAGCGGCTTACGAGACCTTCATCACATCAGACCAGATGGTCGAAATCGTCCGTCAAAGCTACCTTACGCAAGGCTCGAAAGCCGCACTGGTCAAGGAAGCTAAACCCATGTACGAACAAGCCATCAAAACATGTGATCAACTTTACGAGCTGACCCAAGAAGCTCGCTACCTCCATAGCGCATTCAACTTCTCTGAGCATAGCAAAGCGGTCATTCTACTCGATGCCGTCCGCGTTACACGGATACTCAAGGAAGACCTTCCCGCACAGACAAGCAAACAAATTCAGAATGCCCAAGCAAAGCGTTTGTACTTTGAAACGCAATTAGCCAGAGATATCTCAACCCCTGGACTCAGAGATAGTATCATGAAATACCGTAAACAACAGGCAGATTACTACTCGGCATTTCTGACTGCCTCCAAGAACTATCATGCTACTCAAGCGATCGATCAACTCAATCTCAAAGAACTTGTACCATCCAAAGAACATGCGCTGATCGAGTACTTTGTAGGTGAAGAAAACATCTATATTTTCCTGCTGAAATCTACACAGATCCACCTCTACAAATCACCCAAAGAAGCTGATCTCAACGCATGGGTATCTCAACTCCGTAATGAAATCATCCAAGGCGTAGCATCCAGAGATGTCCAAATTTCCATGCATAGACTCACCGAGATCAGCCACCAACTCTATCAATATTTAATTGCGCCCCTGAAGCCTGAGACTCTTCCCCACAAGCTTACCATCGTTCGAGACGACATACTAGAGTTACTGCCTTTTGAGCTACTTATCGGGGAAGAAATACCCATGGGTACTGCACTTGAGGACATTCCCTATCTCCTCAAGTCTCACATCATCAGCTATGCCTTCTCTGCAAATACCAAAAAGATCTTTGAAAAAAACCGTGTCAACCCTCAGAAAGTCGCACTGGGCCTAGCACCTGTAGATTTTGCGAACCTATCAGATTTTAAACTCCTCACTCTACCACAAACAGTCAAAGAAACCCAGCAGATTCAAGAGATACTGAATCAAGGGGTTGAGATCTATACTGGTCCACAGGCCACAAGCGTGCGTTTTTTGCAGCAAGCCGACGAATTTGCCATTATCTATATAGCCAGTCACGGCATTCTCAACAACCAGGATGCACGACTCAATGGCATGGCTTTTTTTGATAAAATGCTCTACACAACAGATGTATATCCCTTACTCCTCAATGCCGAACTCGTCATACTACGTGCCTGTGAATCAGGGGCGGGAGAGCTGATACCAGGAGAAGGCATCATTAGCCTGAGCCATGGATTTGCACAGACAGGCGCGAAAAGTGTTTTCTCTACCCAGTGGGTCGTCCCCAATGCCACCCGATTCATGGGAGACTTTGTGAGACAGCTCAAAGAAGGAAGTACAAAAGACGAGGCCATGCACCTCGCTAAGATGGAAATGGTTCATTCCCAACATCCTTATTACTGGGCAGCCTACGAAATCAGAGGAGATATGGACAAGGTTGAGGCCATTGCTCCCCAGAATTCGCTCATTCAAAATGCTTTACTCATCGCCCTCGCTCTGACCATCATCTCCTTTATTTTTGTCTATTCTCACTCACATTCAAACAAATACAGAAATAAAGGAAGATGAGCTTCGACTAAAGCCTATCACTCTATTTTTAGCTGGTTTTCTTTCTCGAATAAGCAACCTACAATATATACAAGTATCTATATCAATAATGATCCTTTATACAGGCGCTCACAAGAGAGAGAATATTTAGCTACATGAGAAATTATCTAATCGTATGTTGTTTGGCATTAGCCTACATGCTTACAGGCTGTGGACAAAATGAGTCAGACATTGATAGCTACTTTGGGTTTGGTATCCCTCAGGAGGAACTGGATGCCTATCTAGATGAAAAAATGGATCAACTCGACATCCCCGGAATGTCCATTGTCTTTGTCAACGATGGAGAAGTTGTCTATCACCGTGTCAAAGGGTTTGCCAATAGGGAAGATAGCCTCCCTGTTACGCCAGAGACAATTTTTGAGGCCGCTTCCATCTCCAAGTCAATCTTCGCACATTTTGTGATGCAGTATGTAGAGGAAGGAAAACTAGACCTCGACCAACCCCTTTATACCTATCTCCCTTATCCTGATATTGCTCATGATGAGCGGTATAAACAAATTACAGCACGTATGGTCCTCTGTCATCGCACAGGCTTCCCCAACTGGCGGAGTGACCACCCCGAAAATAAGCTCTTCCTGAAGTTTGATCCAGGAACGGATTTCAACTACTCAGGCGAGGGGTACCAATATCTGGCAAAGGTGTTGAAACATATCGAAGGAACCGACTGGGAAGGGCTGGAGGCAAAATTTCAGGAGAAGGTGGGCCAACCCTTTGGATTGCAACACACAGTATTCATACAGGATGCGTATGCAATGGCACACAAGGCCGAAGCTTACGATAAGCAAGGGGTATGGATTAGTCCTGAAAGAGACAGGGACAGTATGGTAAGATATCAATTTGTCGCACCTGCCTCTATCCACACAGAGTCATTGGACTTCTCCAAATGGATGATCGCCATGATGAACAAAGAAGGACTTTCGCCTGAAGGATTCCAGGAAATGTGGAAGGTCCACACCTTTGTGGAGGAAATAAACGATATTTCAATTGACTACACCCTAGGCTTTTTTAAGCCTCGCCTTCCTTTAACCGATGTGTATCTACATGGGGGCAATAATTACGGTTTCACTTGCTGGTTCGCCATAGACCCAGAGAAAGATTGGGGCTATGCCTTATTCACTAACTCCGAGTATGGTGAGCAGTTGGGAGGGGAGTTACTGCTCTATTCAATGGTAGGCCCAAATGAAGCAAAAGCATTAGTCATTGTAGGAATGGGGCTTTTAGTCTTCCTCAGCCTCTTATTTCTACTCATCAGATCTGCCATTAGAAGAGGAAAAAAAAGAGAACCATAAGGAATTCATGCGCCACATGTCAATAAATGCCTGTCATTGCCTCTGAAGTAAGAGGTTTCAATGATAGACAGGGCGAAATAAGCATTCAACATCTCAAACTTTGACAAATCAGACACCACAACCACCAGACCTATCATGAGGTAGAATGACAAGCTAGATATGTCTCATTCTCCATTACTTACCATACATCAAGTAGATCTCATGATCTAGCAGCGATCTTGCAGGAAAGATTTAAGACAATATGCGTTATTTCCTCATTATCATCACGTTGATCATGCTTCAAAATCAAACTTCTGCCCAACTGGTAGACACCAAACATAGCTTTCATCACACCGAAACCACCTCGCTTACCCCTGAATCTATCTGGAATGCTTGGACGGATGTAGCGACATGGCAAGAATGGGACAGCGGCCTACAATCCGCTACAATCGAAGGGGACTGGCAGCTCGGTACCAAGGGAAAACTCACGCCTGATAAGGGACCCAAAGTAAAATTTGAAGTGGTAGAGTTTGTAGAAGGTCAATCTTACACCATGAAAATGCCGTTGCCACTGGGAAGTTTTTACCTGCATCGATTTTTGACAGAGAAAGATGGCCAAACCCAATTTACGCACCAGATCTACTTCAAGGGCCTCACAGCAGGTATTTTTGCCCATTCTATGGGTGAGCGCTATCAAAGCATGCTTCCTCCTGTCATGCAAGCACTCATAGAGAGTCGTTAGAGACTGTAAAAACTGCTTTGAGAACTGATCCCAAAAGGGATTTCGCTACGCTCAAGAGTTGGGACTTAAAATATCGGTCATTAGGAAGGTATTACTTTCCAAAGTATAAGATACTCTGCGTAGTCATTAAGCTACACAACCCTTACATCTTTTAGTCTCCTGACCAAAGTAACAGAGACTGAAAGCACCCATACTTTCAGTCTCTCCTCTCGTAGTTTCAATCTATTGAAACGGTCTCTCATCTTGAAGTCCCATCTAAGGACGGTCTTTCATATCCTATGAAATGATCTTTGCCTTATCCGTATTCACAAACAGCATATTCCCGACATTATCATAGCCTGTGAATACATCTTCTGCATTTTCCTTCAAGGCCTCTGTGCGGAAGCCCATCATGATCAAATCCGCGTCGACTGAGCGTTCATTGATGATGGATTTGTAGCTGCGGTCACCCTTTTGAGTGATCACCTCGACATTGTTGGGAGAAATCGCCAAACGTCCATCGTTGATGAGTTTTAAGAGGTTTTCTTTTTGCTTCCCTGCTTCTGCTTCTGGATAGATTGCAAAGATTTTGATCTCGCCTCCCTTCCACTCAGGATGCCCCAAGATGATGTATGAGAGGAGAATCAATAAATTACCATTTACATAATCCTCCATCGTCAACCACAGATGAAGCTCATGCTTGTACCCATATCCTTTGTCTGTGCTGCGCAGAATCACCACATCGAAGTCTGCTGCTTTGATCAAGCCGTAATTGTCCACGATGTCCTTCACATTGTCTGGTTTGCTCGCCGAGTACTCGAAGAGAATCATGTTATTGTTTTGGCCCGAAATACCTGGGATCTGTAGCGTCTGCGCCACCGCGCTGGTATAAGATGGACTGATCATGGTGTCCACATAGACATTGGATTTGCTGACCTTGATCCGTTTGAGCAGGCGGTCCAGAATGTCCTTAGAGGCATTGACAGAAGAACGAGAATAGTAGTCCTTGATCATGTGAATGTAAGTCCCAAATCCGTATCGGTGGGCAATGAATCGCACCATGTCAAAGGCCGCAATCCGATCAAATGATTCCTGTGAAATACAAATGAGTGAGGGCACCCAATATTCCTCCTCCGTATTATTTCCTCCTGCTTTTTGTAGCATGACACGGAGGGTACGACTTGTCTGGAAAATCACTCCCTGGAAGATACGGACAATACCCCCTCCTTGATTTTTATTTCCTCGACTCACCCAAAAATACATCCCTACCATCAAAGCGATAGACATCCAGGCGTAGGAAGGCTTCATCTTGAACATCAACCAGATCGTCAGCAAAGCTCCTGGCAAGGAGAAGTACCAACGCGAGTTGAAGGACGGACGGTAGGCGGGATTTGCAGAGAAGTGTTCGAGAACAGAGATCAGACAAATTGCCCCATAGGTCACCATGAAAAACATGGAAATAATCTCTGCGATCTGGTCTACTTCCCCAATAAAGACAAAGATGAAGGCGATCACGATACTGATCAGCGCGCCATTGATGGGTTCTTCGTCGCGCTTGCGAATCTGCGACAGCCACCTGTTGCCACGCTCGATAGGCAACACTTTGTCTGCACCCAAGGCTTGAAGCGTACGCGGAGCAACCAAGATAGATCCCAGCGCAGAGGAAATCGCGGCACAAGCCAATCCAATGGGAATAATCGGTCCCCAGAGGGCAATGTCTTGCATGACTAGCGCGTCTTTGTCTACCAGCGCACCCTGAGGCAGGGTGTACGCAAACTTGAAGGCAATGGCCACATAGACAACCATCCCAATGACCGTCGCTAAAAGTGTTCCGATCGGGATAGATTTTCCAGGGTCTTTCAGATCTCCTGACAGTCCCAGACCCGCGATGATTCCTGTGAAGGCAGGAAATATGATCGTAAATACCTGAAAGAAATCCACGGGTTCTATATCTTCTATCCCAAATTCTTTGAGCTCTTCGGGAGTGAAATTGGCAGGATCAAATGCTTGATAGAAGGAAACCGTCTCGGGGACTACGAAGCCTTCGGGAGGCCCTAGGAAGAATAAAACCAAGGACAAAGCCAGTACAGCTGCCACGAGGTAAAGCACACTCATGCCCGAATTGGCTCCACGAGTCATCACCAAAATAGCCAATAATGCCATCGTCGGAATGCTGACCAGTCGATAGCCAAAATGGTCAATGTTGTAGCCAAACTCCGTTTGGACCCAGTCAAAAACAGGAGCCGTAGATTGGGCGAAGGCCACCACATAAAAGGCCACACTGATGGCCTGTGAAAGGTAAAGGGCGATCCCAATGGCGCCCCCAATATTGAGACCAAAGGAGCGAGAAATGATGTAGTAAGCACCACCTCCTTCTACACGTTGATTGGTCGCGATCTCCGCAATGGCAAGCGAGGTAGGTATGGTCACCAGGTGACCGACCAATACGATCAGGAGTGTCTCCCCTAGCCCTCGCTGTCCCACAGCCCAACCAAATCGCAGGAACAAAATCGCCCCTAGAATGGTCGAAATGGAAGTCAGGAAGACCGGGAAGGTCCCGAACTTCTTTATCTTCGATTCACTCATGTATCAGAATAACTCAGATTTAGTGTTTAGCAAATCAAATATAAGGTAAGAATGCTGACAAAATGAAAGCACAGGCGAGAATCGTTGGGAATTTCCTCTTGGGTTTGCTTTCTCATCCCTAAATAGAAAGAGCCAGGACCATTCCCAGCTCAATTATCTTGGATCATCTCTGGAACAATTGTAGAACCATCGCCAGGATGTGGTCCATCAGCCCTAACGCATCAATTTCCTTTTCTCCCCTTCAAAACCCACAACATACATACCCGAAGCCCAATCTCTTGTGTCAATCTCTATGATTTCTCCTGGTTTGATAAGACGAGAGAATACCCGCTGTCCCTGCGCATTCCAAATATCCAATTGTGCATCGTCCTTCCATCCCGACTTGAAAATCAGTTGATCTTTTACGGGATTAGGGTAAAAGCTCCAAAAGGGTTCGGCGCGTTCGTCATTAGAAACAGGAAAAGTCACCGTGACCTGGACAGAATCGCGAGCCGAGCAGTCATTGAGCGATTGTACATCTACGAAGAAGTCAAATACACCTATCCCCAGTGTTGCACCATCTAAGTTGATACTCGCGCTTGTCTCCCCTGTTGACCATTCGTAGCCATCAAACAGGCCAGGAGAAAGGACGGTATCCTGATTGGTCGTCAAGGTAAAATCTCCACCCAAATCGGGCTCAGGGGCAGTCCGCACAAAAATATCTTGCGTCACCGTATCAAAGAAGGTATTATTTTCTGTAATCAATGTCACGGTATAAGCACCTGATGCAGCATAAAGATGCGTAGGATTCTCCTCTGTAGATCCATTCCCATCACCAAAATCCCAATCGTAGGTATTGGCATTTGTAGAGGAATTGTCAAAGAACACCGTATCAGAGGCACAGACTGTATCTGAGACCAAGGCAAAATCTGCATTCGGAATGAAGGGATTGATCACTGTGACAGGCAAGGAAAATGTATCGCATTCGAGGGGGTTGCAAATATTGTTGCAGGCGATCAACTGTACGGGATAGATGCCTGCGCTGGCATAGGTATGGCTGGGTGTCTCCGCCGTCGAGGTAGTCCCATCTCCAAAATTCCATTGGAACTGATCTGCATTTCCACTTTGATTGAAAAAGCTAATGTCAGCATTTAAAGTTGCGCTGTCCAAGAAGGCCACAGGCGGAAAGAAGAGGAAGAAAGCGTTGGGTGCTAAGCAGCGCAAGCTATCGATAAACCTGACCTCGGTGATGAGTTCCCCCAAAAGGGTGATATTTCCACTGGCTACCATCACGGGTCTTCCGATGCCAGGAGCGAACCATTTGTATACTACTTCTGTACTGGGCAAGGGAATCGTCGTTCCCCCTGTGATCGTCAAGCTATCGTCATTGGTGATCACAGTCTTCATGCGTAGCACTTGCGGATACGTCGCAAAGGGCGTAGTCAGACTTCCCCAGCCGTCCACTTCATTTACCCTACGTTGCTGTTGAACCGAAACGATGCCTCCACCGAGATTCGCTCTCAGCACAGCATCTGAGCTATCTACTTGCTGATACGTCAGGGGAAAACGGTAGACTGTATCAATGTTGTCATAACTAGAGGCAATGGGCAGTCCCAGGCCTGCTGCCGAGGGGGTCACGCCATAGATCGTGGCTTCGAGTGTTCCTGTTGTTTTCCGATAGTGGGTGACCCCATTTTGAAGGCTGATCCCTGCTAGCGAAAAAGTATCTAGCTCTTGCTCTGCAATATCTGTCAGACTCGCCCAGATTCCTGGACAAGTAAAGGGATTGCCTCCTCCAAGCACGCAGCTAGCCAACCAAGTCAAAAAATATCCAGCGTCATCGGGATCTTGGTAGCGCTGCACATCTTGATCACTGATGGAAAGACTGTCATAAACCCAAGTATAATTGGCCCCTGTCTGAGCAAAATCAAGTGCATTGAGTCCAGCCGTCACGCGACTCGTCACGAAGGTATCTCCCACTGCGGCAAAATCAGCCGAGGTGTAGGTAGTCTGCGCGGTGAGTGGGAGCATGATCATCCCATATAGCGCAACACTTAGCAATATTTTTTTCATGAAAATGGTTTTGGTTTCTATAATAACGGGATTTTTTGGACGAATGTGTTGTATGTCTGCAAAAGAAACATCTGATTCGCAGGGGAAAAATTGTGCACAATGAAAAAAACCACCGAACAATCCTCGCTCTACCAAAATCTGGAAACCCTTTCGACTCAAGAACTCCTCACCCACATCAATGCTGAAGACCACAAGGTGCCGCAAGTTATCGCAGGTATCGTTCCTCAGATCGAGGCTTTAGTAGATGTCGTTCATGAAAAAATGGCACAAGGGGGGAGACTTTTTTATATGGGCAGTGGAACCAGCGGCCGATTGGGTATCGTGGATGCTTCCGAATGTCCGCCTACTTATGGCGTTCCTCACGGATGGGTCATAGGGCTGATTGCGGGGGGAGATTCTGCGATCAGAAAAGCAGTTGAGTTTGCCGAAGACAGCCGTCAGATGGGGTGGAAGGATCTGCAAGCCCACAAGGTCAACGCTGGCGATGTCGTCATCGGAATTACTGCCAGTGGGACCACGCCTTATGTACTGGGAGCGATGGAAGCCTGCCGATCTCAAGGCATCGTGACAGGTGGCATCACCTGCAATGAAGGCGCACCCTTGAGTGAGAAGGTAGATTATCCAATCGTTGCTGTGGTGGGACCTGAGTTTGTGACGGGTAGTACCAGGATGAAGGCAGGCACAGCACAAAAACTCATCCTCAACATGATCTCTACCTCTGTCATGATCAAACTCGGTCGTGTCAAAGGCAACAAGATGGTGGATATGCAGCTCGCCAATGAAAAATTGGTCGATCGGGGTACGCGCATGGTGATGGAAGATACGACATTGGCATATGAGGAAGCCAAAAGCTTGCTCCTGGAAAAAGGAAGCGTACGAGCAGCGATTGAAGCTTTTGGGGCAAAGTAGAAAGGGAGACCCGTAAGCCTCCCTATCTAACATCACACGTAGATCATCTTTATTTTAATATGATTCGCTGCGTAAACTGCTCCATGTTCTGACCTTCAAGCGCCAGGGTATAGACTCCTTTAGGCAAATGAGCCAGATCAATTTTCAGCTGTCCTGCTTGAGGATCGACGCTGAGTCGCTCGACGCGTTTTCCACTCAAATCAAAAATCGTTATCTGCTCATATCCTTTGATGTCTGTCAAGATCATCCGTCCTTCTGAAGGGTTAGGATAAATCGTAGGTAAAACTACAGGCTCACTTGCAACAGCTTGTCGCGCTTGTCCGCTGCTAGGCGTCAATCCTGCATCCATCGCTGTATAGACCTGACTTCCATCAGAAAGTTGGAAGGTAGCCGTACGACCATTGGAAGTCGAGGCATCCGAATCCTTGCCCTCATTGGTCCCTTGATCTTTTTGGGTAAAGGATTGATTCGCAGGTTTGACGAACGCTAACTTCACCTTTTGGTCAGCAGGGACATTCGTCAAAGTCGCCACACCATTGGCGTCAGTAGAGACCTGCTTGATCTTGGAGTTATTCTCACGAAGGAGCTTCACCACCACATTCGGTATTCCTGGTTCATTGCTCCCTTGTATCCCATCGCCATTTAGGTCATCCCATACAAAGGCTTCTACGGTACCTGGCGCAAGCAGACCTGCATCTACATTTTGAATGATCTGCCCTGCGACCGTGGTAAACAGAGCTGTACGTCCACTGGAGGTCGAAGCATCCGAGTCTTTCCCATCATTGGTCCCCTGATCCTTCAAGGCAAAGGCATGATTCGAAGGACGGACAAACTCCAATTTTACCTGCTGACCATCGGCCAAATTGAAGAAACTGGCAATCCCATTCGCATCAGTCTGTGTCTGCTTAATTTTGGAGTTATTGGAACGCAAAAGTTTGACTACTACACCTGATATCCCAGGTTCGTTGCTTCCTTGTATGCCGTCTCCATTTTGATCATCAAATACTTTCGCCTGAATTCCCGCCAAATCATTATTGATAGGATCGGCGCAATCGGGAATCTGGTCATTGTCTACATCGGGAAGATTATTTCCCAAAATCGTCACCTGCAAGGTACAGATACTCACCTGTCCTCCTAGATCAGCGACAGAAAGTACCACATCCTGCACACCCAGGTCGTTACAGTCAAAATTTTCCTGACTCAAGGTGTAGATGAGGGAAGCGGAATCTGCGCAATTGTCCGAAGCAGACACTAACGCATCTCCTACTTGCAATACCGCCTCCGCATTGGCATCCAATTCTAAGCTCACATTCTGGCAATTGATGACAGGAGGGGTTTGGTCTACACCGACACTGATAGCCACAATCAAGTCTGCCGACGTACAACCCAAAGCGTCTTGCACTTTCGCTGTGTAGCTCCCAGCTGTCAGTCCAGTAAATACATTGCTTGGTTGGAAGGTCGTTCCTCCATCGGCTGAATAGGAAAATGGCGCGGTCCCATCTGCTACACCCGTAAGCTCTATTGCTCCATCGCTTCCTCCTGTACAACTCACATCTGTGACCTGCGATGCGAAAGTCGGCACGCGACACTGCCCATTGCCCGTAACGTCAAATGTATAGCTGCCTTCATTACAGTCATCGCTTTCAATGCGTATGGTGGTCGTTTGTACCCCCTCTGTCGTAGGAGTAAAGCTGACAGCAAATACACCTGAACCTCCTGCAAAAATGACATTAGGAATAATGTTGATGGAGAAAGCAGGATTGGAACTCGCAATCTGAGAGATGTTGAGATCGCCTCCCCCCGTTGAATTATCAATAGTGAAAATGGCATTTCCCGATAATCCCAGCGAGACAGTTCCTACGTCCCTCCCATCATTGGTACTGAAACCTGTCGCCCCATTGGGAATGGCGATACTATTTCCACTCATGGCAATATTGGGATCATTGGGACCTGTACAGTCAGCATTAAAAGCTGTAATCTGCGAAATACCTCCTACAGAATAGGTTCCCTCGGCATTTGTCGTAAGTCCAAAAGGAGATGAACCTCCACGTGAGCCTGGACGATCGGCAGAAAAGCTAAAGTTGGTTCCGTTATTGGCAAATGTGACAGAACCTGCCAAGACTTGCTGATTCAGGCTTTTGTCAAATACCCACACATCGAAGCTCTGTCCATTTTGGAGTCCTCCTTTGGCTTCGAAAGCATTGGCTCCACCCAAGACTTCTATGATCATGTCATGCACACCATCCCATTCAAAGGATTGCCCGACACGGCCGAGCCCTACAGCTGTAGTACTACCTTGAGGCGTGATGGCCACCTGATCCCCAGGCTGGATAGGGGCACCGTTGACGATGAAACTTGATGCATTGGAAGCATTCAGCGTGAGGAAATGGAGCTTGGCGCCCTGATGACTGCCAAGGGTAAAGGGGGATGCTACCTCGTCGGGAGGTGTGGGGTAAATTCCTGTAGGTGCCCACCATGCATAGTTACGGCCATTGGCTCTAACCTCTGAGCGTCCATCTGCAAATACCTGCGTCTGAACAAATAGGAAGGCATCGGAATAATCCTTCATTTCCAGGTTGCTGTAGGGCGTATTGACAAAAGCCGAACCCTGGGAGAACTGATTGTCATTGATGGCAAAGACGGCACCATCCTGATTGCTTCCTGTCCCACTACGGGTCATCACGAAGAAATCCTGATCATTCAACTGTGTGAAGAAAGCATTCAGCGCGACCATGGGGAGTGAGCCGCCTTTGGCAGTCGCAGATCGCATGGCCATTTGCCACTTGAGTTCTTCATCTAGCCCAAACCAGAAATAGTCTTTCCAGAAAACTGTGGGACGCCCCTCGGCGGCCATGATATAGGCATAGGCCATGTGCTTGTCTTGAAAAACGGGATCATGCCCACTATCCGTAAATAATTCCAGTGAGGTATTGCCCACTTGTAGGTCTACATTTCCATTCTGCGACTCACGGTATCCTACGCGATCGGTATCATGATTCTCGATGAAAGTCACGATGTCTTCGCCATCCAGTCCACCTGCTGGATTGAATTTGAGTCCTGCACTGTTGAGGTTGCCCATGTTGTAGCCTCCACCGCCATTATTGGCCATGTCTCTGAGGGCAAAACGAAGGTTGAAGTCGAAGAGTGCCATATTGGCCTCCTTGGGATTCGATCCTGCACTCGGTCCGAAGTTATTGGCGAAAGTCTCTACTTCTCCCTGATATCCTTTGAGGGCACCCAGATTCCCGTCAAAAAACTCTCCGACAGCAAAAGGCTGGTTGCCATTGGCCATTTCGACTAAAAAGGGCGAGATAAAGCCTGGCTCGACATGCTTGACAGCATCCAGACGCAGCTCGTCAAAGCCTACTTCGTCCAACAAATACCTTCCCCAAACGATGAGGGAGTCCCCTACACGACCTAGATTGTGAGGACCAAAATACCATCCGTTGTTGGGGAGGTTGGGGTCCAACTCCTGATTGAGAAAGTTGAAATAACTGAGGTCTTCAAAAAATACGCGGTTACGATAAGGCGGATCTAGGTTGCAAGCTTGAAAATTGGGATGGAAGTCCCACGCGTTCATGTCCATTCTGCCACTGGCAGGACGAAATTTGGTAAACCGTAGGTCCAGCACGCCGTCGCCTCCGTCACAGTCCTCGGGTTGTTGTTCTTCGGCCCCTGCACGGTGGTTGAGGACTACATCAGCCATGACGAGGAGGCCATTGGCATGCAAGGAATCCATCATATCCCTGAACTGTTGGGCGTCGCCATGACGGGTACGAATGGTCCCTTTCTGATCAAATTCGCCAAAGTCATAATAATCGTAGAGTCCGAAGCCCATGTCAAAGCGGCCCGCGAAGCCTTTGTTTGCGGGTGGCGTCCACACGGTCTTGAATCCAGCATCTCTCAATATAGGTGCGACAGTGGCAAGGGTATCCCACCAGATCCCTCCTTGATTGGTCGTAAGGTCACCTGGATTGCTATTCCAGTAATAACCCTGCATGATCACATCTGTCTGTGCGCGGAGCATTCCGCCAGAGAACAAGAGTAAGATTACGCTGCGTAGTAGTAGTCGTTGCAACATGAATAAAATGGGGTTATGATTTACAAAAAAAATGAAAAGAGCCAGCAGCTCATCCAAAAGGATAGCTGAATGCGAGGTAATTAAGAATGAGAATGGGTAGTTAAAGATGAAATAGTCGTATATAACTTATCTAATCCCTTAGAAAAAGGGACGACTATTTTCTCTTTTTTTGTATTTATATAGCTGATTGTGAAAATAAGATTTTTTTCAATTTTGGAAAAAGATTTTTTTCGTTCTTAAAAAAATTTCTTCACGCTAAATTTGTAAACTAAACGATTTACCTGTGTCAGAATCTTTTTCTCATTTAGACGCTCAAGGCAATCCCTCCATGGTAGATGTCAGCCAGAAACATGTGACGGAGCGCATCGCCATTGCTGAATCCTTGATGTTCTTGCCAGAAATCATCATGGATCAACTCCAAGGAGGCGAAATTCAAACCAAGAAAGGCCCTGTATTTCATACGGCCATCATTGCGGGAACGCAGGCAGTCAAGCAGACGGCCAACCTCATCCCCTTGTGTCATCCCCTGATGATCGAGGGAATCAAGATCCACATTGAGCCGATGGATAAATCACATCTACGTATCCGATGCCGAGTCAAAATCACAGGCAAAACAGGAGTAGAAATGGAAGCACTCACGGGCGCCTCAGTAGCTGCACTTACCATTTATGACATGTGTAAGGCCTTCTCTCACGAGATGGTCATCAAGGAGACGAAACTGGTAGAAAAGACAGGGGGGAAGCGGGACATTCGGGAGGGAGAAAAATAGGTCAGGGAGCATCAAAAGGACGTTGGCGCTGGCAGGGAGCATTGTCCTGAAGGGACAATGTAGCATAGCATGTGGGGTTTAGCCCCATGCTCGAAACATGTTGTACAGGAAACCATTTCCATCTGTCTCATCGCCCACTCGTATCATTACCCCAAATGCACACTACTCCCTGCTAGTATTTGCCATTTTCCCCCTACATACTTCCACACGCGCAGATAGCGAAACCGTCCCTCGAAGGCTTCATTTTGAAATAGTCCCTTTAATTTAGCCATTACAGTCACAATCGCTGTCTCAGCGTGCACTTGAATCTCTAAATCCTCATGGATTATTTCACTTAAAAATATATAGCCTCTTCGATAATTGTGGAGGTCCGTTTCTTTAGAGATCAAATGTCCAGAAGGGAGCAAAAAGGTCAACTGGTCATGAATCAGCTCATCTAGCGTGAGGACATCTGCCTGGAGCATGGCTTCGCGAAGGCGGGCTTCTTGTTGGCGAATGATTTCGATGGAGGACATGTTTTATTTCAAGACCCTCGAGTGAGGGGAATTGTGACAGAGAAATCGTTTTGTATAAATGTAGAGAGGCCACAGCCCCTATCGGAACTGTGGCCTCTCTCTATCAAAACTCGTATGTATCTGTTCTTGAAGAAGTAAGACGACTCTCTCCTTACTTATCTGATCCTGCAGGTAGTTGTCCCTGCTCCTGCAACTCCTTCACACGACGGTCAATCTGCATGGGATTAGGACCAGCCTGCTGCTGCTTGAATAGATCAAAGCGAGAAGGTGCAGCACGTGGAGGCCAGAAGTTGTTGGAGAAATCTGTATCTGCTGTTTCAAGGAAGGGGTCCATCTCGATGCTTACTACTTCTTTTTCTAAGATGAATGTCTTCACGATCTTTTCAGAATCCTTTCTCCAAATCTCTGCGGGGATCCGCTTGACTTCTTTTGTCCCATCTGTGTAGGTAAACTCCAAAATCAAGGGCATAACCAAACCTCCTACATTGCTGAAATGCACTTCGTAGAAGTTGCGGTCCAGGTTCAACAGCTCCTTATCTTCATCCGAAAGATTCTGCATGAGGTAGTTGTACTCCAACTTATCGAGAATCGACACTTTGGAAGGATCGTATTCATTGTAGTAATCCTTCAGAGAAGGTACACGATCGACCAAGGTCTCCTTGATTTGCTCCTTGTTGCGCTTGTTGCCGATGAAGCGCTCCTCACGATCATCCGCTGCCAGCGGCTTCTCGACTTCGGGGTCCTGCGTGCTGATGCGATACCACTTCACGTCGTCGATGGACATGTCTACGTGATCTGTGGTGTAGAACCATCCTCTCCAGAACCAGTCCAGATCTGTACCTGAAGCATCTTCCATCGTGCGGAAGAAATCCGCAGGACTCGGCTGCTTGAACATCCACCGCTGGGAGTATGTCTTGAAAGCGAAGTCGAATAACTCACGACCCATGACCGTTTCTCGAAGGATGTTCAATGCTGTGGCAGGCTTGCCATAGGCGTTGTTTCCAAACTGCCAGATAGACTCAGAGTTGGTCATGATCGGAACGATTCTATCCTTGTCTCCTTTCATGTAGTCCGCGATCTTGTAAGCAGGACCACGACGAGAGGGATAGCCACGCTCCCACTCCTGCTCAGAGAGATATTGTAAGAAGGAGTTCAAGCCTTCGTCCATCCATGTCCACTGGCGCTCGTCAGAGTTGACGATCATCGGGAAGTAGTTGTGTCCTACCTCGTGAATGACGACAGAGATCAGACCATACTTGGCGCGCTTAGAATAGGTTCCATCCGCTTCGGGACGATAGCCGTTGAAGCAGATCATGGGATATTCCATCCCGATATTGTTGATGTGTGCGGAGATCGCGACAGGATAAGGATAATCGAAGGTATACTTGGAATAGACATCCAAGGTGTGCGCGACGGCGCGTGTAGAGTACATGCCCCAAAGGGGATTGGCTTCCTTGGGATAATAGGACATAGCCATGACGGTGCGATCGCCAAACTTTACGCCTTGAGCGTCCCAAAGGTACTTACGAGAAGAGGCAAAGGCGAAGTCACGTACATTTTTGGCCTTGAACTCCCAGGTCTTCGTCGCTGTGGCATCTTCTTTTTCGGCTTCTGTCGCCTCTTCTTGCGTCACAATCATCACAGGATCACTGCTATTTTTGGCTTGCTCAAAACGCTCACGCTGCGCCGCTGTCATGACGTCTTTCATGTTTTGCAACTCACCTGTTGCGCCTAGCACGTGGTCTTCAGGCGTGGTGATACGTACATTGTAGTCACCGAAGGAAAGCGTAAACTCGCCTCTCCCGAGGAACTGCTTATTTTGCCATCCATAGACATCATTGTACACACACATGCGGGGATAAAACTGCGCAATGGTGTAGATATGGTTTTCATCTTCTGGGAAATATTCAAATCCAGAGCGTCCACGTCCGTTGCCTCCGATAGGTTTGTTACGGTCGTTGATGTTGTACCACCACTTGACGCGGAAGGTGTAGGACTTGCCTGACTTGAGTGCCTCGGGCAGGTCTACACGCATCATCGTTTGGTTGATCGTGAAAGGAAGGTCCTTTCCATCTGTCGTCTTGACAAAGTCTATATTGAAGCCACCTTCAAATTCCTCTGTACGCAATTGCTCTACGATGTAGGAAAAAGGGACTTGGTCATTATTATCTGAGATACTGCCTGTTTCTGTCTTATAAGAGTCGGAAGTTTTTGCACGTACGTTTTGGTCGAGTTGCAACCAAAGGTAGGCCAATGCATCTGGTGACTCATTGTGATAGGTAATGGTCTCTTCGCCATAGATGCGCTGATTTTCGTCATCGAGGGTGATGTCCATGTTGTAATCGGCGCGGTTTTGCCAGTAGGCAGCACTGGGAGCACCTGCCGCATTGCGATAGACATTGGGCGTAGGGATTTCCTGCTCCAGTTGGCGAAACTTATTTTTGTTGGTGTTTTCTTGTGCATGCAGCGGCAGGCTTACCAGCCCTGTCAGACACAAGACAACAATCAGTATCTTCTTCATATGAGTGTAAGTGTTAAGCAGTAAGATTTTCTAAGGCTTTAAACTACAACATTCCCTTGATTAAGGAAGGTTATATTAGGCGTTTTTATACCCTTTAAACAGAGAATAGGCATAGCTGTTCAAAGGATGAAAAACTTTCACTAGCTGATGAAAAAAGCAAATACTTTGAAGACTGAAAGCTCAATCTCCAAAGTATCTACTGAAGGGCAGATCGTCTCTACCAAATCTGGTCTTTCCTCTTTGAATGAAAAGAAGTCCTTCTGGTCAGGATGTGAATTTGAGTGATCCTATAGCTTGACAAGCTTGGCTGTCTGTCTGGCATTTTGTGTTTGAATCACTGCCTGATAGTAACCTGGTGCGAGTTGATCACCTTCTACTTTGATTTTGTATTCCCCTGCCTCATAATATCCATCGACCAGCGAGAGCACTTGACGTCCATTGAGATCATACACAGCTACAGATACCGATCCTGGATCTTGGATGCTGTAAGCTAAGGTAGTCGTATGGTCAAAGGGATTGGGCGCTGCTTGAATCGATAATGTATAAGAAAGATCTACATCAGCGCCACTTTGTGATTGGGCCAATCTAAGGTCTCGCTGCGGGGATTGGTATTTATTCCCTCCACAGAAGGACTCGATCTGCGATATACTTTGAGCAGGTAATGGCGTGCGTCCTTCTATATCAGTTGGCGTTCCTAAGGTCAGGGTGACATTGGGAGGTACAACTACACCAGGTCTCACTTCTATCTCAGGAGCGATAAACGTAATGGGTGTATTTCCATTAGAAAAAACAGTTCCTTGGTCTATGATGATTTTGGACCAAGCGTATTGATTAGCAGAGACCGTACTGCTTCCATTCAATGTCAAAATAGAGCCTATATTTGAATAGGGAGTTGAAATGGCACTATTTACCGATTCTGTAGTTACGGGAAAGCTCCCTACCCAAAGGGTCGATTGCGCATTTCCTGAGTTATCGGTTCGATCTAGCTTGACAAATAGCTTCACAAAAAGCTGATAGTCGCCCAAAGTCATTCCCTTATAGTCAAGTTTTAATGCCACAAGATCTAAATCCTCTAAAGGGACAAGCGCTGTACGATAAACGTGTTCTTCTACATCCAACTCCTTGGTAGCATGACTACTACTGGCAGCAGCCGATTTTAACTGACTGTTGGTCGTTCGTAATTCAAGATAACCCATGATTTCAGGTGCTCCCACATAATCAACAGAAGGATTGATGACGTACTTTAGATTGCTCGAAAGGGGAGATTTTAGCTTAAAATCTTTGTAATACCTCACCGTACGAACAGAATTGCTTTTGGGAGTTGGAGGTGTCTGAGTCACAAGAACTCTAGTATATTCCTGAACAGTAGGCGTCTCTAACAGGTTAAATATCCCTACGGGTTCATTGTACCTAGCATATCTAGATGCCTGCTTCGTTTCTGCATTGAGTGAGCCAGGGGTGTAGAAAATGATGTCTGCAAAATCAAACACACCCACAATTTCCCCATTGAGTTTGATATTAGAGTTAATGGCCATCGGACTCACCTTCACGAGTTGTGGGGTAACAGGCTTAGGATTGATGATTCCAGAAAAAAATTGTACCAGATCTAAAGCTGGCCCCACATAAGGAACTAGGTCTAAAAGATCCTCAAACGTTTCATTGCCCTTCAAAAGTTCCTGGAAATCGTTGAGTTTGTTCACCTTCGTTAGTTCCTCAACCTTTAATTGTATATTACTCTTGCCTTCTACCTTTAGCGCCTTCTTCTGTTTGTCTACAAAGTCTTTGCCCGATTTATAAGACTTTACTCCAGTCTTGTATAGGGTTCTCAAGTCTTTTACACTCACAGACCACCCATTTTCTGTCGGTTTATCGTTGTCCTTATTCTGTTTGTTCTCGATGTTGGTTATTTCTCCTGTAATCTCTCCACTTAGGGTAATCAGTGATCTCTCAATCAACTGGACATTCGCCTCTACTATGGATTCATACGAACAAACACAGGGGTCGTAGGCCATATTGAATTCCGCATAGAACCACTTACCTGCTCCATTTTTAAACTCTGAAGCTGCTACGGCCTCCACATCATCTTCACTAAAAGTCTCTACTGATTTTAACCTACTGGAGTGGCTCAAAATTGAGGGTAAAGCAGTATTAGATGAGACAGGATTCTCTTGTACTTTGATGGTGATCTTTGCTCCATTAAAGGGCACGCTGTAATCACCTGCGACAAAAATACGAAGCTTGCCAGAATACTTGTTGTAGAGCACGACATAAATAAAATCTGTAGGAGTTGCCGCATTTGCACTGCCATCGAGCGTTTTTCCTACATCTTGCTTGATGAGTTCCCAACCATCATTGGGATCCATGTCCTTACTCTCAAAAAGATGAGAGACAATGGAGTTATCATCTTGATAGAATGGAGAAAAAACTTCGGGCGAATTGATGTAGACCGAATTGATGTCGTATTGATTGATCGTCCAATTGAACCAATTCAGTCGGTCTGTATCATTGGGGTTAATTTCGTCATTTTGTGCATTGGGAGGATAGGTCTGAATATTCTTATCCTCACATGCATCAGCATTGGTTTGGGCAAATATATGGCCTGTCAGCCCTAGGCAGAGCATAGCTAAGCCTATTAGGTAACTGTAAAATTTCATGTTTTTATTGAATTTTCACTCCTCGAAAGCAGTCGGACTGCCTGGGAGCATCAAGGTTATCAATGGATCTAGTCGTAAATGGGATCGTCACAAACTGACGGCTCGAATCGAGATACATAAATCCGTTGGGATCATCGCAACCAAAAGCAAACAGATCATCGGCTCCGAAAGACATGACATCATACTGGTAATCTACCACGAGTCTACTTTCGGCTTTGCATCCACGATTGATGTTGTCAAACAACAAATCGAATGCACCCAGGGTAAGCGATACGTCAAAAGAATCTGCAGGCGCACTGTCTAAGACACCTCTGTAACGCCCAAAGATGGGCGCAGTCTGAAAGGGCACGATGGTAAAGCTTTTCTCCAGCGTATCACGTCTTTCTGTAGGAGAAAGGCAGTTTGTCTGGCGCTCGCTTGTCACGATTAGCTGTACACGCACCCTCCCTTCTGGCTCTGTGAAAAGTAAACTCACAGTCGACTCATCGAAGGTTCGAGGGTCTTTTCCTACTTTCCATTCGTAGGTATCGTATCCCTCGGATGCCACAAACTTGACCCTAGTGCCTACGCACATCGTGTCTCTGGATACCAAAGTGTCACCAAATCCATTTCGCTCACTGTCGTAGTACCTTAGCTGAGCCATGATGTCAAAGTCAGCCGAAATAGGCGATACCTCAAAACAAGGATCGTAATTGGGACAGTCGGGATCTGAGGGATCATCGCATCGCTTGCATGAAATACCTAAACATAGGATACAGCCTATCAAAACGAGAATGCTTGCTCTCATTGTTAAAATTCTAATGATTAAAAAGATTGATGTGAAGCCATCAGATGTTCATGTGTTGAAGTGCTCAAGTAAGAAGTCAGATGTTGAGATTTCATCCCGTGAAGGATTTCACTTCATTCAGGACGAGGGACTTACAGTGTTGCTGTTGAAGGCTTTTCACCTTCCCGATACCTCGTTTTCTTATGTCTGTCTGCTCAACTAAGGGTTTATGCCCCTCCATGGTACGGAAGTGGCATAAACCTATCACTAACCTCCTCTTTGCTATCTATTTTTGTCTCTTTATCCAACAGATAGGAGAAGCACACATCCCTACTCCTGATTCTGGAGCGCGTTGAGCTGTGCCTTCAATTCGGCCATTTCCTTGTTGAGTTCCAAGATATAAAGGGTTAATTCTTCAATCTTTTCCATCTGAAGCGTCGTCATTTTCGCTACCTCAATTCCTTCAGATTCTACTACGCTCGCTGCAGGAATGTTGGGTAGGTGATTGTTTTCTTCGATGTAGTTCTCTAGCTCTGTCAAGTCCATACGCTGGTAGTCATCAGCAAAAACATAGTCAGGCCAGTTGGCAAATGTTTGAACCTTCAATTCCTCACAGATGATGTTGCCATTGACAGCCAGTTTGTACGCATCGCCTTTGACATCCCAGTGGGGTACTCCAATGCTGACATTTCCATTGGCAGCTAGACGCATGCCACGCTTATTGCCATCAGACCAAGGCGCGAAGACCAAACCTGCATCTTGATTGCGGCTCGTAGGGGCGTCCATGTCTGTCCAGATCACGGCGATGTCACCTTGACGTACAGCTCCTCCATAGCTACCTCCCCCTGCATTCATACGGAAGAAGAGACGGTCGCTTGTTCCTGAGGCTGCATCTTCGTTGAGTTCGAGTTTTACTTTGGAGTCACCAAGCAAGGAGGCTGTACCGATCCCTACCATACCTAGTTTGTTCATAAAGATGGTATTCTTTCCTACACCTGATGGGCCATCGTACACTTTGAACAATAGGCCACGGTTACTTGAACTATTACCTGTGACAGCCATGGTCGTGTACGTATTCCATCCGTTGCGACCCAAGTAAATGGAGTTAGGATTGGAAGAAGTTCCTATGACCTGGAAAATGGCCGTGTTGGTGTAGCTGGTTCCGCCTCCTGCCAGTACTTTTCCTGATCCGAGGGTCGTATTACCGACTTTCAACTGGGCAAATGCTTGTGAAAGCGTCAAAAAGAACACAATGATTGCGATAAAAGAAATTTGAAGAGATTTCATGATAATTTATCTTTTGATGTGTGGTTAATGCTTACTTAAAAAGTTTTGTGATAATGGTTAAAAGTGTCAGCAAAGGGGTTTCATGGCTTTCCCATGCAGAGTCTTTGCTTACTCTGGTAGTTTGAACATCATGTCTAGAAAAAGTGAATGTGATGTGTATGAGTGTTAGTTCAACACCATGAGTTTTTGTACTGTACGCTGTGTACCGTCGAATACTTCGCAGATGTACATGCCCGACTGTAGCGATCTTGTTTCAAAACCGACCTCTTGATAGCCTGCATAAAATTCATCTCCATTTGCCAGAACCTTGACAGGTCGCCCATTCATGTCGAGTAGTCGAATCTGTAGACGGGCTTCTTGTGGGAGTTGGAGCAGGATACGCGCCTTGCCGTAAGAGGGGTTAGGAACTACCTTCATCGACAGCCTTTCGGCTAGGATCTCCTCTTCCAAATCAAAGCCAACTTCTTCTTCCTCTACAGGCTCTTCCTGTGGCTCATCATTTGGATTAGCTGCCATGGCTCTTCTGTTCGTGTTGTAGACCCCTGCACATGTGCCATTGATCTCTGCGTACAATTCACTGCCATATTCGGCTTCAAAGCCTGGCTTGAAGGTAATTTCATTTCCTGCACGCATACGAACCCCTGCATTGCGCTTGACTACAAAATCTTGCTGGGGTGTCCGATAGTTGAGCGCCTTCCCTGCTTCGATGGTCTCAGTAGCTTCAAAGTCTGCCAAGAATCTAAAGGGTGAGTTCTTTCGCTCGTAGACCTCGCCGACTTGTCGATTTTGTAGTTGGAGGTTATCTGCCATTATTTCATCCAGGATAAAATCTTTCCAGACAGCATCTGTTTGCCCAGGCCCGTGAAAATAATTATCAGAGGGAGCGTGGATTGCATCAAATGGCGTAGCTGTATAAATGGGTTTGACTAAGTGTGGGAATCCTGTATCTCCTCCTCCTCCTGAAGACTGACCTGGAGCCGTCACGAGCAGTTGGTTGATGTCATACGAAAAATCGCGTATCCCCGTCTCTCTAATGTCTAGCGCACCAATCGTAGGATTGAAGGAGTCTAACTGCTGCTTATTATAAAAGCCACTATTTGCAGGGTTGAACGTAATGACATTAGAGATCAGTACATGCCAACTCTGTGTTCCTTTTGTTCCCCCAAAGCTGCCAGGGACATTGTCGAGTTCTACTGCTTGACTATTCGTCTTTTTTGTCTTGATACGGATGGTAAATAGCCTGAAAGGTTTATGATCTCTCAAAAATACTACCTTGTCATCTCCTACAGCGTTATGATCTCTTTCGGATTTATGTGGCCCAGCCAGTAGATTCGACTTGACGTGCAACATATTGTATCCACCAGCCAGATTGTATGTGTCGTTGTTCTCATGGCTACCTACTGCTATTCCTACATTGCGTGTATCTCCTGGATAAGGCACACCTGGCATCTTGACATATTGATGCTCAATACTATCCATGTAGTCTATGTAATCCTGTCTTGCATCATCTGCTCCCTGCCCAGGATTATTTTTATTTCCTGTCTTTGAGTGATGATAGAGGAGAATCTCTCTTGCTGTGGGAGAATTAAGAATACCTCCTATGATGGGCGCGACGATCGGAGAGGAAAGCCCCATATGCTGTGCCCCCAGTACAATATTGGCTCCTTGATGCTCTCCTTCCATAGACACATACAGTCTGGTATGATGATGTGCATTAACAGATCCCGATTCGTAGAAGTCATTTTCCATCTTCAGGAGTGTATGTCTTGCTGTGAGTGCGCCCAAACTCCAACTAATGATGAGGTTCTCAAATTGACTGCCGTTTGCTCTTTTCTTAATGTTGATTTCACGTATGATCTTCTCTAACAATCTTGAGTTGTTGATCACATAATCATCTCCATTTTTCCATACGACCACATATACATCGTATCCCTTCGCTACGAGATCATCTATCATTCCCGATTGGTTATAGCCCCGAGCCTTAGCTTTTGGTCCTTGAACCAGACCAATTCCAAAATTCGCTGGTGTAAATCCTGTCACAAATATAATGGGCTTGCGCACCTTCTTATCAGGACACCCATATTTTACGCCTACACGTGCCTTGATGGTATTTAAATGAAAACGGGAATAGCCTGTTTTAAAATCAGGATGTGGCTTGGTAAAAACGGTATATTTATCATCAAAATCGACATCTCCTTGCTTTCTCCTAGCCAGATTGGAGGGATTGTAATCAAAAGTACTTTCTGTCACCTCTAATCCATGTCTATAATTTGCCTCTACTCGGACTGTTTTCGTACCTCCCACACTGTAGTTGACCACAACCTCATTTCCCCAGTACATTGTACGCATACCCATTCCATCGCCAAAATCCACTCGAATGGAGGAAGGCACCTCTGCGAGATTGGTTCGAAGGAAGTCATTGTCTAACACGTATCGTACGATTCCCGTTTCGATGTCTGGCAGCAAAGGCATCGCCGCAAATACGCGCTTTGCGTCGTACAAATTGGCTCCCACGCCAGGTATCTCTCGGTAGAACCCAAAGGTCATGTCGACATCAATCAAATTATTCTCATAGGCGTCAGGCTTCATCGCATGATAGTTATAAGCTAACAATGCAATCGGCGCTACAGGTACTTCGTCAGACTCAAATCGAGAATCAAGCTTCCAATTGACCCTCTGATAAAAGGATATCATCTTGTCTAATGCGCTGTCAGGTTCAGAAGCGAGCAATATCTCATAGTAAGCTTGACACCAATCTTCCTTCGTAATGGCACTTGTGAGTCCTGAGGTTGGCTTTAACAACCTACTGGATCCTTCTAGCACACGATCGTACAAGATTCCCGAAGGATAGTTAGAAGGATTCATCTGGCTGAATAGGTGGTTGACGGCCTCTTGCTCGGAATCAAACTCCACCAAAGGAGGATCGTTTTGGGCGAAGACAATCTGGACTGACAAAATGGCCAGACTCCATAGGACCAGTCGCCTTATATGTGAGATGTTCGAAAGTATTGTGCTCATTCTTCTTATGGTTTAAAACAGAACCTAGAAACAAGTGGTCGATCGATTTCTTGATTCCAAATAGCTTTAAACCCAGCCCAACATGAAAAAAAGTCCATTTTTGCCCGAATTAACCCCAAGAAGTAGGAAGAATCTCCTCCAATTGGAGTAATTATCAGTTTTGCTGGCAGGATCGTCAGTTTAGGCTAAACGGCAGATTCTATCTTCCCCTCTCTAAGGCCCTTGGCAGAAACATCAGTCACTGAAAATCCTGCCATATATTCAGCTAGACACATTTTTATCAGAAATCTTGGCATTTTATTCAGTGCAGATTTTAGGGTCTAAGTAGATAATTTTGATAGAATACATACCCTACTTTCCCTACCCAAGTCAGAGGCCTTTCTCATCCATAGGGGGGGAGAAATTCAGCCTTTTTGACAAGAATTTCAGATAGGATTTCTTTCATATTGGACTTACTATATATGTATATTGCTTTGGCCACCTATTTCTGAACTCCTCATCACTATGGATCAATCCTTGAAAACTAGAGAACAAGACAATTTCCCCCCCGTACTTTGGGAAAACCTACCCATCGAAGAGAAACAACAAGTCACTCCTGACCAACTTTTTCAATGTTTCGGTAAACTGACAGATACCTCTGCTGCCATCGTAGATACCGATCGATTGACCGTTTCGTGGCTTTTCAATCGCTTATCAGGATACAACTGGCAAAAACAGGATCACAATCGTCCGATCATCCTATCAGATATGATCCACCCACGGGACCTCTCCCGTCTCCTCAACGACATCGACTACTTCCGTCGCTTCAAAGCCGAAAGTTATGAATCACTCTATCGCATCTCCGACTTCCAAGGAGACTACAATTGGGATCTGGTACGGTCTGTGGCGTTGAAATACGATAAGATTGGTCGTCCTACCTTCATCATGATCTTTATCAGGCATCTCAACCATGCCATCAACAACTCCAACTTCCTGGATCTATCCGCACAGGAACACCACCAGCAAAAGGCCAATATGATCAATCGCCGACTCACTTCGCGCGAGCAGGAGATTCTTGCTTTGATTGGAGAGGCCATGTCAGATGATGAGATTGCCGATCACCTCATGATCAGTAGGAAGACCGTGATCACGCATCGACGCAACTTGCTGAAAAAGCTTAATGCCAAGAACAAATTGGAATTAGTCAAGATTGCAATCGAGAATGGATTGACGGTCAAATAGGCATCCTGCGTTTTATCCTTACGCGAATTGCGCCTGAATCCCTATCTTTGGGGCATGACAAAGTTGATATTGCTAATGGCGATGGTCCTTCACCCATTTTATATGAGCGTGACGGAGATGTATTTCAATGAGGCGAATCAGAGCCTAGAGGTGAGTATGAAACTCAATATTGAGGATGTGGAGGAAGCACTTGAAGCGCAGGGGACACCCAAGCTACACATGGCGACGGAGAAAGAATATGAAGAAACGGACCGCTACCTCATGACCTATTTGGATAAAAACTTTGAGGTGAAGGTAAACGGGGAAAAGAAAGGCTTTGAGTTTGTCGGAAAGGAATACAAGGACGACGTCGTCTGGTGCTACTTGGAATTTATGGATGTAACAGATCCGCAGACTTTTTCCTTTCGACATAAAGTGCTGACGGACCTATTTGAAGCTCAACAGAATATCATCCACCTCAAGGTGAGCGGCCAGAAGAAGAGTCTCCGCTTTCATCGAGGGAATCTAGAAGAAGAATGGCGTTTGTAGGGATACACTTATCTCGTGAACCGAAACTCATTCCGAAAGAAGGGCGCTTGGTTCCCGAGAGAGTATTGTACATCCTTTCGGATCACAAATTCCTTGCGATCAAAGGTATAGGTGTAGAATAAAGTGGCTTTCTTTCCATCGTCCTTTCCATCTCCCAGACATACCACTTTAACGGTATTGCCTTCTAAATCTTCTCTAGAAAGCACACGATACTTATCCAATTTCTTCCCGTCCTTACTGAGCTTGATCTTGGACTGGCTATTCGCTTGAGGTTCTTCGGGAAAACTGTATTCGAGTAGATATTGGCCTTCCTTCACCAGGCTGACCTTTAGCTCCACAGGAATGCCGACTTTCTTGCCACTCTGATAGTCTACATAAGTCAAGGTCCCCTTCCAATCATCACCCAGGACTGTCTCAAAGTCCTGATCTGTGATCGCTTGTCCCATCACATGCATCCCAGAGAGCATCCATAAAAAGGAAAAGAGGGAGGAAAAAAGAAGTTTCATACTATTTGATGTTGATCCTATGAAATTTCACATTTACAAAAAAAGATACAAGGGATGGGTTGCTAAAATGGAGATGCCTGTATGCCTTATTTTCACATCTGTATTCCCTAAACATAGAAATAGGGTTCTACATTTTTTCAAAATGACCGCGCAAATTCTCAAAAAGAGACCACCAACCCTCATTTTCATCCCAAAAATAATTGCTGCTACGTTATGTTAGGGGAGGAATGATATTTGTACCCGATGAAATGGAATTTTATCTTTCCCGTAGGATCGAAAAGGACGAGTTTCTCATTTTCCTGTAAAAGAGATTTTTCCTTCATTCATAGCACTTCCTGTTTCAGTTCAACTTCTTAAACGCAAATTCGTACGCACTATATCAAATACGACTGAAAATATATGTCTTCCAACGATTCCAATACATCTCCCACACCTGCAGAGCAGCCTTCTACATCGCCTCCCAAAAAGTCGACGTTTGAAGCGCCCAAACGCAAAACCAAGGGTAAGTATAAACCCATGCGTAAAGGGTTCTTGATATTCGTGGGAGTCTTATTTTTCATCTCGATTGGATTTTTGGGCTTTCTGGCGACAGATCTGCCGCCCATGACCTTGATCGAGAATCCAGAATCTGATCTGTCGACGCAGTTGATCTCCGCCGATGGGGTGGTGCTGTCGCGCTATTACTCCAAGGAAAATCGCGTGAATGTCCGACTCAACGATGTATCTCCCTGGGTAGTCAATGCACTGATTGCGACAGAGGATGTACGCTTCTACGGGCACAGCGGAGTCGATCCTAAGTCATTTTTCTCGATTCTATTTAGCATTATCAAAGGAGAAGAAGTGCGTGGGGGCTCGACCATTACCATGCAGCTTTCGCGCAACCTCTACGATGAGGTAGGAGGCGAAAGTAAGTACATCCGCAAACTGAAAGAATATCTGGTCTCTGCCTACATCGAACGTCGATTTACCAAGCAAGAGATCATGGAAGCCTATCTCAATACGGTAAATATCTGGGGTAATTCCTATGGAATAGAGACCACCGCTCGACGTCTATTTGATAAAAACGCCAAGAACCTCACCGTCGAAGAGGCGGCACTGGTAGTGGGTATGCTCAAAGGACAGGGGGTCTACAATCCCTTCCGCTACCCAGAGCGCACGGAGAATCGCCGCAACATCGTCATCGAGCAGATGGCGAAGTATGACTTCCTAGATGCCCCATACAATGTAGACAGCCTCAAGGCCATTCCGATCTCTCAGTCGCTCGTGAAGCAGGAACAAGAACACATTAAGGGATTGGCCACTTACTTCCGCGAACATATCCGCTCTTGGCTCAAAGAATGGTGCGAAGACAACAACTACAGCCTATACACAGATGGCTTGAAAGTGTATACTTCCATCGACTCGCGTATGCAGGCCCACGCAGAGAGTGCCGTGAGAGAGCACTTGACAGAATTACAATCGACTTTTGACAAGGTGGAGAGAAGAGGCGATCGCTTGTTCAAAGCGGATCCCAAGATCCTCGATGACCTCAAACGTCAATCGTATCGCTATATCTCTGCGAAAAAGCGAGGACTCTCTCCTAAAGAAATTGATAAGGAGTTCAATACAAAGCGAGAGATGACGGTATTTACCTGGAAGGGGGAAAAGACCATCAAGTTCAGTCCGATGGACAGCATCCGTCACTATGCACGCTTCTTGGAAACGGGTATGGTATCAGTCGATCCTTCCAACGGCCACGTCAAAGCATGGGTCGGTGGGATCAATTATAAATACTTCCAGTACGATCACGTAGCCCAAGGCAAGCGTCAAGTAGGTTCGACCTTCAAGCCTTTTGTATACGGGACCGTCGTCGCCAATGGGTACACGCCCTGCGAAGAGGTACTCAACCAGCCCGTGACTTTTCCTGATAAGGGAGGGGGAACCTGGAAGCCTAAGAACTCAGATGGGAGTTTTGGAGGAAAAATGACCCTGAAACGTGGACTCGCCAACTCTGTCAACCTCATCACGGCTCGTCTGATGAAAGATTATACAACACCTACAGCCGTAGCTGAGTTTGCGTACAAGATGGGCATCAAGTCTGAGTTGGATGAGGTACCTTCTCTCTGCTTGGGCACAACCGATCTGAGCGTGCTAGAACTGGCCTCTGCCTACTCCACTTGGGCCAATATGGGTGTGAATATCGAGCCCATCCTCGTCACCCGCATCGAAAATCGTTTTGGAGAAGTATTGTGGCAAGCCAAAACCAAGACGCAGGAGGTGATGAAACCTGAGCATGCCTACGAGATGATCGAGCTCCTGAAAGGGGTAGTAGACCAAGGAACGGCTATGCGTCTGCGATTCAAGTATCAGTTCCGCAATGAAATCGGAGGAAAAACAGGGACAACCCAAAATCAATCCGATGGATGGTTCATCGGCGTCACGCCTGAACTCGTGACAGGTGTATGGGTCGGGGCTTCAGATCGTCGCGTGCATTTCCGCTCCATCAAGTACGGTCAAGGCGCGAATATGGCCCTTCCCATCTGGGCCTTGTACATGAAGTCTGTCTTTGCGGACAACCGAATCAACATGACCAAGGTCAGATTTGATCGCCCTGAAGGTTTCAATATCAACCTCAACTGCCGCTCGGTCAACGAGAAAAAAGAGGAAGAAATTAAGAATGCCCCCTCTTCGGATGATTTTAATGAGTTTGAAGGGTAAGGTGAGAGGCGGAGCCATCATCCTCATCCTATAGGGGATATTACGATATCCAAGAAGCGAGACTTTTCCCATGAGTGGTGAAAGTCTCGCTTTTCTTTTGTCTTAGCTCTCTACACTTACAGAAACATTTTCCTCAAGATTCAGTAATATGCTCAAGAAATAGCATAAAGATGAGGTAAGTCTACATCCTTTACTTAGGATAATTGATACCTCCTAAGGATACAATCTATGTTTACAGGCATCATCAAATCCCTCGGACAAGTAGAAAACGTCGAAACAGAGGGTACAAATAGAATATTTACGATCAAGGCTCCCTTTGAAGAGGAGATCCATGTGGACCAGAGCATCTCCCACAATGGGGTCTGTTTGACTGTCACAGACATCGAGCAGCAAGATGACCTAGAGTTTACCTACCGTGTGACGGCAGTAGACGAGACCCTGAAAAAGACGCACCTTAACCACTGGACTGAAGGTACGAAGGTCAATATCGAACTGTGTATGCAAATGGGGGCCCGACTAGATGGACATTTTGTGCAGGGACATGTGGATACAGTCGGTAAGGTCCTATCGGTAGAGGAAGTCGATGGTTCGTGGATGTATGCCTTCGGCTTTGATCCGCAGCATCAGCACTTGCTGGTGGACAAGGGCTCTGTCACCATCAACGGCGTCAGCCTGACGGTTGTGGATGCGGAATCGGATCGCTTCTCAGTGACCATCATTCCCTACACCTACGAGCATACCAACTTCCACCAGTTGAAGGTCGGCGACGAAGTGAACCTAGAGTTTGATGTCTTGGGCAAGTATATTGCGAAAATCATCCATAGATAGACATTGAGACGAACGATAATGGAGGTCAGACGAGTTACCCTTCAGATCTGATCTCTGTTTTCCTACAAGTCTGGAATCATGGCAAAAATCACACGGAAAGAATTTCTAAAAAGAAGCGGAACGCTGGCAGCAGGTGCTTGTGCATGGGCGGCGGTGCCTGCTTGTGGCTTGTTGGACGAGCCTGAGATGCGGGTGTGTACGATAGGAGAACTGGAAGCATCAGGTACATTCGTAGGAAAATTCAACCGTAAGCAGATTTTCTTGACTTATTTAGACGATGAATTGACCATATTTTCCTTGGTCTGCACCCACAAAAAATGCACCGTCAAATGGGAAGAGGATGAGGAAATCTTTGCCTGTCCTTGCCACGAGGGCACCTATGACAAGCAAGGGAGGGTGATCGATGGGCCTCCACCGAGACCGTTAAACCGCTTCAAGTATGAGATTCGAGGAGAGGAAATTTGGGTCTTGAATGCGTTTGTGTAGGGCTAGGTTATTCCTCTTTCATTTCTTTAAGTACAAGAGTGTATAATTTCGGAGAAATATGAAACCCTTGATTGAACAGGGTCTCTAACTTCTCTTTTACCCGAAGCTATTAAACCCACTTTCTTTGCACGAATAATAATTCCTAAGAGCCCCGTGATGCGCACACCCATCTCTTTGGCTTGATTGCGTCCTTTCCGCTCGTCAATAATCAATAAGGAATCCTCATATTCTAAAGCTAGCGCAATGGAACTGGCTTCTCCTTGATCTAGTCTAGGAATAAGAGATCTAAAAATAGCGCTATTGTAATTGTCATTAATTTTTATCCATGCGGGCTGGATGATCCCTATCTCCTCCTTTACAATAGAAGTGATTTCAACAGAGGTATACATTTCCTTTAAAAGATCCAGACAATCAATCTGATTCAACCCAATTAAAACACTTGCATCTGCAATCACAATTCGTTTAGGCATTGGCTATATCTTCCTCAAGCTCTTCTACACTTGTTTGGAATACTGAGACATTGTAATGACCCAATATCTCAATAAATGCCCGTCTACTGATGCCTACCATCTTAGCACCTTGTCCCGAACTAATAAGCCCTTCGTCAAATAGTTTACTTGCAAACAGCATTTTAAGATCAAACTCTGAAGCATGAAGGTCTGAAGGTATGTTCAAATGAATACTCATGTAGACATCTTTAGATTGCAATAAATCCAGTGAAAAAATCCTCTCGCTTTAAATTTACACATTGCCTCTATAAAATCATATATCATCGTCCTAGCACCAACGAGACATTGGCGCTGGCTGAGGGGAGAGATGATAGCTATGAATTTATTCTTCCTTCTTATTAGAAATTGCTTCCTCGACTTCAGCAATCAATTCCTTCAAACGTTTATCTGTAATATTCTCAAATTCAGACTTATCATATATTGTTAACAAATAGATATCTGTCTCAGATTTAGTATCTGTTAGTAAAATGTCTACGTAACTAATTACACGCGCTCCTCCACGCTTACCTTTTCCTTTACTCTTTATTGCCAGTCTAATTTTGTAAACATTTGCAGAGAGTTGAGTACCTAATCTTGGGTTGACTGTTAATTCTTCGTTCAACTTGACAAGGTCAGACTTAAGCGAAAGATACTTCTTCAATAATTTCTTAGCATCCCGTTCAAAATCAGGCGTAACAAGAATATTAACATTCATCTAAAAAGTCAGTCAGCGTTTTACGGGGCAGTTCGTCTCTTTTTATCTGAAGCATTTGATTAAAGCCAGAGCTTAACTTACCTTTCAAATCTGCACTAGTCTTTAACTCTTGAATTTCTTTTAGAATTTGATCCCATTGCTCAATAGGAACAAGGACTGCCGTCTTATTCCCTTCACTATCTGTCACATACTGCACGAGAAGATTTTCCATTCCTCCTTTTCTTACTTATAGTTTTATCCAATATACGATATATCGCTGATTTTGTGATCTCAATAAAAGGATCGTACAAATAAACAGCAGTTAAATAGACCCTAGAGTGATCCCATTCTACAGCTCTGGATTCATCCCGAACTTAAAAATCGAGATCTGTCGAGCTACAACATCCGACTACATGACATCTTGGTAGATGTCATGCATCCGAATTTGAACCCCTATTGATTTAAGCTCAAATGTCTGTGCCAACCCTACAAATGTCCGAATCAGCCATTGATCTTCAGCAGTTTTTACAAAGGACTCTATGATCGCTTTCTCTTGATCGATCATCACATACTCATCCACACTAGCCAATGAGCGATACAACCTAAATTTGTGGGTTTGATCGTAGTTTTGAGTAGAAGGAGAAAGTACCTCAATGATCAACTTGGGGTTCTTAATTGCCTGATTGGGATTTTCCTCATCGTCAATTTTCCCACAGACGACAAAAACATCTGGATGTAAGTAGGCATTTGAGGAAGGGATGGCAACTTTTACGTCCCCACTAAACGTTTTGCAGGTGCTACCCTTTTGCTTGAGTGACTCACGAACCCAGTATAAAGTATTACTGATCAGCATCCCGTGTTTGATCGTCCCCCCAGCCATCGCATAAATCATCCCATCCACATACTCATATCTCGTTTGTGGTTCCGCTTTCTCAAGCTGGAGATATTCTTCGAGCGTGTAGATTCTATCTAATTTACGTTCCGCCATTTTTTAAAGGATCACATCATAAGAAGGGATATCCTCAAAATATGATGAAGAATTAACCCTTAAGTAGGATAACAAATCCATTGAGAGGGTTACTGTCCCTTTGCCTCTAATTTACACATTACCCATACAAAATCATATGCCACTTCCCAAAGAGGAAACCATGTATGCTCCACACGCTACTCGCCCTCCAACTGCAACCTCAGCAGATTATTATACGCCCCGTCTTCTCTTCCTGCCAGTTCCTGATGCGTTCCTGCTTCGATGATCTGCCCTTCATCCAGTACATAGATGCAGTCTACGTTGCGGATGGTGCTCAAGCGGTGAGCAATGATGACAGTTGTGCGACCTTCCATGAGTTTGTTGAGGGCGGACTGCACGAGGTGCTCAGACTCCGCGTCCAGCGAGCTCGTCGCCTCATCCAAGATGAGAATGGTCGGATCCTTCAGGATGGCACGTGCAATCGCGATGCGCTGCTTCTGTCCACCCGAAAGCTTCACGCCACGGTCCCCAACCAACGTGTCCAATCCCTCAGGGAAAGACTGTATGAACTCCCAAGCGTTGGCTTGCTGGGCAGCCTGGATGATCTCCTCGTCAGAAGCCCCGATGCGGCCGTAGGCGATGTTCTCGCGGATGCTCCCACCAAAGAGCATGACCTCTTGGGGCACGACGCCCACCTGCTGGCGAAACCTGCGCAACTCGTAGGAGTCAATCGGCTTCCCATCAATGAGGAGCTGCCCTGCATTCACATCATAAAAACGAAGCAAAAGCTGCGCAATCGTGGATTTACCCGCACCCGAGTGTCCCGCCAAAGCGATTTTGCTCCCCGCTGCCACCTCTATGTTGATGCCACGCAAGACTTCAATATCCTCGCGGGTAGGATAAGTAAAACGTACTTCTTCAAATTGAATGTCCCCTGTAAGTTGAATCTGATCCGTTTCTGCAATCTCCACGACCTCTGCCTCTGGTTTTTCTCCTAGGATGTTCCACACGCGCTCAGAAGCACCAATACTTTTCTGCAATTGACCATAGAGATCACCCAAACCTGCAATGGACCCCCCAATGAAGACCGTCACGAGAAGGAACGTAAACATATCATCCAACTGAAGGTCTGTCCCCTCCCCTACCAGATAAGCTCCTGTCAGCATCACGACCGTGATCCCACCAAATACAGCCACAATGAGCACTACTGCAAACAATGCTCTGGCACGCGCCGCCTTAATCCCATACACAACGACTTCATCCATATGCTTACGGAACTTTACCACCTCAAATAGCTCATTGACAAAGGACTTTACATTGCGGATCGAGTGAAGGGTTTCCTCTACGACGACATTGGCTGCAGCGAGTTCGTCTTGTGCCTTCTTGGATACCTTGCGGATATAACGCCCTACGAGCATCGCGATGATGATGGCCACAGGGAAGGTCCCTAGCATCACAAAGGTCAAAAAAGGAGAGATGATGAATAGGTAGATCAGTCCTCCGATGAGGGTAAATATCTGGCGTAAAAACTCCGCAATCGAAACCTGTATCGTTGACTCTAGCTGCGCAATGTCTGCTGTAATCCTGCTGGTCAATTCTCCAATGCGACGCTTTTCAAAAAAAGGTACACCTAGAGAGACGAGTTTCTTGTAGACATCATTGCGAATGTCAGCCATACTTCGCTGCGTCACCTCAGCAAATAAGGTGATACGGAAAAAGGAAGCAATCGCCTGGGAGATCAAAACCCCACCGATAATGAATCCAAGGTTCCAAAATTTATCCTTCCACTCAGGATCTTTGGCCAATTCTTCTGAGAGCTTTTTCAGACTCTCTGGGTCCATAGAATTGGATACAAGTCCAAAGACTTCTTGAATCACACCCAAAAAGACAAAGGTCATCCCTGTAGAAATGACGAGAAACCCTAGGCCTCCGATGAAGTACCATTTGTAGGGAGTGACGTATTGGAAAATATTGAGTAGCTGCTTGAGCCTATCGCCGGTAATCCGTTTGCGGTCTTCCTGGTCTTCCCCTTCTGCCCTGCCACTGCCACGTCTTTTTGCCATGATCTATCTATTTTCTTCTTCAGTCGAATAATGAGAGAGGATATTTTCTCCTCATCAGGCACAAAGTTAATACGCCCGCAGGAATGATACTGAGAAATATGGCTTTTGTTGTCTACCATTTCTATAAAACTTTTTATAAGACCATGAAACATAGAACATTTCCAATCTTTTGATTATTTTTTCTCTCGCATTCAAAAAATTATCATGATTTTTATCTCCCTCACACTTCCTTTTTCGTAATAACAACCTACTACGCCATCCTACGGACTGATGATATGCTGAGACGGAAACTGAGTCTTTTTCTGCTCCTTTGGGGAGGTATGATGCTCCCTGCTTTTAGTCAAATAGATCATGCCCCTACCCACACTTCCGTCCTTCTAGAAAAGGGCATCCACTACCTATGGTACCAACAAGCTCCTTTGGCACTGCCTCTTCTCAATGAAGTCCGAACCCAATCTCCTAGTGCCCTTGCAGATATTGCGTGGATGGATGCGACGCTACAGGCACAGGATACAGTCGATTTTTCTGGCTCTTATAAGCAGTTAGATGCGTGGGTGCTTTCGGGAAAATTCGATCAGGATACAGCAGCACTTGTATGGGCCATTTGCCTAGAAGTAGTACTGGGCAGAAAGACAGGGCAAAACGATTCAGATTATTTGACCCTACTCAAAAGAGGGACATATCTACATTCCACACTTCCTGATCATCTACTTAAAGCCTATCTAAACAAAAAACTAGGGGAAGCTTTCTATTTACAGGGAGCCTATGAAGAAGTACAAAAGCAAGCTTCGATACTCCCAAAGACGCACGTTGGAGATAGTGGAGACATACTCAGCCAAGTCTTACTCGCCCAAACTTGGCTTGAAACACAGTCTTTTACGGGGGGTTCTGCACGCATTCAGGCTGCGCTACAGCAAACTCGTGAACAAGCTTCGAGCTACGATCAACATGTGCTTATCCACTGGATGGAAAGTAAATGGCTGGGGAGCCACCCACTGCTTCCTATCGTTCCGATTGATACCTTAAAAACATGGAGCCACGATCTGAGGAGCATCTATCGCACTCTACACATACAGCAAAATAGGAAGAGGGGCTTCTTAGACAAGGCCAAAAAAGATCTGGAAATCCTACGCCCTATGCTCATTCGACGACTCCCTTCTATATATGTAGAGATGGGATGTTGGACAGAGATGGCAGAATTATATCTGGATCTCGGAAAATATGATTCCTCTGCATGGGCTTTTGAACAAGGACAAAAGATTCTCACCCAAGGAAATTTTTCCTCTCATCTCCTACAAGCCGAACTTGATGTTCTTGCTTCACATGTATGCTGGTTGACAGGCGACTACGAAAGAGGGGAACAAATTTTAGAACGTGCAGAAAGTATTTTACCTGAAAGGCACCCTCTTTTACCCAGGATGTTCATTCGTCAATCCTCTATCGCCCGACGCACAGGGGCCATCTCCAAGGCTGCTGGCTTGGTCCAGAAAGCCATGACATCAGCCCAGCGGCAACGGATGCGGTATCCCGATAAAGAGATTTGGGTTTCCCTTCACATTTCTTCCTCCAACATCCACATCGCGCAAGAAGCGTATGGTCCTGCCCTTGAAGATTTGAATCAAGCCAGGACCTATCTGGACTCCCTTCCCAATGGTATGCCTGCAGAACTTTCCCTTATCTATCTCAACTATGGATCGGTATACCAAAGATTGGGACAGCTAGCGCAAGGTATCGCTCATTATCAAAAAGCCTTGGACTTACTCCCAGCCTCCGTTGTCGATAGGCATCCTCAAGCTTCTTTGGCGCACAGCAATATGGCACTGGGCTACCAGATGAAGCAGGATTTTGATCGCGCCTTTTACCATGCCAAAAAATGCTTGGAGATCGAAGAAAATGTATCTGCTGCGGGCAGTATCAGTCGAGTAGATGCCTACAACCTCGTAGGATTCTTATTTGGCGAAATAGGCCAGTTTGATTCTGCTGAAGTGTATATCATGCACGCGCTAGAAGAACTGTTTCCAAGTGTGGACGTCCATAAGGATCTATCGCAACTTGCGCATCCAGAAAACTTCCGTCTGACAGATATACGGACCATTCTTACTTGCTTTACCAAATTGGGGGAGGCGAGTATTCTGAAGGAAAATGTAGAGCCGAAAAAAGCGCGCATTCCCTACAAAATTCTTATTGCCTGGATGGACATGATCCAAACGCGGATTGGATACGAAGATCCGATCATCAGTCTGATTGATGAGTTCTGGATGAGTTTTTATGCCCTACAATACATTGATTTTATCGTTTATCAGCAAACGGGCGATCTCTATTACCTGGAAGAAGCCTTTGCTTATGCAGACAAAAGTAAATCGCTCTTGCTAAGGCAAGGCATTCAGACACAACAAGCCCTTTCATTTGCCTCCATTCCAGATCAAACACTGGCTGAAGGGAGACGGCTGCTACAAGAACTCAATCGAGCTGAGCAAGACCGATTCAACGCGAGGGTCTTTCAGGGAGTTACCTCGCAAGATCTGGAAAAAGCATGGATCAATGCCCGCACGGCTTATCAGGATTGGATTAGCTACTTAGAGCAGGCCTATCCCAAGTACTTTCAGCTCAAATATGATCAGCAATTGATCTACCCTGAGGATATTCGTGCGATGCTCCGACCTCAAACTTTGCTCATACAGTACTTCTGGATTGGAGGTCCTTTCATGGCTTACGGCTGTACGCAGGATAGCCTGGTCATCCATATAGACAGTGTCAACGTCATGCTGGGACAGACCTTAGATGAATATCTCTCTTTGATTCACGATGGTCAATTGGCAGAAGATAAGGCTTATGATCCTGCTTTGTACCAAAAGCTTACCCAAAATGGCCACGAACTCTACCAAAAACTCTTACATCCCATCCTTTCTCAAGTGGATACGGCAAAGTATAAGGAGATTCTCATCATTCCAGATGGTCCCTTGGGCTACCTCCCCTTCAGTTTATTGATCGATCAACCCATTGATACGACGAGTGAAGTTGACTATGCCTCTTTGCCTTATGTAGGGAAAAAACACACGATATGGCGTGAATATGGAGCTTCTCTCCTATTGCAAAATCATCAGAAAGGTGGTGCGCGCAATTTCTATCTCGGCCTTGCGCCCAACTATCAAGTGGGCCAACCCAGTGCCCGCAACATGTCGCGTATTTTCTCGAACCGATTTGCTCCTTTGCAATACAATCTCGATGAGGTCAAAAAGGCCCATCAACTCTTGGGAGGTCGTATGCTGGATGGCACTAAAGCTACCGAGTACGAGCTCAAAAAGTATATCGAGGACGCTCAGATTCTTCATTTTGCGACCCATACCTACATTGATGACAGCCTAGCTACCTTTTCTGGGCTCGTCATGGAGGAAGATCAACAACAAGAGGAAGATGGCTTCTTGAATGCTTTTGAGGTGTATAGAATGAATCTAGATGCTCGACTAGCTGTACTCAGTGCCTGCCAAACGGGATATGGAAAATGGCAAAGGGGAGAGGGCATCATGAGTCTTGCCCGTGCATTCAAGTATGCAGGTTGTGACAACATCGTCATGTCGCTCTGGCAAGCCAACGATCAAGCAACTTCTGAGATCATGGAACGCTTTTTTGAGCTGATCCGTTCGGGTGTTCCTCAAGCAGAGGCTTTACAAAGGGCCAAATTTGATTATCTACAAGCCCAGGATGCCCATACCTTTCCGCATTATTGGGGGACCTTTGTATTGGTCGGCAACAATGATCCCGTACAAGTTCCCTTACTTGCATGGCCTGTAGAGCGCTGGTATCTCTTACTGGCAGGAATGTGCATCTTGTTTTTGGGATTGATTTACTTCCGCAGAAAGAAGCGCGCTTAAGCTGTTAATTTTCTGAAAGCATCTTCGAGGGTAAATGTATGCTTTTGCAGGCCAATCATAACCTTCTCCTGCTTGACACACAGCTCAAAAAGTTGCTTTCGAATGTCCACTTCAGGACCTGTATAGATATGCAGCATACTTTCTTGAGGGGATTCGATCCTCTTGACGTGGTCCCAAGTCTCTAGCTCAGCGGTATCGATGATCTCTCCTTCAAACTCAACGATGAGTTGAACCTCATCCTCAGCCATGCTGCGAAGCTGCGCAATAGGCTGATCAGCCACGATCTTCCCGCGATTGATGATGACTACACGATCTGCAATGGCTTCTACTTCAGAGAGAATATGAGAAGAAAAAATGACAGTCTTATCAGCACCCACTTCTTTGACGAGTCGGCGGATGTCCACAATCTGATTGGGGTCCAGACCTGAGGTAGGTTCATCCAGGATAAGGACCTCAGGATCGTGGATGAGCGCTTGCGCCAGACCCACACGTTGGCGGTACCCTTTGGAGAGTGCCCCTATTTTTTTATGCTGCTCGCGTCCCAGTCCCGTTTGCGCGATGACTTCTGCGATACGGCTTTTTCGTTCCGCTCTAGATTTAGGAAAAACTTGGTACATCTCAGCCACCATCTTTAGGGACTCGTGTACATACATATCCAGATACAAGGGGTTATGTTCTGGCAGATAGCCGATCTTTTGCTTGACCTCCAATGGATTCTCAGCCACATCGTATCCATCCACCGTCGCATGCCCTTCTGTGGGGGAGAGAAAGCCTGTCACGATTTTCATGGTCGTACTCTTTCCTGCACCATTGGGTCCCAGAAAACCCAATATCTCGCCCTTTTTCGCCTCAAAACTCAGCTGATCAATCGCACGCTGCGTTCCGTAAATTTTGGTTAGATTTTGAACAGATATCATGTATATTGATCTAATCTTATATGAACATTTCCCTGTTGGGGAAAATAGCTCTTACATTTTTCCTAATTTAGTTCAAACCTAAAAACCCTATTGCATGAATTTCAAATATTTTTGGGGAATCTCCATACTCCTTCTATTTCTAGCATGTAAGTCAAACTCAGATGAAGGAGGCCTATATCAAGAAAAAGAAGGTAAAGTCATCTATCGAGGGACATTAGGGGAGAATGTGACATCCCATATTCTCAAAGATCCTACTTCTATGCATCCTTTGATTAGCGCAGAAAGTTACATTTCAGAAATGGCACTTTACAGCTATGAACGACTCACTACATTGGACCCCAAGACATCTGAGATTACCCCTATCTTGGCGGAGGCCCTACCAGAGGTTTCAGAAGATGGGTTGAGGTTTACGTATGAGATTCGAGATGCAGCCAAATGGCCAGATGGTGCCCCCATAACGGCAGCTGACTTCGTTTTCTCTGCCAAAGCAACCATGTTTCCCCTTGCCAATACAGCCAATAAGCGCGCTTTCTTATCGACGCTGCAAGATGTTCAATTGTACCCTGATAATCCGCGTAAGCTGACCATTATCTGTAGCGAGGCTTATCACTATAATCCATATTTTGGTTCCATCATATTTATCCTTGATCGTAGATTCTACGACCCTAACGATGCCTTGGGTGCCTATTCTCTTGCAGAATTAGTAGAAAATGAAGCACTTCAGAAAGACGAAGCCCTGATCGCATGGGCCGATGAATTCAACGATCCCAAGTATGGTACAGACCCCCAAAACCTCCAAAATGGCTCAGGCCCCTATCATTTAACAGAGTGGATACAAGGAGAGCGCCTGGTGTACACGCCCAATGAAAATTATTGGGGGAAAAACCTAGAGAAAATAACGTCAAAACAATATCCACCTCAGCTCACCTTCCGCATCATCCCTGATGATCAGGCCTTGATCGAAAGCATCCGACAACAATCGGTCGATGTATCCTGTAAGCTAGTACCCGATGTATACCAAGTCCTCAAAGCTGACTCCCAAGTCAATCAGCACTACAAAGTGAAGCGTACAGGAAGAGGGACTGTATCTATGATTGGACTCAACAACCAACCCGATGGGGTAACTCATCCCAAACTATTTGATGACAAGCGTGTGCGACGTGCCTTTCTATTGGGCATAGACTGGGATGACCTTCTATTTAAGCGACTAGAACTCGACGGAAAGCGTGTAGCGGGACCTATCTCAGAAAATAATCCCTACTTTGACGCGACTCTCCCTATTGCAACCTACAACCCTGATAGTGCACGATACTATCTCAAGGAAGCAGGCTGGGAGGATACAGACGGGGATGGTATCCTAGACAAAGAAGTCGATGGTGTACGCATTCCTTTCGCCTTCAATTTTCTTTATCGCACCACCAACGTCCTAGAGGCTGACATGGTAAGAGAGATCGCCAATGATCTCAAAGCTTATGGGATCGAAGCAACGCCAGACAACTCTGGCTTCAAGATTTCTACCCTCATTTCTGGTCAGTATGATGCAGTACTTATCCCACTGATCGTCCCTTCTCTCCCCTACCCTTTTGAAGGGGTCTACCGAAGCACAAGCAGCTTCAACCTCTTTGGATATGCCAATGAGCGAGCAGATGAATTGATCGATAAGGTCAGTAGTAATACCAATCCTGAGGAAGCTCGCGCAGATGCCATCACGCTTCAGAAAATCCTCATAGATGACCAACCTGCCATCTTCCTTTTCAATCCTGCGAGGAAGATGATTGCCCACAAGCGCTACAGTAATCTCTCATTCTATATTGAATCACCCTATATATTCCTGAACAACCTAGAAGTAATCAAGGAGTAGAACGTATATAAGCTCAAATAAGCAAGCGTCCACCTGCCTGAGGATGGACGCTTATTTTTTCATGTCTGATCAGGTGGATGATAAGGAATATAACGTGGAACACCGCTCCCTCTAGATTGTATCTGGAGCATGTATTTAGCTTCAGTTATAAACTGAAGGATCCCATGATCAAAGCGGGGGGTACATAACGCTATTTTACAAGCTACTTATCTTCTTCCTGGTCCACAACTTTGTCTTCCTCCTCAAGCTCAAAATCTATCGCTCGGCTAAATATCTCTAGCATTTGCGGCACGCCAATTTGCTTGGCTACTATATTTTTGTCCTTGTCTAAAACGAATATGCGAGGTACTGCTAGTACATCATACAGTGCTTGCGCACGCGATCGTTCATAAATATCCTCTGTGTGAATGGCTCCTTCAAAGTCTAAGTTGTAATCCACCAACTTCTTTCTCCATTCTTCGACATCACCATTTGTATTGATGGTCAAAAGTGTTACGCCTTTTTCAGCCAATTGATATTTTGTAAAGGCTTCCGCGAGCTTGGGCGTGACTTTCTTACAAAAACCGCAGCCGTAATCCCAGAAATACACAATCGTCCATTCTGATTCTATTTGAGATAATATCTGCTCTTTTCCTTGATCATCTGTCAATTTGAGATTGGGAGCCTGATTCCCCACAAGCACCCTAGCTTTTGGCAGCAACTGACTGAGCATCTTTCTACGTGTCGAGTCTGGTATCCAAGGCGTGATTTCGGGATAGCGATAATAGGTCAGTCCCAAATGCACAGGAACTGCATCCATGCCCATGATAGATGACTTGCTATATGAATTGTAAAAATGGGAGAGGAAGAACCGAAAGTTGGGCTTGCTTTCCTTCATCAAACTCAAAATATAATCTATAGACTGGATCACAGAGTCAGGTTGGTAGGTGTACGTAAGCCGGTCCATGTAAATTTGGACCCGATTGAAAAGGACAGATGTGCGCAGCATCCTGTCATCATTCATGTCTAGCCCATCAAAGAAATGCGCCTTGTAGTAGTGAAAAGCAAAGGTTGAGTCTATTATTTGCCCATTTTCGTCCTTGGGAGCTTCTGGAATCTGAGGTTCCTGCATTCCCTTGATCATTTTGGCGTATAAAAAATCAGGATTTTCATTCACCAATTGTAGACGTTGATCCATCACCTCTTCTGCAATGCCTTCATGTGTGCGTTTGAGCTGTGCTAAAACTTCAGGATCTTCTACCTCACGCATCTGTTTTTGCAACTCCTCTGCTTCTTTTCGCTTCGATGCCAAGAACTGTAAGTCTTCATAAAAGCGCGTATTTTCTTCTGAACCCTTCACCTTCATATTAGAAACAAAGTCACTTGTATCTGTTTCAAGCTGAAAGTTTTGGTCCTTGTCCACTACGATCTCAAAATAGTCATTCTGAGGAGGGAAGAAAACCAAGTACATCCCCCCTGGCAGGTTGGTATCAGCTTCAAAGACAAAGGCACCTTGGGTGATAGGCACCGTATCGCGAATGTACTGTTTGTCCCCAAAGTAATACGCCATACAGGCAATTTCACCTGTATAGTTTGGGATGGAAACTTCGATCCTGTGTCCTTCAGGACCTCCCTGCGCCCAAGCAGGAGTGGAAAATCCTAGAAGGAGAATCGCAAGAAGTACGGAAAAGCGTAAACATGTGGATGGACTCATTTTATCATGGTGTTAGAGATGATAAAAAAAGCGAGTCTATGTTGTATGTATAGACTCGCCTCTCTCTTATATATTTCTTCTTTCTCTTACTTCCCTTCCTCTTCTTCTTCTATATCTGAGAAATCTGTTTCGACTTTATCCTCTTCTGCTACTTCGAAGCCCAACTCGCGACTAAATACTTGTAACATCTGAGGTACACCGATCTGCTTCGCCTTGATGATCTTATTTTTATCCAAGATGAACATGCGTGGCGTAGAGTTGATGTCATAAAACTGTGTGGATCCCGATCTGCGTCGAATATCCTCTGTGTTGATGATCGCTCCTTCCATGTTCAGATCGTAGGTCCCCAGCTTCTCTTTCCACTCATCTACATCGCCATTGATGTTGATGGTCATGATTTTCACACCTTTATCGGCCAAGTTGTACTTTTTGAAAGTCTCTGTGAGTCTAGGTGTCACTTTCTTGCAGTGTCCACATCCATAATCCCAGAAGTACACGATCAACCAGTCGGCTTGCACTTGAAACAAGGTCTGGTACGTGCCTTTGTCGTCCTGTACTGTGAAGTCAGGAGCGGAATTTCCAATCAGTACAGGTGACATAGAGACCGCACGCTCTAGCATCTTCTCGCGATTAGAATCATTGACCCAAGGTGTCATCTCTGGGTATCGATAATACTTCTCGACCATGTGTACATAGACCGCATCCATTCCCATGATCTTCTTCCCATCTCCCACAGCGTACTTGTTGAGGAAGTTCACCAAGAAGAATTGAAAATTCGTCTCATTGTCCTTCATCTGGTCGAGGATGTAATCCACAGATTTGATGACGGAGTCAGGAATGTATTTTGCCGTCAGGCGCTCCATGTAGGTGTTGACACGGTTGTAAAGCACGGGCGTGCGAAGCATACGGTCATCGGCTAGATCGAGATCGTCGAAGAAGTGCGCCTTGTAGTAACGGAAAGTAAAGGTAGAGTCTGTCACATTTCCATTCTCATCCTTGGGAGGGTCGGGTACTTCAGGGTCTTGCATCCCTTTGATTACGTGAGCGTATAGGAAATCGGGATTGTCCTCCACAAACTCCTTTCTATAGCTCATGACTTCATCATTGAGCTTCTTTTGATCTTCCTGTAGCCTTGCTTTCGCAGCAGGGTCTGCTGCTTTTGTTAGCTCCGTTTGAATGTTTTGAGCCTCCTTGCGCTTATCTGCTAGGTATAACAAATCCTTATAGAACAACTCATTGTCCTTCGAGCCTTTCACCTTCATATTCGCCACGAAGTCAGTAGTATCCGTCTCCAATGCAAACTTCTGGTCCTTGTCTACAATGATCTCAAAATAGGAATTCTTAGGAGGGAAAACGACCAAATAGATGCCTCCAGGCAAATTGGTGTCCGCCTCAAATACAAAGGAACCTGCCGTCGCAGGCACAGTATCCTTGATGTATTGCTTGTCTCCATAATAGTAAGCCAAATAGGCCTCAGATCCCGTAAAATTATTGGCGGCAACCTCAATTTTATAGCCTTCTGTCTCTTTTTGGGCGACAGCGGATGATCCACATCCGATCATGCTCAATGCAAGCACTACGCCCAAAAGGTAGAAAAACACTTTATTCATTTCCGATGGGTTAAATATTCCTGCTAAAATACTGTATTTATAATTTCTCTGTCAACCTAAAAATTTAGTTAATGGTACATGGAGGGACATCAGACATCATCCCTTACGGGATCGACTCTCTTGGTCTTTCTCTATTTACTGCAGTTTCTTATTCTCCTTGTGCCTTGTCGCATCTCGTTTGGTTTTCTTTTCGATATTCTTTCGGAATGCTTCCTCTAGATCCACTCCTGTCTGGTTGGCAAGGCAGATAAGCACAAATAATACATCCGCCATTTCGTCTGCGAGATTCACTTCCTCATCCGACTTCTTGAAAGATTGGTCTCCGTACTTTCGGGCCATGATTCGAGAGACTTCTCCTACCTCTTCCATCAGCATCGCCATATTGGTCAATTCCGAAAAATACCGCACCCCGATACTGTTGATCCAGTCATCTACGGTCTTCTGCGCTTCTTGTAATGTCATTGTTGAATATTCTGTGTAGTTAATTTTAGCCCTAAAAGACAAGCCATCGAGCAGTTACAATTAAGATGTCCTGTTATCCCTTTTCCCTACTATCGCATGATCAATTGCCCTATCCATAGAAGTTGAATGAGCAAGAAAATGCCAAGAACTAAAAAGTAAAGCCTCTTTCTATTCTTTTGCTCCTGACTTTTATTCACCCCAAGCCCTATCATAAGCAGAGGGGGGAGCAGTGGCAAATGATAGGTAGGATGAGCAAAGGCGATCAGATAAGGAACCATGAAAAAGAAGATCATGTTTAAAGCAAATAATCTCACCTCCTTGGATGCTCGTCCCATTCCCCTGATAAATATCCACATGAGCCAGCCAAAACAAAGCATGTCTCCCCCTAGCGCGATCAATCCCAGTACCTGATGCTGTGCCAAGAGACTTCCCCCAGCCAGGGAATCGAATCCCCAGAAATTAGCAAAACGTATTCCTACCCTTCCCAAGAAGGTAAAGGGAGCCTCAGCTACGTGTGAGACGGCACATGTTGTATAGCCACGCTGTCTCTGGTCCGCAGGTAGGTTACCTAAGCTATCGCGCTGAGCCACGAAGCCAGCAAAAGCAGGATCGTCTGACACATCATGTGATCCGAGCCACCAGCTTCGCAAAGAAGGCGTCCAAGGATTATTTCCTAAATAAAGGTTGTAGGCCGAGGCATCATTGATCCTGACCCAGCGCCCTGTATCTGCATGGATGTGGACCAGCCACAAGCCGATCAGCAACGTCATGGGAATCAATCCCACAACCCATCGTCTCCAGGGAAGTATTTTTCGCCAAGAAAGCCAGACCAAAACAGGGAGCATTCCTAAAAATCCTGGCCTCAACAGTACCAAGATACCCATGAAAACCCCTACTATGAGAGGAATCGGCTTAGCTCGCAGATGAAGCATCCAACCAATGGCTAAAAGTAAGACAGTCGCAGGTAGATATGATTGGATGACAAGGGACTGATAGATGAATGCAGGATAAACAGACCATAAAAGATGACCTATGTTCCGCTGGATTCGGGTTAAATAATGTTGCCCTAATTTTTCCCATAGTACATGAAGTGAGAGCCAGAGCAACAGGCTTGCAGTCACTCCCGCCCATTTTGCGCTCAACCCTACCCCCAAAAACAGCGCAAGGAAATAAGCCAAAGCAGGTGGCCAATATCCATCCAAAGGCTGACCATACAGGATGCGCGCAGCATCCTCCAGAAAAAAGGTGCTATCCCCTATCAAAAATTCAGGCCAGAGAAATGCAAACAGAAAAATACGCAGTGTAAATCCCAGTCCTAAGATTCTCCCCATCGAAAACGGGTGATCTCCGAGCTGATACAGCTTTTTATGTAGGATTTGGGTATTCATTCCCCCAAACTTCGCAAAAATCAAAGATTAGGTTGATGCGAATCTAGTAGGATCGTTACAGGCCCGTCATTGAGGAGGGAAACCTGCATGTAGGCACCAAATTTTCCTGTAGCTACAGGACCCTCAAAGGTCTCTTTCAATTTTTCCACAAAGCGCTCATAGAGTGGCTCCGAGATGTTGGGGGGAGCAGAACGCAGGTAGGAAGGACGATTCCCCTTTTGTGTCTCGGCAAAAAGGGTGAATTGAGAGATGACTTGAATTCCCCCTTTGACATCCTGCACGGAGAGATTCATTTTTCCTATCTCATCGTTGAAGATGCGCATGTTGACCACCTTCCGTATGATCCAATCAATGTCTTTCTCAGTATCGCTGTGGGTAATGCCCAAGAGGACCATCAGGCCATGTGGAATTTCCCCTATAAGTTCTCCCTCGACTTCGACTTTGCTAAATGACACACGCTGAATAATCGCTCTCATAATATGCAAAATTGGATCGGGCGTGTTGCTAAAGCAGGAGAAGAATGTATTTCCCTGACGCCTTCACGCAAACGAAATACGATGTTACAGATGTTTGAGCAGAAAAACCAATGGATGGAATCTGGTCGGGATGGAAAACAGGCGGCTCACAGCCATGAACCTGTGATAAAGGTATCTTCTTCATGGATAAAACGAGCAGCCTTCGATACTACTGCAGAAGCGGAGTCTTCCATACAGAGTAGATGGTCTCTGACAAGCATTCCCTCATCGACTACTTGTCCTTTGAAGAAATTTTCTGAAAACTCGGCGTTCATCATGTCTACATAATCATGATTGGGACGGACCCATGATAGGTAAAAGAGATCTTCTTCAATCACATACTCGATCACCATCTGTAGGTTGGGGTCAAAGGCGCGCTTGGCGTGATCCAGTTTGATGTAAATGACGCTCCGCAGAAAGTCTTCCTCAATCATCTCAAGATAGCCCATCGCAAAGAAGGGATAGTAGAGGACTTGGTAGTGAATTCCTAGTGCATCCAGATGTATGAGCACATTTTCAATGCTGTACTGGATTTTATCTAGTGCGAATAATTCTTCGGACAAGCGATCCATTTTACGCCATTTTCCCTTCCAGTTGTAATACTGTTGATGTCCTAGGCGTAGTTTGTAGTCAAAACCTGAGAAATCTTTTAGGATATATCCTGGATAGTAGAATTTGAATCCTGCTTCTATTCCATACTGGACTTCCTTGAGCATCGTATACAGACCCACACTGAAAGACTCATAGGCGGGATGGAATAGCCCCAAGAGACTGGCGAGACTTCCTTTTCCCCGATCAAAATAAGACACAGCAATCAACTCTAACTGATCATACACCCGCACCTCCCAAGTATCGAATAGATCTCCAATCTCACCTGAAAATAAGAACTCTTCCAGTGTCTCAAAAATAAAACCTTTGAATCGATGTTTATGCTGGGCATAAAGAGATTCTTTCGCCGCATCCACAGAAGCCATGCCGACTTCGACACGGAATCGTTCATCATTTTTGCGGAGAATTTTACGGAGAGACTTGGAGAAAGTATATCCTTCGAGTTGGGTGCGGATATTAACTACAGGGAAAACACCGCCTTCGAGGCAAAGTACCTGGGTTCGGAACAAAGAAGGGCCGCTCCTAAACCACCCTCCTGAAAGGTAGCGGTCAAGGCGAGCTGGTGAAATCGACTGGGGAAAATAATATTCAACCAACACGTATCCCTTTTTCCAAATGTAACAAATGCCCTTGATATACAGACTACCAAGAGCCAATTTTCTTTACCTTTCCATTAAAATACAAAAAGAGAAAGATTTCTTCTACCAAATTATAGTATTTTTTATATATGAAGAAATTTTGGTAGGATTTTCTGCCAATAATTGGGAAAATAATGGGATTCTTAGGCAAATTTAGGTTTAATACGGATCAAAGGTAGTTTTTGGCTGCGCTTTTTCTCCTGTGGCGGTGTTTATCCTTCCCATCCTCCCATGTGTACACCTTCGAAATTTTGGTTTTGATAGGCTAGATATTGCTTAATGGCAAAGGTCGAAGATGGAAAGGCCATATCTGCAAAAGGAATATCTTCAGGCTTATACAAACCAATGTCAAGTGTCTCTTCTCCTGCCTCCCAATGCGGCGAGGACATATGGGCCAGAAAAAATAGATACACTTGATTGATTCGAGGAATATTGTACACACAATGCATGCGCACAATTTCCACTTCCACCCCTGCTTCTTCTAATGTCTCTCTTTTGGCCCCATCTTGGACCGTTTCCCCATTTTCCAGATATCCTGCAGGTAGATTCCAGTATCCAGATCTTGGTTCAATTGCTCTCTTGCAGAGGAGAATACGATCTTCAAATACAGGCAGACAGCCGACCACCATTTTGGGATTAGAATAGTGAATCGTATGACAATTCATACAAACCTGCCGAGGACGGTTGTCTCCAGCGGGGACTGTCATGATGAGTTGGGAACTGCCACAATGGCTACAAAAATTCAATTTATTGGATTTTTCAATGGATGACTCAGAGAAATTAAGCTATTGGAAAAACCAAAGCTCCAAAACATTGTTTATGTTATTCGATTTTGGCTTCTCATTTCAACAAAAATTCATTCTTGTTTAGAGAAGTCGCATATTTACGGAGAAATCAACCCTATTACATGAAGGAACCTCAACATATAGTCATTATCGGGTCGGGCTTCGCTGGCCTCGCATCAGCTGCCTTACTTGGCAAAGAGGGCTATAAGGTAACCATTCTTGAGAAAAATGAACAACCAGGAGGACGCGCGCGTCAGTGGAAGAAGGATGGTTTTACATTTGATATGGGCCCCAGTTGGTACTGGATGCCAGACGTATTCGAAGCATTTTTCAATCTTTTTGGGAAATCAGTCTCAGACTACTATGAACTGAAAAGACTAGACCCTGCCTACAGGGTGTACTTTGAAGAGGGTGAGGAGTACATCGACATTCCAGCAAACATGGGTGAACTGGAAGCTCTGTTTGAGTCTATCGAGCCTGGAAGTAGCAAAGGGCTGAAAGAGTTTTTGAAGCAAGCCGCCTACAAATACGAGGTGGGCATGCGCGATTATGTATTTCGCCCTTCTCACAGCATATTCGAATTTTTTGATTTTCGTCTGATCAAGGAAAGCTTCCGCATTCAGATGTTCAAGTCGATGAGCAAACACGTGCGACAATATTTTTCGCATCCCAAACTGCTCAAACTCCTCGAATTTCCTGTCCTCTTTCTAGGGGCGACACCCGAAAATACGCCAGCACTCTACAGCATGATGAACCATGCAGATCTTACCCTCGGGACATGGTTTCCGATGGGGGGCATGCATGAAATCGTCAAGGCGATGGTTTCCCTTGCACAGGAGATGGGTGTCCACATTGAGTTGAATACAGAAGTTCGCAAGATTCACGTCGAAAACGGGCGCGCCACACGCCTCATCACCACCAATGGTGAATGGGATGCCGACCTCGTCATCGCCAACAGCGACTATCGCCACACAGACCAGACGCTGCTCGATCCTGCACACCGCGGATACAGCTTTGATTACTGGGAAAAGCGGACCATGTCACCCTCGAGCCTTTTGTTCTACATAGGTTTGAATAAGACTTTGCCACAGGTCAAGCACCACAACCTCTTCTTTGATGAGGACTTTGATCTGCACGCGCAGGAAATCTACGAAAATCCCAAATGGCCTTCTAAGCCGCTCTTCTATGTCTCGGCGACTTCTCGTACAGATGCGAGTACGGCGCCTGAAGGACATGAAAACCTCTTCTTCCTGGTTCCTCTTGCCCCAGGTCTAGAAGACAGTGAAGAGATGCGGGAGAAATACTACCATATGATCATGGAGCGCTTTGAGAAGCATATCGGAACAAATGTCCGTGACCACGTGGTCCTCAAGCGGGGCTATGCGATGAGCGACTTCGAGAAGGATTACCACTCCTTCAAGGGCAATGCCTACGGACTCGCGAATACCCTCTTCCAGACAGCCTTCTTCAAGCCCAAGCTCAAAGCTCAAAAAGTCAAGAACCTATACTACACAGGCCAGCTGACGGTACCTGGTCCTGGTGTGCCTCCTTCCTTGATATCGGGCAGGATTGTGGCCGATGAGGTGAAGAAGGTGTTGGGATAATAATTTTATATATTTCTGAACATGATAAAATGAGAGGTATAAATTGTGCCTCTCATTTTTTATGTTAATCATCCTACAAAACCATCTATTCTCATAAATCCCATGGAAACAAAGAAGCATAATCTCCTCCTCTTTCTGAAAGAGATTGCCATTGTCGTGATTGGTGTTCTGATTGCGGCCTTCCTCAATCAGTTGAAGGAAAACAATGACAACCGCAGATACATACAAAAAGCATTGACGACGATCGAACATGAGATCGAAAAGAGTCAACATGAGGTAGATACTGTCCTTCAAAAACATATGCGATTAGGAGAGGGAATCATGGCAAATATAGACAGTACAGATACCTCATTGGGATCACTTGTCAGCACATTGGGAGAGATTCAATTTGTAAAGCCTTCCAACATAGGTTTGAGATTTTTTATTACGAACAAAGCTGAGCTTATCAAATACGAAACCATTGTACAATTGTCTGATATAGAGATGTCCAGTGAAATTTTGGAAAATAAAGATGAATGCCCTGATAAACTTCAACTATGAAAATATAGAAGAGACTGACAGAAAAAGTAAAATGAAACTTCTCGCCTACCTCAGTAATGTCGTAGATAGTGAACAAACGCTCTTAACAAAGTATCATAGATTCTTGGAACATGAAAAATGACTTTCTCTCATAGAATCCGTAAATTGTTGTAAAAGGTCATAATATGAAAGCAAATATTGATAATCAAATTTTAGATACCATTCTTGACTCTCCCATGGCTCCTGTTTTGCTTCACCGCATACAATCCGTTTTGGACAGGGAAAAGGAGAGAAGAGAATTATTTTATAATGAAATCACTGAGCAGGAAAAGGCAGAGTTTATCAATGGAGAAATCATCATTCATTCTCCCGTCAAGAAAAAGTATACAGATATAGGTCTTAATTTAGTTCAAATAATAAGGGCATATGTTTTTGAAAAAGATCTTGGATTCGTTGGTTTTGAAAAAACCTTGATCCAGTGCACGAGAAATGACTACGAACCTGATATTTGTTTCTTCGAAAAAGCTATTTCAAAAGACTTCAAAACAGATCAAGCCCTATTTCCCATTCCGAATTTCATCGTCGAAATATTGTCTCCTAGTACAGAAAAAAGAGATCGTGGAATCAAGTTCGATGATTATCAAAATCATGGCGTAAAAGAATACTGGATCATTGATCCTCAGACTCAGACGGTAGAACAATTTCTCCTGAATAAAGAGGGAGCATTTGAGCTGAATGTAAAATCTGATTCAGGTGACCTTAAATCTACCCAAATTCCTCATCTCGTGATTCCCATACCTGTCATTTTTGACGAAAAGCTTGCGCATGACTTTGTGAAGAAGATCTATCAAGCCTAGGGATTCGGCTCATGTTATAACTCAACTTTAAGAAAGTACCCCAGCTGAGAAAATCAGCACGAGCTAATCTTCCTGCGTTTGTCTGAACCTTTCTTCTTTTTCAAAAAATATTCAGTCGCTTACGCATTTTTCCCTATCTTAAAACTCCTGGCAAAAGCATTACTTTCCTACATCCAGCATTGACTAGGTTTTTACAAAGCAGATGAGTTTATAAATTCATATAATCTTATCTCTCCTCTGTACACAAGCCTAACTAATTCACGGATACAGCATTCCCGCTGTAGCCTAAGCGTTCTTTTGTCTTTATCACTCACCATTTGACTACTTGATATCAACATGAACATTTCAGATGTACATTCTGTCGCCATTTATCCACCGATCGGTGTAGCGAGAGTGGGCAATAGCCCCAATGAATACTTCCTCGGCTCTATCATTCCGGGTATTCCTGCACAGGATCCTGACGATTTTCGTGACGCACAAGGACGTATCAAGCGTCAAGGAGCTAAATACTTCATCTTTGGATTGGATGCTGAGGGAAATATCCTCGGCGAGCTCAATGACAGCCACGGTGTCAAGATCGATTGGCGCGTAGATGTCGCCAATAAAAAAGCCGCTTGGTACGACTTTGACATTGCACTAGATACCCCTACAGCTGAAGGCGTATACGATATGGATGGCAATCTCACACCTGACGGTCCGCCTGTGATGAGCAAAAAGCGCAACCTAGACTTTGAAGGAGAAGACCGTAAGCTTTTGATGATTGAAGCACGTGCGCAGCGGATTGAAGGGGTGAATAAAAACCCTGATGGAACCTCTTTCCATCTGAAAGGGAAGATTGGACGCGAGCAGACAGAGGTCTACATGGGGGAACTCCGAACAGACGAGCTAGGACGCTTAATCTTCCTTGGAGGAAGAGGGGATTCATCATCATTTACCGATCCCAAGTCTCCCCTTGTCACCTTTGCCAATAATCAGGGATGGCATGACGATACGTCTGATGGGCCTGTTGATGCGGCAGTTACCTTGCCTGACGGTCGCACGCTTGAAGCGAATGGCGCCTGGGTGTTGACAGCTCCTCCCAACTTTGCCGTAGGGGTTCAAGCCTTCTCCACAGGCTATGACCTCCTAGTCGATGTGGCTGCACAGACACATCCCCAATACAAAAAAGATGTTCCCGAATTCTACCTCGATATCTACCCTACCCTCAAGCATCTCAGCATCAATGAATGGGTCAATGCAGGTGTGAGTCGAGAATTTGGGTTTGGAAGTGGCTATGATTTTGGAAGTGAAGCATTTGTAGAGCGACTGAAAGATCCCAGTGAGCAAAATCGGCCCTTCCGACAGGTTATTTTCGAATCTTTCCGCAATCCTGATTATCAGAAGATAGAGCCGCGCTCCTGGCCTCCGCTTTATGGCGATGCCATCACATTCAACATCAACTCCATCAATCCGCGAAATTTCTTTGCGATTACGCCCTTGGTTTATGGCTATCTCAAGCAGTGGGCGGAGGGGGATTTTTCGGTAGGAAGCCCTCAGCGCCCCACATCGTGGGAGGAGATGACACCTGCGGAGCAGGCACATGGCTTGACAGAAGCTGCACTAGAGGAAACCCTTGGGGGTCCCTTTCATCCGGGATGTGAGTTTACCTGGCCAATGCGCCACGCGATGATGTATCAGGCTGATCAACCCTTCCGTCTCAAAAGGCGCGACAATGCCAAGGAGGACTTTGGTCCGACACTCGACTACAAGATCGCCCTAGCCCCAGGTGGTCCACTCGACGGCTGCTCTCCTGGTGATCTCACCAAATGGATGGCTGTACCTTGGCAGTCAGATACCTCTAGTTGCCTATCTGCTTATCGCACCTATTCAGGTGAGTATCTTCCCACTTTCTGGCCTGCTCGCGTCCCCAATGATGTCCTCACAGAGGAGGACTTTGCGATCATCAATGATGAAGACGCTGATCCCAATACTCGTATAGCGGCCTTTAGCCCAGATAGCAGAAAGAAATGGCTGAGAGGATATATTTTCAATGACCAGGGAGAGTTCCTATACGGGCCTTCCATCGAAGGACGACGCAAAGGCATTTTAAAATTCACAGAAGAATGGCCAAAAATTGGCATCATTGTCCAAAAACAAATTGCCAATTCCTCTCCTCTATTTCCCCAAGCCATATGGGTTGAAACGGGGCGCACGATTGAGTCTGAGCCTCCCTTTGCTGCTCGAGGCGTGGCTGCTGAGTCCGTCACCGAAGCTGTTTCACGTCCCAAATGGGTAGACATGAATCCAAGACTGTTGAGATAATTCATCATGCGAGGATCACACAAACGGATACTTGTCATCGGTGCTGGGCCTGCGGGTCTGGCATCTGCTATTTTTCTTCGTCAAATAGAAGGTCTAGCAGTAGATGTCGTCACCCATCGGCCCCATCACGCATCACTCGCTCCTTATCACATCGGAGAAAGTTTACCTCCTCAAGCAGCGCGGGTCCTGAAACAATTAGGCGTCTGGGATTCCTTCCAGCAATCTGTCCACCTTCCCTCTTATGGAAATATTTCCTATTGGGGCTCTGCAAAAGCAGGATTTACAGATCATATACAACATCCCATCGGGCATGGATGGCATTTGGATCGTAGAGCCTTTGTGGAGATGCTATGGGAAAAAGTGAGCCATCTGGGAGGAAGGATACAATCAGAATGTAAAGTGGTACAAGTCGAGCGAGCGCAAGACCAATGGCAAGTGACGCTTTCAGGATCTAGCCCAAAGAAAGAGACGTATCTTTACGACTTTATTTTTGATGCGAGCGGAAGAAACAGCTGGCTGGCACGCAGACAAGGGATCGATAGGCTATTCGAAGACAGTCAATTGGCACTGGTCGCTTTCTTGCAGCTTGAGGCTCCGCTAGATGATACACGTAGCCTAATCGAGACCATGCCTAATGGATGGTGGTATTCTGCCCCTATTCCTGGACATAGGATGGCAACGACTTTTCTTTGCAGGCCTGATACAATCGAGAAAGCCCTCTGGCAAACACCCAAAGGATGGTTTAACCTCTTCTCTCAGACGCTACACACACGTGCCCGAGTATCCATTGCTTCTTCTCAACTCCTCACTTTTCCTGCTTTCGTCTCTGCGGAGAGCAGCATACTTGAACATATGCATGGTCCAGGATGGGTAGCCGTAGGAGATGCGGCCATGGCATTTGATCCCATCGCCTCACACGGCATCCTCATGGCGATGGTCAGCGCAAGAGATGCAGTAGAAGCCTATGTTCATGCAAGTGAAGGCTTACCCTCCCAAGCATTTATTACCTACGAAAAACGGATGCGAACGACTTATCTACACTATGCGAGACAGCGTCAGGCTTTTTACAGGGCGGAAAAGCGATTTGGGCAGTTGGGGTATTGGAAAGGGTAGAATGAATGGAAGAGACTGTTCTTATTTGCATCTTTTCTTTATTTTCAGCTTGAAGGAGACTACAAAGGTTTTTTGACTTTCGAATCCAAAACTAAGCTGATTCCATGGTATCAAGCGAACTACTTTGCCAAAGTCGCAATAGGGCAAAAAATGTACATTGAACCTCAATACGGAATCACTTTAATCGATACTTATCTAAATCGAAACAAGGGATGAATATTCATCAAGATGCAGAGCCTTCTGAAGGTGTGTTGACGAATTCTATGGATACTTCTTCCAGAGAGTTTCAAGAGTTCCAGCTATTGCTTTCTCAAAAAGCAAAGTCTATAGATCGTCCACATGCCCTGAATACAGAGCTCTTCGCAATTAGGGTAAAAATGGAAGACTATGTACGTTCAACATACGGGAATACCGAGATTCTCACAGTAGGAAGCTTCCTGAGACTCTATTTAAAAGCTTTGAGTATCAAACAGAATAAATTTGCTATCTACATCGGTCTGAAGCCTTCCAATTTTAGTAAAATTCTCTCTGGGAGTCGAAAACTAAACATGGAACAATCGATGATCCTTGGTCATCTTTTTAACGTTGATCCAAAGATCTGGATACAGATTCAATTGAAAAACGAGTATAGACAACTCAAGGAAAAGAAAAGCGCTTTTATACAGCGTTTCAAATTAGATGATCTCGTAACCTAGGTCTTGCCCGTAAACCAAACAAAAAGACCGAAAATAAAGGTACTCTCCTTATTCTCGGTCTTACTTTTTCATTCTATCTAAGAGATCACTTCACCCACACCTTCTGCGTGTATCTCTTTTCTCCCACCTCCACATCGAGCAGGAAGATACCTGAGGAGTCTGTAGGAGCCGCCAACCTCAGCTGAGCGCTAGTAGGCATTTGGCTGCCCTGCTTCAACAATCTGCCTGTCAGATCAAACCACTTGTAGCTCACTTCCTGCGAAATCCCGTCAGGAAGCTTTAACGTAACTTGTCCTTCTGTAGGATTGGGATAGAGGGCTAGGCTGTTGACGACGGGACGGTCGTTGCTGACCTTGAGATCTTGGAAGCGATAAATGCGCACGCCACGTGGCTCAAGACCTGGGGCTTTACGCTGCCCATTGCTGAGGATGCGCAGCGTCGTACTATCACCTGAAAGGTAGTCATACACTTGCGCTGGTGCCATCTTGTTGCCTGGGCGGAAGATCGTGACGGAGTCCGAAGCTTGATTGCTCAAGTTGGCCATGACCAGTACAGTGTCGCCATTCCAATAGCGGATGAAGCTGTACACATTGGCAGGTGAACTCAAGACCCACTCGTACTCTCCTCTACGCAGCGGCTCAGACTTTCTTCTGATCTCAATCAGGTCTCTGTATCGACTCCACATCGAAGCAGAATCTGCCTGCATCGTCTCGACATTGTAGGTTGCATAGTTGCTGTTCACCCCGCGCCAAGGTACACCTGTCGTGAAGCCCGCATCTTCTCCTGCCGTCCACTGCATAGGCAGACGAATGTCTTCATCAGGTTTGGTTCCCAGCATTCCGACTTCTTCTCCATAGTAGATAAAAGGGACTCCTGGAAGGGTCAAGTACAGGCTAGCTGCTAGCTTGGACTTAGAGATATCTCCTCCCAGCACATCCATGAGACGATTTTGGTCATGATTAGTGAGAAATGTCCCCCATTGCAAATAAGGATAGGCATTGTAGGTTTTGTCTACCTGGAAAATGAGGCTATTGGTGTTGCTATTGTTGACACCATTGAGGATGGCATTGGCTAAGTCGAATTCAAAGCAAAAATCCAGTCGATCGTTTTCTACATAAGGCACGACCTTGTCTGTATTTGTCCAAGCCTCTCCCACAGAAAAAGCATCAGATTTTACGCCCTTGTAAAACGTCCGGAAGTCTCCAAAGAAGTCAAAGGTCTGATTGACATCTTCGAGCTGAGAACCATTTTCATAAATAAATTTCACTGCGTCCAATCGGAATCCATCTACGCCGATGTCCTTGAGCCAATATTCGGCTATGTCAAACATCTCTGTTCGAACCTCAGGTTGGGCGTAGTTCAAGTCGGGCATCCCACTCCAAAAGACTCCATAGTAATACTGATTCCCTGTTCCGTGCCATACTTGCTGTCCCCAAGGCCCATTATAGCCTGGGTCGAAAGTGCTCCAGCGAAACCAATTGCGCTTGGTAGAACTCTGGTTGGCGCTTGCAGACTGAAACCAGGGATGTTGCGTGGAAGCGTGATTCATGACATAATCAATGATCACTCGTATGCCACGCTTGTGGGCCTCTTCCAGAAAGTTTTCAAAATCCGCCATGGTTCCATAGTCGGGATTGATGCCGCGGTAGTCTGTGACATCATAGCCGTGATAGCTTGGAGAGGGGTGAATGGGCATCAGCCATATCCCTGTGATCCCTAGATCGGTATCGGTCGTAGGGTCGCCATCATTGAGGTAGTCTAGCTTCTCCACGATCCCATTGAAATCACCGATTCCGTCCCCATCGCTGTCATAAAAACTACGGACAAAAATTTCGTAAAATACGGCATCATTCCACCACTCGACTTCGCTGGGATCAGCCGTCTGGTAGATGCCCGAGGGGAGGTTGCCTTGACTCTTCTGTACATTGTACTCAAAGTCTACGGTTGCATGTTGAAGGGGGACCGAATAGTAGCGGTTGTTCCCTGCGCCTGGGAATTCTTCCCGTCCATTCCATGCACCATTGATGCGAAACTTAAATTCCAGTACTTCTCCTGATTCTAAGCCTGTGAGCATGACTTCCCAGATGCCATCTCCATCGGCGTCGGAGAGCCTGTTCGATTTTTGCCCCCAGCTATTGAAGTTTCCTGCTAGGTCAATGAATTCAGATTGAGGGTTAAAAGCTCCCTTGGTAATTTGTGAATTGAGGTCAACCCTGAATGTTACATTTACTGCCATCGAGGCATGAATGAAGCATACACTCAGGGCATAGAGTGCAAGTATCCGTAGCATAGTGGTAGGATTTAAGATAAATTAATATGTTTGTTTGATAGCAGGAGGAAGCAACTTCAAAGAAGGGGGAAATCCTCTTGTTCTCCAAATTAGATATACAAATTGGGCAATATTAAACCGCTTAAGCAGATAGCAAACAGAACGTTTTATGGGATGCATGAGCACATAAAAAATTACGCCCACACTGGAAATCCCGTATGAGTTGTTGATTTCTCCCTCAATATCGTGTATCCAACACAGCCTCACTCACGCACTTACTAACTTACCTGATATGTACACTTCCATCTATTTACCTTATCCCCTATCCCATGACTGAAAAAGAAAAAATGCTCTCGGGACAAATGTACGATGCCAGTGATCCCGTCCTTTCTGAAGAGAGGCATCGCGCGCGCTTACTATTCCAGAAGATCAATCAGATGGGAGATGAGGAAAAAGCGGCACGAGACCTACTGTTTTATGAGCTTTTTGGAGAAAGTGGAGAGGATCTGTGGATTGAACCTCCTTTTTACTGTGACTATGGCTACAATATCAAGGTAGGAAAAAAGGTCTTCATGAATTTTAATTGTGTGATCTTGGATGTGATGGAGGTCAGAATGGGAAGCAATGTCCTCTTGGCTCCCAATGTGCAGATATACACTGCAACGCATCCAGTAGACGCTAAAACAAGGGCCACTTGGTTAGAGTTTGCGAAGCCTGTTACGATTGGGGATGATGTCTGGATCGGTGGCGGGGCCATCATCTGCCCAGGTGTGACGATCGGCAACGGGGTCGTCGTGGCAGCGGGAGCAGTCGTCACAAAAGATGTCCCCGACAATGTCGTCGTAGGAGGAAACCCTGCCAAGATCATCAAGGAAATCGACAATTCGGACTACTACGAATCATGATCTCCGTAGAGACCGTGATTCATCACATCGCCAAATGATTCATCGAATTTTCAGTAGGATCATCTTTGGATGATTCATCACGTTCCTAGATCAGTTATATTTGTACAATGATTTGCATCGCACAGACGGATCAAGTCATTAAGATGAATCACATCTGAACAAAAGCCCATATAAAATCACCTTTGCATAGGTTTTCGGCATAATATATGTACCTTTGTCCCCTGATTTGAGGCTCGGTCCGTGGATCTGGCTACACTTTGAATCAAATGATCTTGAACAACAGGAAACAAGATCTGATCTTTTCAGTATATACCTTGGGTTTAGTGTGCAAAATATATCAAGGAGAATCGTTTGAGTAAAGTTTGCTTCGACATTTCTCGAAAAATGCGTGAAAGACCCCCTAGGTCCCATATATCTGGTGGCCTTTGTAAACTTTAATCAATAATTATAACTCTTTGGTATCATTTGACCACCTTGGGCTCTCTGCACCCGTGCTAAGAGCCATCTCCGAACTTGGATTTGAAACTCCCAGTGAAATTCAGGCCCAAGCTATCCCCCAGCTTATTGAAGGCGATCAAGACTTCATCGGTCTCGCCCAGACAGGAACAGGAAAAACAGCGGCTTTTGGTTTGCCCCTTTTGGAGCGAATCGATCCCAATGCCAAGCACACCCAAGCACTGATTTTAGCACCTACGCGTGAGCTAGGGCAGCAAATCGCACAGCAGTTGGGTCATTTTTCCAAGTATCTGGATCGACTCAATGTCCTTGCCGTATACGGTGGGGCCAATATCATGACCCAAATCAATGCCCTCAAGCGTCCCCAGCATGTCATCATTGCGACGCCTGGTCGCTTGATCGACCTCATCAAACGTAAAGCTGTCCGTCTGGATCGACTCGAATATCTCATCCTCGATGAGGCAGACGAGATGCTGACCATGGGCTTCAAAGAGGAAGTAGACCGTATCCTCAGCTATACTCCCGAAGAAAGAAATATTTGGCTTTTCTCTGCGACGATGTCCGCTGACATCACACGTATCGTACGCACGTACATGGAGAACCCTTTCGAGGTGAAACTGAATACACGCAACGAAGTCAATGCCAATATTTCCCATCAATTTGCTGTTGTCAGACGCTCTGATAAACTAGAAGCACTCGTTCGCTTCCTGGACGTCAATCCTGAGATGCGTGGAGTCGTGTTCTGTCGTACCAAGCGAGACACACAAAATCTGGCCGAAGACCTCCTCAAAAAGGACTACAAGGCCGATGCCCTTCACGGAGATCTTTCTCAACATCAGCGTGACCGCGTCATGGGGCGTTTTAAGAACCACGAATTGCAAGTGCTCATCGCCACCGATGTCGCCGCACGTGGGATCGACGTCAATGACCTCACACACGTATTCCATTTCTCCTTACCCGACGATCTTTCCTACTACACGCACCGCAGTGGACGTACCGCTCGTGCAGGAAAGAAGGGTACCTCTATAGCTTTCGTCAACGGTAGAGAAAAGTACCGTGTAGGTCATATCTCCAAGTCCTTGGGTATCTCCTTCGAGCAAGTGATGATCCCGAGTGCAGAAGAGATCTATGACATGCGCATCAAAAACTGGGCGGAAAAAATCATGACTACCAATGTCAAAGGGAAGATTGAAAAGCCGCTCTGGGATAAGCTGAACCTATTTTTTGCCAATCTCTCCAAAGAGGAACTCTTGGCCAAAGTAGTAGCCAGCGAGATGGGGAAGCTACAGGTTAATTCACACAAAGACCTCAACGACATTCAGATCTATAAGAAAGATAGAGATGATAGACGCGGAGGCGATCGTAGAGGCGGTGGCCGTAGAGAGGGACGTCCCTATAATGGGAATCGTAACCGTAGCAATGGTTCCTCTGATGGGTACAAACCCAATAAGAAATCGAAAAAGCGTCGCCAAAAGAAGAAGAAATTCTAATTTGACGTAGATATAAACGTAATTACTTGTCATGACAGCTCCTTTTGTAGGGGCTGTTTTTTTATTTATTCCATTTTACTCCACTTTTTTTTGCTCTCAAACCTCAAATCACGGGTTCATCCCTTCTTCCCCATATCATAGGCAGCTTACTACATACGAGATGCTCTTTAGGGTGATTCACAACGCCTAATTGCTTACTGATATGCGAACGTTAATTTTTACTGTCCTCCTGCTCGGGATATATGGGACATGCTTTGCCCAGGAAGGCCCTCGGCTTTCCCTCTCTTTTACCAATCAACAAAACTCCCTGCCCTTCACTCGCATGGGACCTGTTCATCCTGGATTCGAGTTGGCCTATCAACCGACACAGAATCAGACTTCTTATGGATCTGCAGGATGGTCATTTGCACTGGGAGCTTTTCATCATGGGTTTCCAGCTGATGGAATCTATGTGCGTGCGGCTCGACAGTGGACGTGGAAAACAGGTTCCTTCCTGGATCTGACAGGAAGTGCGGGACTAGGCTACCTCCACACCTTCACGACAGAGCCAGTGTATTGGCAAAATGAAGCAGGGGAATATGTCGAAAAGGCACGGTGGGGCAAGCCGCATCTCATGCCTGAAGTCGGTGTACAGGCTACGCTTTTCCCAAACAAAAGGCTCTCTCCTTTTGTCAGCTATCGATTTGCGGTAGAAACCTTCTACTCGCACTTTCTTTTTGTCCTTCCCCACAATTTTTATGGCTTCGGTCTCACCTATCAACTCACACAAAAATGAAAAAGCTCCTCTTCTTCTTACCCACCCTTCTGCTTTTGGCAGCCTGTCACCAGGTAGAGACATTGGCACCTGAAACCTATACTTGCCAAGCCCTAGGCACAGACCTATCAGACCAGCATCCAAATACAGGTGCTTATGAAGCCCTCATCAACGGAAGCGATGCACAAGGTCTGGTCGGCGGAGCGATCTTCATCCAGGATGAAAATGGCTACTGGCAAGGGGCCTGGGGAAAGGCCAACATTGAGGCGGACATCTCGATGGAGACCTGCCACCGATTTCTGATCGCCAGCATTTCCAAAGTATTTACGGCTACAGTCATTCATGCCATGGTAGATGATGGCTACTGGAAGCTAGACGATCCCATCTCTCAATACTTGCACCCTGATACTGTCGCACGCATCGCCCATGCAGATCAAGCTACATTGGGCCACCTATTGAGTCATACCAGTGGGATTCCTGATCACTATACAGTTGCCTTTGAGCTGGATAGGATCAATCAAATCGACAACGAGTGGCGCCATGAAGACTTTCTTTCTTATGTATTTGGACAACCTGCGACATTTGAACTGGGTACGAGTTATGGCTATTCTAATACCAACTATGTACTCTTGGGCATTTTGGCCGAACGCGTGTCAGGCGAATCGCTAGCTTCTCTTTACGAAAACTACATCTTCCAACCTCTTGGATTAGAAAGCGCCTATTTCGACGGCTATTCAGCACCGATCCCAACGGGTACGGCCCAAGGATATGGACAGCTCTACAAAGAAGGATTGATTGCCAGCACCCCTTTGTATCAGGATGAACTGAAAACGGGAGACGGAGGGATCGCCATCCATGCAGCCGATCTCGGAAAATTCTATCAAGGGCTGGCAAATGGCCAATTACTTTCTACAGAAAGCTATGCAGCGATGACGAATTGGTTTGAGCTTCCTGAGGATTGGGTGGAAGATGTGATTTACCAAAATAAGAATGGGTATGGCCTGGAATATTTTGACTATCCCAACGGTTATGCATGGGGACATACAGGATCTGTTGATGGATTTCTTTCCATAGCCATGTATTTCCCAGAGACACAACGTACCGCAATCTTCCTAACCAATGAGGCCAGTGGTCGTAATAACAGATTGAATGTCTGGAATGAAGTCTTAGACATCCTGTTTGAATAGATCCTTCATCAAAAAGCTCATCCTAACAGACTGTTTTCCAAAGTAGGCACAAGTAAATTTTGCGTACTTTGGAAACAGTTGGGTAGACGCATGCAAGGATGCCATCTCCACACACGACTTTCTAAAAATCCACATCTATGACAAGAAAAGAGTTCATCAAAAATTCGGCAATCCTGGGCTTAGGCCTTCCCTTCTTTTCCTCCTTTTTAACTTCATGTAGCCAGAGAAGCCTATTTGCTGGTGAAATCAACCCTTCATTCAATGGAAAAGTACTGATTGTAGGTGCGGGATCAGCTGGCCTCATGGCGGGGTATCTACTCAAGAGGTATGGCATCGACTTTCAAATCATCGAAGCCTCTAGTGTCTATGGAGGAAGGGTGAAAAAGGCTGCAAACTTTGCAGATTTCCCGATTGATCTTGGGGCCGAGTGGATTCATACGAATCCTCAAATTCTCTCTGAGCTACTGGATGAGGAAGATGCTGCTGCTGATATTGACATCATTCGATACAATCCTCAAAGCCTTTGGATTTGGTCTGAGGGTAAGCTTAAAAAGCGCGGCTTCTTTACCGAGTTTTATTCCGAGTATAAGTTCGCCTCGACTACTTGGTACGAATTCTTCGAGCAATATGTCGTTCCTTCTATTGCAGATGATATTATATATGATGCACCTGTAGCCACCATCGATTATACGGGCGATGAAGTGAAGATCCAAACGAGAGGGGGAGATAATTTCAGTGGAGATAAAGTCATTGTTACAGTTCCACTCACTGTCCTACAGAATGAAGACATTCAGTTTACGCCCTCCTACCCTGCGGAGAAAAAGGAGGCACTTTCTCAGGTAGAAATGCCCGATGGGATCAAGGTATTCATGGAGTTTTCCGAACGTTTTTATCCAGACTTACTGGGATTCAATAGTTTGGGTAATTTCTTAAATGCACCTGATGGAGAAAGAATCTATTATGATGCTGCTTTCAAGAAAGATACAAGCCGTCACATACTCGGACTTTTTACGGTAGGGGCTGAAGCCACGCCGTACGCTGAGATTGCCACTGACGAGGAATTGATCACCTATATTTTGGCTGAGTTAGATGAGATCTTCGAAGGAAAAGCTTCTCAAACCTACATTCAGCATGTCTCTCAAAATTGGTCTCAAGAGCCCTTTATTCGAGGATCTTATACCCACTATGAGGACTACAGTGTGCAGCAGGTCCTTGCCGAACCCATAGATGGAAAAGTATACTTCGCAGGTGAGGCCTATCCCGAAGCATCATCTACTGTGCATGGAGCAGGGATTTCTGCCTTCACGGCTGTCGAAGCCATTTTGCAGAGCTAGACAAGAGACATTGATTTAGACCATGTTTGAAACCTCAAATCTGCGAAAAGTTTGCGCTTTCAGAACCTGAACTTCATCTATTTTGATCGATTTAGCCCCACTAAATCTCACAAAATAGCTTTCGCCAGAACCTAAAATATCTGCTCTTTCGCTAGATTTTCATTGTTCCAAACATGGTCTTATATATCTCGAACGAGGACATAGATTTTAAGGAAACGAAGTAGATGTGTAGATGAAAGTCTCGCATCTACTTTGTCCTTTCATATTGCCTCTTATGAAGCCTTTTGTAGCATGAGATTCCCCTTTTATCTAGAGGATCGTATTTTTATTGAAATGTTACCTCCTTAATGCGCATCTCATGTAGCCATTTGCCTTCCTTCACAAGGTTGCTGCCCACAGGCATACGCGTAGGCAGCTTTACACCATCAAAGTCCTTCACGTCCTCAAACATAGCATACCCACTCACGAATTTATTAGCCTCACGAATGGTATAAGCGACTTTTCCAATTAAATGGGTTTCCTGCTCCACCCAAACCACATATTGATCCATCTCTTTCTGAGGCTCGACTTGATTCCACGTAGCTAGGACTCGATCATATGTTTTACCATTCATTTTTTCTGTACCCATCATTCGAAATACATTGGCTTCTAATATTCGGGCGGGAAACTCGATGAAATATTGATAAGTAGGAATCCAAAACGCTGCGTCTTTATGCGGTTTGACTTTCTGGGTTCCATCTGCCTTCTGAATGTAGGTTTCGCCATTCTTCATTCCCCAGACCTCTCCAGCCATTTTTTCTTGTTGAAAGGTCATCTCCCCGCCGAATTGCTTGGATACATAATCTAGTTGGATGGATACAGGATTTCCTTTAAAGGGATTGATCATTCCACCCAATCCTCCATAAAACTCATCCTCAAACTGTACGGTATAATGTGTGACCTGCGCCCATTTATCTGCTCCATGTGCCTTTTGGGCTTGTTCAAGGATCGTCTTAGCTTGTAAGGTCGTATCCTCTTTGGCAGTCGAGTTGCTGAGATCGACGATTTTACAGGAAGAGAGGGAAGAGACGAGAAGCAAAAAAGGCAATAGATAGCGCATGAGGTCAGAGTCATTTATTTATTCAAAAAAGGAGAATCTACCTGCGGGAAAAGTAAAATTCCTGACACTTGAACGGATTGGGTTTATATGAGCTAAAAAAAGTAAAGATACCCCCCTTTCGCTCTAACAAATGCACCAAAAGGTGGTCCTGCACATAATATATTCATTAGTGATTATCACGAATGAATTCAGATAGGATTTGTTTTCTATGTGGAGACGTGATAAATGGACATCTCTACATAAAAAATACGAAATCCACTCATTCGTTCTAATCGTTATCGACTACTAGAATCTTATTTCTCCCTCTCTGTTCACATAGCCCCGGGGAATGGCATAAATGGCTATAGAGATCCCGCTAAAATTTCTACATTCGTTTGTATGAAAGAGCAAGAAATCCTGGAAGCTATTCAAAGGGGGGACCGAGAAGTTCTCAACCACTTATACAAAGTGTACAGGAACGACTTCTTTCAATGGGCTTCGCAAAGATTTACGATTCGCCAAGAAGAGATGGCTGATATCTTTCAGGATGCGGTCATTGCCCTTTACAGAAACATCGCTCAAGGAAAATTGGTCGAACTGAGAAGTTCCATCAAAACCTATCTATTTGGGATTGGGAAAAACCTTATCCTGAAGTATCTGAGAGATCAACGCGAAAAGCTTCCTTTGGAAGCAGCAACCTTTGAATGGGATCTGAAGCTGGAGCAGCAATATGTGGATGAGGGCATTAAAACCTTGCTCACACAAGCCATCGAATCATTGGGAACTCCTTGCAATCAGATTCTTCTACTCTTTTATTACAGAAATTTTGCGATGCAGGCCATTCAAGCACAGCTAGGATACAAAAGCGAAGCTGTCGCACGCGCCCAAAAAAAACGCTGCATGCAATACCTCCGAAAAAGATTGTTGGAGCAACATAAAGACGAACTGAGGTGAATGAACAAGATTACGACCTGATCGAACGCTACTTCTTAGATGGGCTTTCGGCAAAAGAGAAAGAACTGGCAGAAACTCGCGTGAAGGAAGACGAAGCCTTTGCACAGGCGTTTCAGTTGCAAAAGCAACTGGTACAAGTCGTGGATGCCCAGATGGAGGCAGGCTTCAAGGCTCAGTTGCAAGAAGTGGAGCAGCGTATGAATTCCTCAGAAAATGGTGCGCCTTCGTCTCAGGCCCGTTCCATTCCCATATGGCTCTATGCAGTAGCGGCTGCGCTTCTTGTGTTGCTGATTGGCTACTGGTTGCTCCCCCTTACGTCTCCCGAAGCAACTCCAACGAATCAAGCGCTTTTCGCCGACCATTTTCAGCCTTACCGCAACTTGGTGGTTCCCATCCAGCGATCCCAAGATAGCCTGTCCACACTCGAACGCGCCTTTCTTTCCTATGAAAAGCAGGAATATGCACAGGCAGCAGCGCAGATGACCATGCTGTATCAGGCTGACAGCTCGCAGACCGCACTTCTATTTTATGGGGGCATTTCATATCTCGCCCTCAATCAACCTGAAGATGCTATCCCTTTATTTCAATCATATCTATTGGAAAAAAGTGCATTCCAAGATGAGGCCAAATGGTATCTCGCTTGGGCTTTTTTACTGAAAGATAAAAATACCCAGGCAAGAGAACTTTGGGAAGAAGTAGCAGAGAGTGCGACGGATCAAAACCTGCGCAAGCAAGCGAAAGAGGTCCTTTTGGAGATAGATTAGCTTTGAGCGTAAGACTCAACTCCACATGCTGTATAACACTATCCCTTCAGGAAAGTAAATCAACACAATGTAACAAAAGCTTATTTATATAACTTCGGCGAATGGTAACAAGTAATCTGGGGGGCGTTGGGCTTGGAATTTGGAGATAGGGGTCCCGAGGTTTTACGCTCGGGATTGGGCTGAAATTCCATCCCGAGATTCATCATCGGGATTGGTTCTTTTTTGCCTAAAAATCCCGAGTCTAATGCTCGGGACGCTGAAGGCGATGATTAAATATTAAAAAACTCATATTACAGAGTATTCAGCTTCCCATCATGAATATTCATCATGGTAGTTCTACTCCAGGCCATAGCATATGTTTCTACTTCCTTCTTTCATTTGTCTACCTGCCTCATGAAATAAATCGCTAGGAAGATAATCACCACGCCCAATAAAATCCCACCCACTATGTTCCAAGGTAAGCCCGAAGCCAAATTTAGGGCTTGCATATTGCCGCTAGCCACAAAACCTGCCCAGAAATAAGGATGTGCCAATCGGTCGTTGGAGACTTGGGAAAGATAGCGCAGCTTGGCACGTTGCAGGGCTTGGTCCTTGGGCTGTCCCTCCTTGAGATTTTGGTAGAAGGCGACCATCAAATCTGCTGTCTCTTGATCGGGCACTTGCCAGAGGCTCATCACAGTACTGGGGCAGCCCGCAGCCGTAAAAGCTTGTGACAAACTCGTCACCCCCTCTCCTGGCATAAGCGAACCATAGCCAGTATTGCAAGCACTTAGGACAGCCAGATCTGCCTGTAGCGAAAGCGCAAATAACTCTGCAATCGTCAGGTTCCCATTGTCTATACTATCTGTACTTTGGAACAGTAATTTGGAAAAAAGCGGTTCTTCATCTTCTAACAGGGTATGCATGGCCAGATGTAAAACTTGATAATCAGCGGCAATTTCTTTGAAACGACTTTCGGTTGCTTCTTTCCCTACAAAAACTTCCCCCTCCATGATACGCATGAGAGATTCTACCTCTTGCTGTGCAGCAGGTAGGGCCAGATTTCCCTCTCTCACCAACATAGAAAGTGCTTGATTCTGCTGGGTATCGACTTGCGCAATGAATTGGTTCTCATACGAAGGAGCAAAACCTGCCCATGAAGCTTGTTTCTTCTCTTGCTGGACTTGTTGCTGTAGTAACCAAAGCGTAGCCGAAGCTCCGTACGAGACACTATGTGTCCGAGTCAGATAATCCAGATGGAAAAATTGTGAACCCGTATCTGAAGTACAAAGAATTTCAAAAGGCAGAAAATGAAGGGATTGATCTGGGAGAATGACCAAGTGATCATACATTTTAAGAGAAGAAGGCATCAAAAGCTGATACAAACGATGGGATAATGACCGCCATTTTCCCACATCATAAGCCGTAAAGTCCAATGTCAAGCTGCGTAGGCTATCCACCAGTCTTTCTAAGACCTGACTGTTTTCAAATTTCTTCACTTGGAATTGCTCCTTTCCAACTTCGAATCGTATCCATCCTTCTTCCTGAAATTGAAAGCTGAGCATCAAGGTCTTTTCAGGTAAGGCTTGTTGGATTTCCTCGATAGCCGCAGTCTGATTTTCTCCTTGCACCAAATCTAGGGGATAGGCCTTCGCCCATTCACCATCCAATGCTGCATTCTTCTGACTCAATGCAAATATTTGATCGTACAACGAGTCTATCCCTGGACTCACATCGGTACCTTGGGCTTTTTTCAACTCAAATAGACGCTCCTCTAGTCGTGCAATCTTGCCTCTATTGGTCCACTTTTCTGCGAGGCGATCAACAGGAAGTCCCATATCCCTTTGTGACTGATAGTTGCCAAACGCAAGCTGTGTCCGTGTCACCCTTCCTTTTTCTGTGATCTCAAATGCTTTTTCGTACTGTCCCTTGTCTAGATAAAGGGATTGAAGTAGCATGAGGGTATGCTGCAAATTTTGTTTATACCCCAAAGAAATATCCACTGATCGGAGTTCTTCGAAAAATTGGAGAGACAAATGAAGAAGCTGTTCTGCTTTTTCTTCTGGATGGAATCCTTGAGAAGGAGGAAGATGTAGTAAAAAGTCCGCATGTTGGTATAATCTCTCAGCTACCGCAAGACTGGGCGTTAACTTTTCTAAAAAAGCTACTTCCAGTTCAGCATCTTTGCTATGGGGCAGTTCTGGAAATGCCTTCTCTGCATAATAATGTGTCGCGAGATAGCTATACTTCAAGGCATATTCGTAGTCCTTATCCTTCGCGTAAAAATTGGCTAGGGCTACTGCCGCAAAACCAAACATCGGAGAGGTAATCGCACGCGCCCGAAGCAAAGCGTCCTCTGCTAAGTCATACCCTCCACCGTTTTGTCCGTGTATGATGAGTGCTTTACGGATTTGTAAATATATCTTGGTGCCTTCCCAATCCGTTTCTTGGATGATCTTCTCTGCCTTCTCTACGTACGCTATTCCCGTTTTATACTGCTTCTGCTTTCCACGTACTTGTCCCATCAAGGAATAAATAATGGCGAGATCGTATCCATATTGATTGATGTCTCTCGTGGCTTCAAACTGCGCCTTGGCTTCTTTGGCGGCTTGCCTGTAGTACTGCATCGCCTGATCGTATTTGGCGAGGCTTCGGTATTTGGAACCAAGATCTGCTAAAGGAATGTAAGCAGTAGGAGAAGATATGTCTCGGCTGAGATTGAGGGCTTTGCGGAGATAGAGCGGGGCCATCGCCGTCTCAATCGAATTGCCCAAGTTGGAGTAACCCGTAGCCAGATTGCCTACCTCTTCAGGATCTTGCTCCCAAGCTTCCACAGCTTTGTATCGATAATGAATGCCCAGCGCGGTATATCCATAGACAAAATAATTGGAAGCGAGATTGTTGGCTACCAAGCCCATCATCGCATAGGAAGTAGGCGAATGGGCTTCATATTCTTCGAGTGCCAACTGCCAGTAAAACTCCAAGCTGTCTACATCCTTCAGTTGGACAAAAGACTCTCCTATCCAATACAGCTCATGTATGGCTCTCGGATCCTCAATCGGTGTAGATTGACGATACAACTCTCTGGCTTTCTGGGCATACTCAATCGTTTGTTTCGCAGCTCCACCTCTCAAATAATAAGCTTCCCTAAGCAATCGATAGAGGAAAGCAGGCAGGGTATCCCCTCTCATTTCCTCCACCTGCGGCAGTATGTTTACCACCATTTCTTCTGCGCTTTTCCACGCACCTTCGTCTAGCAATCGCTTGGCTTCCTGTGCACTATCTCGCGCTTGCTCATATGTTTGCGCATGTATGACACCTAGCCACATCCATAGGCTACAGATGAGCCCCCATACTTTCAAGCTCATTTTTGTGCAGATTTTTTCTCTTCTACTGTTCACATCTCTGCTTTTGGTGGAATCAACCCGTGTGTTACAATCATTTCACTCAAACCATTTCCACTATGGCAACCCCTAATTTCATGAATGCCAGAATCATTTGCACTACTTTTTTACTCTTTGCTCTGATCATTTCCCTACAAGCTCAGGACTATGCACAAGGGCTCCTGGATTATGGCAATGGGAAAGTATATGCTTTTCGCGAAACTCAATACCTCCGCTACTCCAAAAGTGTGGGCAGTGTCGATGCAGGTTATCCCCAGCAGACTTCCATCCACTGGCAGGGCATGCTCGCAAAGAATGTCGATGCAGCAGTCTACGATGAATCCAAACCAGGCTGGAAAAAGGCCTACTTCTTCACGGGGAACTCCTTCTACCGCTTCGACAAGTCCAAAAATCGTACGGACTCAGGTTATCCCAGACGTATCGTTGACGAATGGAAAGGTCTGCCAAATAAAAAAGTTGATGCTGTCATCAGTCTACAAAATGGGACGATGTACTTCTTCTATGGAGATATCTGTTACAAATTTAATCGAAAGACCGAGCAAGTCTTTCCAGGTTATCCACGCAAGATTGCCGCCGAATTTAAGGGGCTTCCTGGAAATCTGGATGCAGGCGTATACTTCATGGACACCGATAATATCTACTTTTTTAAGAAAACCCAGTATTATCGCGTCAACAAAAAACGCCTCAGCGTAGATCCTGGCTATCCGAAGGTAACGACCCGATACTGGAAAGAAATAGATAAGCTATACCGTCAGCGCACGGTCAGTCAAGCCTTTGGCAGTAAGGAGGTGAGACTCAAGGTCCAACGTATCAAGATCAACAAACAAACGGAGAGCTCGAAGGATGAGCCTTACATGTTACAGATAAAGTTCAGAGGAAAAATAGGAGCGAAAGCCACCGTGAGTGTCGTTCCCTATTTTGATCATACAACTTTCTACAAGCGAGCCAAAAGACCTTCGTCCAACTGGGCGGTGTCAGGTGCCAGTTGGCCTTTGGGAAATTTAGGTACGAGCTTTCAAAACCTTCAGCCTTACGAATTTATCGGGACAGTGAGTGTGCTCATGGAAAAGGACAAGAGCAGTATACCAGACATCAGTGCATTTGCTAGGGAGATTAAAAAGTGTGTACAGGGAGCACTCGATCGTCAGACACCTGGCTCCCCGCCCAACTTTGCCGATCGGAGCAATACCAACCAGCGTTTCATTGTGGAGCGTACAGGCAAGGCCATCCACAATGCACTTTCTCAGGTATTGACAAGTAATACCAATGGATTTTACTCGATTGGCGGGGCTTTCAAGCGTAAAATTGACAAAATAGGAGATACCGATGATCTACTGATGAGCTTTGGGTGCTTTTATATCAATGCCCCTACCCTATCAGATGCAGCGGTTAGTCAGTTGTTCCCATCCAAATTCTACCAAGCCAGGGGACCATTCAAATTTGGATCGGGCTACAAAGGAGCGAGCCTCGCTCTGGGAGTGGGGCAAGCCGTCGCCAATAGCTACGAAATCCAATGTTTCCTAGAGGTCAAATAGAAAAATCCCTCTCATCTTTTTATGCCTGTACTCACGCATTTAATCCTTCATTATCATGCAATTTCTCAAATACATTTCCTCTATTTTTCTTTTTTTGACGCTCTTCTCCTTCTCCCAGACCACCTTCGGTCAAGACTATCAAGGTTCTAGCGATCATCCTTTGATGAGTCGATACCAAGGCTCCACCATCATCTCTTATGCACAAAGCAATTTTGAGAGCTACCCCCTCTTTCAGGATGCCTATGTCAACCAGCAGCCTATCATGGTAGAAGGGGCTTTTACCTCCATCAACTACCGCGCACCCAAGGGACGTACTCCGCTGGAGGTGCACCGCAATTATGAACAAGCACTCGAAACCAAAGGCTTTGAGCAGGTCCTACGGCTGAGAAATACAGATACTTGGGGGTTTCCTGATTACATCAAAGTCTCTGGCCTACCCGATGAGCATCGACGCGGTACTACAGGAACGGCAAATGAGAGTCATTATACAGCTTATCAAAAGGGCGGAATCAGCGTAGCCATTTATACATCCAGCTATTATGGAGAAGCTACCCATACCTTGGTAGATATAGTGGAAAATGAGGAAATGGAGGGTGATATGGTAGAGGTAGATGCTGATTTGATTCGGGAAAAAATCATGAATGAGGGCAGGATTGCCTTATATGGCATCTACTTTGACACAGGCGAGGCCACCTTGCAAGAGACATCAAACCAGACTTTGTATGAGATCGTTCGGTTTCTTCAGGACAATCCGAGCATCCAACTCTATGTCGTAGGCCATACAGACATGACGGGAGGGCTTGCTTCCAATGTGACTTTATCCCAAGACCGTGCCACAGCCGTGGTACAGTACCTTACGGATCAGGGCATAGCCTATGAGAGACTCACCCCCAAAGGCGTAGGCCCCTTGGCTCCAGTAGACTCAAATGAAACAGAGAAGGGAAGAGCCAAAAATCGTCGTGTAGAGTTGGTCCTACAATAAGGTAAGATACAGCCTTTCCTCTTGATCACATCATACAATAACCTATCTCTTAAGGGGATAGGTTTTACTTTTTGTCCACGAGGGACTTTTCAGGAAATTAGCGAATCCCGTAGCCATTTGCCGCAGCAAATGCTAACAAAGCCGCCTTAGCATAAACATTTCCTTTTCCCTATATTAAGTCCATGAAAATAATCATCTATATATACAATGGCATGACGATGTTAGATGCCATTGGACCATACGAAGTGCTACGAAACCTACCAGGTATAGAGATCCAGTTGGTCGCGAAGCAGAAGGGAGAAATCACGGCTGATAGTCAAGTCGTCCATCTCAATGCACACCACAGCATACAAGAAATACAGAAAGCCGATATTTTGTTGATTCCAGGATCTACCATCTCCTTTATCCGAGAGATGAAGGATCAGGAGGTCTTGGATTGGATCAAAATGATCCACGAGACCACACAAAAGACTGTCACTGTCTGTACAGGTTCCCTCATTTTGGCTGCGACGGGCTTGCTTGAGGGACTTCCCGCAACCTCTCATTGGAAACCGCTCCAGTTGTTGGCACAATATGGGGCCATCCCGACCTACGAGCGAATGGTGGAAACGGGTAAAATCATCACAGCAGGAGGCGTTTCAGCTGGGATTGACATGGCTTTAAATTTGGCTGCTCGCCTCAAAGGCGAGACATTGGCGCAGGCGGCGCAGTTGGCGATCGAGTATGATCCGCAGCCTCCCTTCTCGTCAGGGAGCTTGAAGACGGCCTCGCCCGAGGTCGTCAAGCTGGCAGAGAAGCAGATGGAGAAAGACGCCCGAAAAGACTTCAACGCATGGGAGATCTTAAAGCATGCCCAGACGCTGTGGAAGTTGAAGCATTTGTAGTAGATGCTTGCTGCAGCAAGCGTCTACAAATGCAGCAAGCCCCTACACATAAGGCCCGCCTCCTGTCTTCTGATATGGGCGGGCTTTCGCTTGGTCTAAGACCAAGGGATCTGCATTTGCGGCGGCAAATGGCTACGATTACAAACACCTTTCCCCTTTTCTCGTTTTACCTTCATGGCGAATCCAAAGGTAGAGACAGCGGGGGTACCCCTCATCCAGCATGCGCGTGATTGGTTTGATGGGAGAGGATGGGAGCCCTTCCCCTTTCAGCTGGAGATGATGGAAGAGTTCCTTGCAGGGAAAAGCGGCCTGCTCAATGCGCCCACTGGAAGTGGCAAGACCTACGGCCTGTGGATTCCGATCTTGCTAGACTGGATTCGTCGCCATCCCAAGACCTACAAGACAAAAGAGAAAAACGGGCTGCAAGCACTCTGGATCACACCGCTCAGGGCACTGTCCAAAGATATCCGACTGGCATGTGAAGAAGCCTGTATCGAGATGGAGATCCCATGGAAAGTCGCCATCCGTACGGGGGATACCTCCTCCTCCGAACGCGCCAAGCAAAAGAAAAATATGCCCGAAGGGCTAGTGACCACCCCCGAGAGCATGCACGTGCTGTTCTCCAACAAAAACCACCGCAAGCTCTTCCAAAACCTACAAGTCATCGTCATCGACGAGTGGCACGAACTGCTCGGCACCAAGCGTGGCGTCCAAGTAGAGCTCGCCATCGCCCACCTGCGGCGCATCAATCCCGACCTCCAAGTCTGGGGCATCTCCGCCACCATCGGCAATATGGAGCAAGGACTGGAAGTCCTCCTCGGCCAGTCTTTCGACACGCAGAAACAATGCATCGTGCGCGCCAATATCGAAAAACAGATCGAACTAGTCTCTGTCCTCCCCGATACCATCGAGCGATTTCCCTGGTCCGGGCACCTCGGCATCAACATGGTCGATAAGGTGATCCCCATTCTCGAAGAGAATCAAAGCACCCTGATTTTTACCAATACACGCGCCCAATGCGAACTCTGGTATCAAGCGCTACTAGGAGCCAATCCCGACCTTGCGGGCGAGATGGCGATGCATCACGGATCAATCGATGCCAGCATCCGCAACTGGGTCGAAGAAGCCCTACATGAAGGTCAGCTCAAAGCCGTTGTCTGTACCTCAAGCCTGGACCTAGGGGTAGATTTTCGTCCTGTAGATGCCATCATCCAAATCGGTGGACCGAAAGGTGTCTCGCGATTTGTCCAACGCGCAGGACGAAGCGGACACAGACCTGGGGCTGTCAGTCGAATCTACTTTGTACCGACGCACTCGCTGGAACTGGTAGAAGCCGCCGCCCTCAGAGTAGCCATGGCCGAACATAAACTCGAAGATCGCAGACCCATCGTGCAAGCATTCGATGTGATGGTGCAGTACCTGATGAATCTCGCAGTAGCCGATGGCTTCAAACCCGACGACGCCTACGAGACATTGATTTCTACCTTTGCCTTCCAATACCTTTCGCGCGAAGAGTTTGAGTGGGCACTAGAATTCTTGACTACGGGTGGCCAATCGCTCTACGCTTATGAAGAATACAAAAAGGTCGAGATCGAGGAGGATGGCACCTATAAAGTCAACAATAAGAAGATTGCCCTTCAGCATCGACTCTCTATCGGGACGATCGTCGGGGACGTGAACATGACGGTGAAGTTTGTATCGGGTGGACGTATCGGCACAGTGGAAGAAAGCTTTGTCTCCCAACTCAATCCCAAGGATAAATTCTGGTTTGCAGGTCGCCTGCTCGAACTGGTACGTATCCGCAACTTAGAGGTGCAAGTACGCAAAGCAAAAGGTACAAAGGGTAAAGTCCCCCGATGGATGGGTTCTCGCATGCAACTGAGTAGCCAGATGGCCGATGTGCTTAAGGCACAGCTGCAAAAGTATATAGAACGAGATTTTGACTCGATTGAGTTGAAAAAGCTGGTCCCACTCTTCGAAACGCAAGAGACATGGTCCGCCATTCCCAAAATAGACGACTGCCTAGTAGAATATATCCATTCACGAGAGGGCTATCACCTATTTGTTTATCCCTTCGAAGGTCGTGTTGTGCATGAGATCATGGGTGCGCTGACCGCCTATCGCATTTCGCAGTTGGCTCCGCTTACCTTTTCTATTGCGATGAATGACTACGGATTTGAGCTGCTTTCAGATCAGGAGATCCCCATTCAAGAGGCATTAGAAAATGATTTATTCTCCCCCAAAAATTTTGAAGAAGATCTGACCCGTGCCATCAACGAAACAGAGATGGTGGGGAGACGTTTCCGAGAAATTGCCACAGTCGCTGGACTTCTCTTTCAAGGTTTCCCAGGAAAAAATGTCAAATCCAAGCATCTCCAAGCTTCTTCGGCCCTTCTATTCAAGGTATTTAAGGAATATGAACCTGATAACCTGCTGCTCAAACAAGCTTACCATGAGGTCATTGACTACCACATCGACCAGCAGCGCGTCAAGACAGCACTAGAGCGCCTAAATGGCAGATCTCTCATTCTCAAAACCCCTCAAAGTTTTACGCCTTTTTGCTTTCCCATCATGGTAGATAGATTGCGAGAAAGGTTAAGCTCGGAGAAGTTGGTAGATCGTGTGGCCCGTATGCAGGTTCAACTAGAGCGGAAAAGTGGGAATTGAGCAAGTAGACAATTGAGCGTTATGTACGTTCATTTTATTACTTATCTCTCAGAAGCAGCCAATCGAATTCGCTTGCGTCTCCCTATTCGTACCCTCTTAAAGATTCTTTTGATCTGATTCAACGCAAACCAAAAGCCCAGAAAGCCTACAGGTATCCACCACAATTGGGGTATATACAACAAAGGAAAGAGAATTTGAATCCCTTGAACGACGGTGCCCTGCGCGCCAAATAGCAGCAGATAATCAATGATTTCCTGATTCCAATTTTGATGGACTGCTGCCCGCTGAATGGATCGAATATCTTCGACTTTGACGAGCGTTGTATGAGATGCATCTACCAATTGGATGTGCGCAGCATCGTATATGTGCAGGCGCCCCTTCATAGACTTTAAGTTTCCTCGTGTTCTGATCACGACCTCTGCCCCTTCCTGAAAGTTGTACTTGACCCGCTCATTCTTGGTCAAAAATACTTGTAGTTGATCGATATTTTGATGCGGCTCAGATGCATGGCTCGCATAAACACAACTCGTCAAAAAAGAGACAATTAGCATACATACAGTAAGTGGCATGAATGAATTCTGCATAGCAATGGATGTAAAGTGAATGAATATGGATGGTAAAAATCAAAGAGGAGGCAAATCGTTATATGCTTTTACTCAAACGATCCACCTCCCTTCATTTTTGTAAAAATCTAAGGATTCATACATCAAGAGGTCTCCAATCGAAGCTTCCGATTGAGTTTGTACTTAGGATTGATGAGTAGACTTGGGAGCAGCATCAGTTGCCCGCTGGCAATGGATGTAAGCCCACCTACTAGTGCAAAGGGTGTCACAGGAGGAATGAACGCGAAACCAATAGAGACAAGTCCCAGTGAAGTGGTGATGACACCTCCGATCTTTGATGCGCCCTTGACCGTTCGGAGGTCGCGCGACTCCCAATGCTGGATCGTCTTGATCTCACGGATGCTCAAGACCTCTTCTCCCACCTGAACTTCATCCTCTGAAAGAAGGGTCATCATCCCCGTCACTTTTTTCCGTTTTCCTCTGACTTTGACTGTTACTAATTCTCCTGTGTCGAAAGACTCGATAGCTCCTCCATGCTTGACGTGCATGACCTTGAGTTGACTTAGGGGTTGTCCTTCTTCAGGTGTGGAAGCAAAAATAAAAGCCCCAAAAAGGCATACGAATAGGAAGGCGATTCCTCGCTTAATTAATGCTGGCATGTGAAAAATTTGTAATGTGAAACAGACAGGGACGGATTCAAATGGCAGCCTTCTGTTACTTGCTGCATATTGATTGGCTTTCAATTAATAGTAGAATACGGGGGTAAAAAGGTTGTCAGGCGAAAAAATAAATCTTGGTCCACCTCATCAAAACCTACCAAAAATTAGCAGAAGAGCTTGAAGGAAAAATGTGCGCCATGACTTTTTCAAACATAGAAGGGAGGGGCATAAAGGCAGGGATAATCAATGCCTGTTTTTCGGTGGGTTCTTCTAGCGTGTCGAATTGACTCTGCAACAAACTCGCGGGCATGAAGTGCCCACTACGAGATTCCAATTTTTCGCGGATCGTTTCTATCTCTGCCTTTAGGTAAATGAATCGAACTCTTTGATCCTCCCTTGACAAAACCTCACGATAACTTGCCTTCAACGCGGATACAGCCATTAGCAATGGGATATTTTCATCGAGATGATGCTTAATTTGCGTACGCAACTCCATCAACCACAGTGCCCTATCGACATCCTCCAATGGAATCCCACTCTCCATCTTTTGGATGTTTTCAGGTGGATGAAAGTCATCGGCGTCTAAAAATTTCCATTTGAGCTTATCTGCAAAAAAGCGACCTGCCACTGTTTTTCCAGCACCTGATACCCCCATGAAGAGGAGTACCTGAGTAGGTTCATATGTAAAGGCAGGCTTCATAAAAAGTAGTTAGTCCTTGAGATGATGATAGAAGCTAGAAGTGCAATATATGGCTCCTTTTTGCTGATTGAGAAGATAATCCGAAAATATCAGCGATCAGAGATTCACCATATTACAAACACTCACATTCTTATTTTCAAGCAGGAACAACACATTTATACACCATCGTAAAATAATATAATCCCCCTTCTTCATCTCAGCATCTCATGAGTGTATACACATCCTTCGATACTTGATAGGATTCTCTGATCATATCCTTTCATTTTTATATGAGCGGATAGAAATTTAGACTCCCCTATCGGTCTAGCATGCCATATTTAAACATTGGCACCATACGATCCAAATAATTAGGCATGTTTTGAACCCCTCGACTTTGAAGGTGTAAAGGAGTTTGTGTAGTTTTAATCCGCTGAAAATGTATCTTTGACGGTGTGAGATGGATCAGCGGGTCAGGATTTTGATAGTATATATTTCTCTCTCCTGAAAACCGCCGAGAATACACCATGATAATTAACTATAAACCAAAGACTTAACGACTACCAATGGGCTATAAACGCATCAACGATCTGACGGGTTGGGCAGTTTTCGCAGCAGCACTGATCACCTACATGCTGACTATGGCGCCCACAGCCAGTTACTGGGACTGTGGAGAATTTATTGCTTGTGCCAATGAATTAGAGGCCCCTCACCCTCCAGGAGCACCCTTCTTTTTGTTAGTGGGACGTCTCTTTGCCATGCTATCATTTGGTGATGCTTATGAAGTAGGAAATATTGCCTGGATGCTGAACCTATCTAGTGCCTTGGCATCCGCCTTCACAGTGCTATTCACTTTCTGGATCACGACTCACCTCGCCAAGAAGATTATCATCAAGGCAGGAGAAAACCCCAATACAAACCAGACCATTGCCATCATGGCCGCTGGTGTCGTAGCAGGATTGACCAACACTTTTGCAGATTCCTTTTGGTTCAATGCTGTAGAGGCAGAAGTATATGCCATGTCTTCCTTCTTTACGGCCATCGTAGTGTGGCTCATGTTCAAATGGGAAGAAAGAGCTGACGAGCCTGGAAATGAAAGATGGATTATTTTGATCATCTATTTGATGGGGCTGTCTATTGGTGTTCACTTGCTCAACCTCCTGACCGTACCTGCACTTGCCTATATCTACTATTTCCGAAAATACTCCTTCACTTGGCCTGGATTTTTCTTGACAGGCTTGATCTCAGTAGGCGCATTGGGATTGATCCAGACAGGAATTATTCTCTACACCTTTGACTTTGCGTGGAGCTTCGAGAAGTTTTTTGTAGGAGTGAAGACCGCCACAGGCCTTGACCGTGGGGGATTGGGTATGCCGATCGGCTCAGGAATGATTATTTTCTTCTTCTTACTCTTCGGTGCGCTGATTGCAGCCATTTGGTACTCACACAAAACCAAGCGACTCATCCTAAATATCTCTCTGCTCTGTGTAGCAGTTGTTTACGTCGGATTGGCCTCTTACATGATGATTCCTATTCGTTCAGGTGCCAATCCTCCCATCGACGAAAATAATCCTGAGAACTCCCAGACCTTCCTTAGCTACATGAAGCGCGAGCAATACGGAGATCGCCCCCTTTTCCGTGGTCCTCTCTATAATGCCCGCCCCGTAGGTCTCAAGGATAATGGCAAAGAGTATGTGCTCGAAGAGGGATCAGATACTTACACAGAATTAGGTGTCAAGAAAACATATCGCTACGCGGACAAAGATATGAAGCTATTCCCGCGTATGTACGAGCGCAACCGCTACAAAAGCGGTCCTCATGGCTATGTCAACTACGTCCGCAAGACAGGCAAACCCAACACACCCGACGACGACCAGCCGACGAATTCGGAAGATTTACGCTTCTTCTTCAGTTATCAGGTATGGCACATGTACGGGCGTTATTTCATGTGGAACTTTGCAGGAAAAACCAGCGATATACAAGACGAGGGATGGGAAAGCGGATTTAATTTCTCGGATAAAAATATGATGCCTGATTTCATTCGAAATCAACCTGCCAAAAATCATTATTTCTTCATCCCGCTCATCCTGGGGCTTCTGGGACTAGGATATCAAACGCTCAAACGAGGAAATGACGCAGCGATTGTCGGTATGCTGTTCTTCTTTACAGGTCTGGCCATCGTCATCTACCTCAACCAATATCCGATGCAGCCTAGAGAGCGTGACTACTCATTTGCAGGATCGTTCCAAACATTTGCTATCTGGGTAGGCCTGGGTGTCATCGCACTGTACGAACTCCTGAAGAAATATCTGGGGGATATGTCTGTCTTCATAGCAGCCGCTATCGGTCTGACCGCTCCCTTCTTGATGGGCTCACAAAACTGGGATGATCACTCTCGTGCAGGACGCTATGTCGCACCTGACTCTGCCTACAATTTGCTGAACTCGTGTGCAAAAAATGCCGTGCTCTTTACCAATGGAGACAACGATACCTTCCCCTTGTGGTATATACAGGAAGTTGAAGGCGTCCGAACAGATGTACGTGTACTCTGCTTGAGCTATGTAAATACAGACTGGTATATAGATCAAATGAAGCTTCAAATGAATGAATCGGCTCCATTGCCGCTCTCCCTCAAGCGAAGCGACTATGTAGGACAGGCAAAGCAATCTCGCTCCTTGACCAAGCCCACACTGAGTATGACGCTCCCTGCCAACGGACAAGAATTGCTGGCCAAAGGCATCATCTCAGAAGGGGAACTTCCTTATGTGGCAAGTCCTATGAAGTGGAGCGTACCAGGGCGTGGAGGACAAAACAATAAGTATCTTGAGCTAAAGGATGTATTGATCCTCAACCTGCTACAAGAAGTAGCCAAAGGCGGATGGGAACGCCCCGTCTACTTTGCCAACACCGTATCGCCCAATGCATTCTTGGGAATGGATGACTACTTCCGACTAGAAGGACTGGCTTACCGCATCCTTCCTGTGAAGATTCCAAAAACTCGTGATCCATTTGACGTATTCCCTGGGCGCGTAGACAATGACCGCGTGTTCGAGAATCTCGTAGGCCAATTCCGCTACCGTAACCTCGACAGAGATAACGTGTACTATGACGAAAACGTCCTACGTATGGTGAGCAACTACCACAACACCTTCACGAGATTGGCCAACTCATTGAGTCGAGAGAGCAAGGCACTCACGGCTGAAGCCAAGCTCCTCGCGGACTCCCTCGCTGCAGGTAATGTCGATCCCGCATTGGTTGCTGATCTAGAGACAAGACAACAATTGTTGCAGGCCCAAGCAGATACGGCAAAGTCCCGCGCCATCGAAGCACTAGAATTTGCCGAAGAAAAATTCCCTTACACAAAGGTGGCACCTGAGCCCTATCTTGTAGCGAGAAATGCCATACTCTGGGATGATCTTGGCCTACCTGAGAAGACAGAAGAGTACTTCGAATGGGCACGCTACCGATCTGTCGAGACGCTTAGATACTATCAAGAAAGCGGCAGGCGCTTCGGCCGCAAGCAGCAGTATGCTTTCCCACTGACGATGGTACAGCGCTATTATGCTCAGCAAGGCAAGCAAGAAGAGCTCCAAGCCTTGTCAGAGGATATGCGTTACCTGGGCTTGATTAAATAATACTTACAAGCATCGTAAAATACTTCCCTCTCCAGTTTCTGGAGGGGGATTTTTTATGTTTGAAAATAATAGGAATACCCATGCCATAGCGATAGTCCTACAAGATTCTTTTATCTTACGACAAAGACCTAAATCACCATGGCGCGTATCGATCCACATACCCATCGGCACTTATGGGGAAATCAGCTTCATGAGCAATTCTTCATTGACAATGAGGCCGATCGAAACGTGCATCTGGCTTACGTCACCCTTCTTAAGCTAGATCTTGCCTACGAATTGGCTACATTCACTCCTACATGGACAGGGACCTTTCCTATCGGTATATATACAGGTACAAGTGACCTCGACATCATTTGTGAAGCAGCAAATCTTAAGGTTTGGCTGGCATGTGTGAAGGCAAGCTATGGAGCCTGTGAGAAATTTCAGTGGGAGGAAGGAATAAGTAGAAGTAAACCGTATGCATCGGCTTCCTTTCTTTTCGAAGGACTTAGAATCGAGTTATTTGGTCAGAAAGTTCCTGTTCAACAGCAGTATGCCTTCCAACATATGATGATTGAGGGAAAGATCTTGGCACAAGCCTCAGCGCTATTTAAGGAGACCATCCTCAAGCTCAAGCAAGAAGGAGTGGGTACTGAGCCAGCTTTCGCCCAAGTGCTTGGGCTATCAGGAGATCCATACGAAGCACTTTTGAATATACATTCACCCGATCATATCGACCAACTCCTGAAATCAGCTGGGATGAAATAAAAAAAGCCGACCCTCAGGTCGGCACTGTAAAGAACGCAGTAAAGCCAATTTTTTCTAGAGACTATGATTCTCATCTAATAAAAAGTCGATAGAGGCGGGCTATTTTCAGCGTCAAACAATTTGCCCGCCCCGTATCGACCCACGCTACATTACATCCCGAAAGCGTAGTAAATCGCTTTAGGGTAGTCTGGATAGCGTCCTTCAATCAATACCCCTCCCTCCTTCTTCGACATGATCCTCTCAAACTTCTCTACACTGTCTATATTTTCCTTGTCTACCTTGGTAATGATGAAACCAGGTTCAAGGTTGGTTTCTTTCTGAATGATCCCAGGATTAACAGCTGTCACTTTCACGCCGCCGCGTACACCAGCCGTCTCAGCTTCTTCTCTTTCCAAAGGGGCAATCTCTAGTCCGAGCTTACCCATAGAATCTGTTTTCTCCACTTTTGCTACCGTAGTATTCCCGTTACGATTTTTCAGGACTACTGCAATATCTTTGACTTCCCCTCTTCGGTTGACGTTCAATGTGACGTTGTCTCCTGGACGCTTCGTTCCGATCGCTGCTTGAAGCTCCGCAGCATTCTTCACTCGAATGCCTTCGACACCTACTACTACATCTCCTTTCTTGATTCCTGCTTTTTCCGCCGCACTATTTTCAATCAAGCTGTCGATGTATACACCTTCTGTAATCGTCAAATCATTGTCCTTGGCAAGGTTGCCATCTACGCTGCGAATCATTACCCCTAAATATCCACGCTGTACTGTCCCGTACTCCATCAAGTCTGTCACGACTTTGCGCATCAGATTAGAAGGAATGGCAAAAGAATAACCCGAATATGATCCTGTAGGACTGGCAATCGCCGTATTGATACCAATCAAGTTTCCATTCAAGTCAACTAAGGCTCCCCCACTGTTGCCAGGGTTTACAGCAGCATCTGTCTGTATAAATGATTCAATAGCTGCCTGATCCTTGAGAATGTTGATGTTTCGACCTTTTGCGGAGATGATTCCCGCAGTAACGGTCGAGTTCAAGTTGAAAGGATTCCCGATGGCAAGCACCCACTGGCCTACCTTTGTCTCGTCTGAGTTGGCAAGGGCCAAGGTTGGAAGGGCTTCTCCCTCGATTTTGAGCAGGGCCAGGTCAGTAGAAGGATCAGTACCAATGACTTCGGCTTTGTAGGTACGGTTATCATTGAGAGATACTTCTATATCGTCGGCATTGTCAATCACGTGATTGTTGGTGACGATGAACCCGTCGTCGCTGATGATCACGCCTGATCCAGATCCTATAGAAGGTCTCTGACGACCTTCAAATCCTTGGCCAAAGTTGTCGCCAAAGAAATCTTTGAAAATATCAGGCACCTGCTGGTTGGACTTGCTGCGCAATTGCGTAGAAGTGATATGTACCACAGCTGGCATGACAGTCGCTGCTGGTTCTGTAAAATCCAGTTGCTCCATGGGTGCCGTGTATCGGCTACTCACTACAGGAACTTCTGTTTGATGGGCTATTTTTATGACAGGCTGCTCAGGCGAGAGGAATGCGGAGTAGACACCCAAACTGAGGGCACCTCCCATCGCTCCCGCTAACACCCATCCTGCTATTACTTTTCTGAATCTCATATTGTATCGCGTGCTTTTGTCTATGTACTCAATTACGCCAATGCCTTCTTAAGAGATTCTCAAAGAAAAGTTAAAGGGATGTTAAAGGGGGGAGGGTCGTTGGAGACGACAGATTGAAGGGTACGTAGATCGGAGTCTACGTACAGCGGGAGGAGGGTACGTAGAGCTGAGTCTACGCATAGCGGGAGGAGGGTACGTAGAGCGAAGTCTACGTACAGCGGGAGATTGAGGAATGCGTAGAGCGGAGTCTACGTATAGCAGGAGAGGGTACGGAGAGCGGAGTCTACGTACAGCAGGAGATTGAGGAATGCGTAGAGTGGAGTCTACGTATAGCTAGGGGAGGATTCTCAAAAAAATACCCCCTCGTGTGAGGGGGCAAAGATAAATTTATCAATTTTTGGAGAACGTATTCCCTATTGAAGCACGACTTTCTGTGTGCTGTACTTACCTTCAGCGTTGCGTACAGTGATCATGTACAGACCCGCAGGTAGCTCTCCACGTGCAATCTCTACTACGTTTTGTGCGTTGCGTACCTGGTATACCAACTGACCAGAAAGAGAAGTCATAGAAACTTCGGCGTTCACGATCTGACCCAAGCTCACGCGTAATACGTCAGAAGCAGGGTTAGGTGCGACTTCGAATGGAAGTGCTACGTTCTTGTCATTGGAAGTGATGTCTACAGTCGAAAGATCACAAGCATCAAAGAGGAAAGGACCTACGATCGTGTCTACTCCACTAGCAACTGTAAGATCTAGGATACGGTTATTAGAACCCTGTCCATTGTCTGTTCCACAATCAGGTGTAATGTTTACTTCGTCTGTACCCCAAGCATTACCATTGATGTACTTGTACTCAAAAGAAGATCCGACAGGCAGACTTAGCGTGATCTTCCAAACGCCATCCTCATTGGCATCTGCCATTGTCGTACAGTCAGGTGTCCACTCTGGACAAGTACTTCCTGCGAAGTCATCCTGTAAGTTTCCTGCGATGTGTACCCCATTGGAGTCTACTTCAGTCACTTGGGACATGTCCACGGCGAGTGTTACATTGACGAAGTCCTGAGCATACAGACAAGTACTCATCATCATAGCGAGAAATAGTGCGTAGAATTTGTTCATAGCGATTAAAATATTTAATAGTGATAAGGTTTTAGGTATGGGTATCTAGGCAAAACTACATATATAGATTTGCTGTTCTCAATATTAAATATCAAGCGGAATTTTGCAAACCTTAACATTCACTTAATCGTTTTCGGTTCCAAAATTTCTTCAAAAAACTTCATTTTTCCCCTTCAAACTCCTGTTTTACACACTATTAGGCCACCTTTTATATTAACTAAATATGAAGCGATTTCAGAAATATTTCATTACCGAATAGTCTTCCTTCGATTTCTAATCGTTCTATTGACCCAAATAATCTACTCACTTTTTCTCTTCCTTTCTTCATTATCCCATCCCCATAACGTGTATGACAGTGATTGACACGAATCTATTCAGATAGGATGTATGCGCTATGTGAAGATGCGATAAATCGACCTCTCTACATGGAACATACGCTTTTCGCATACATTGGAAGCATGTAAATGCCTTGATTTTCTTCTGCTTCTTCCGATAAAAGTCCCTTTTATATTATTTTCTCCCTCTAATAGAAGAAAAAAGATAAATATCTCTTATCAACCTGGCATATTCCATAGTTTTCATCTACAAAAACGAAATAATTATAATATTTACTTTCATTTATCTAAGCATACACATATATTCGTATTGAAAACTGCAACGAAATCAAAAATTAGTACCATTAATTAAGCTATTTTAAAAATTATGTCCTCTTTATCCGCAATGAAAAAAAATAAGCTCTGTTTTTTCTTTCTTCACTATATCCATAGAATTGAAGATGAGGCTAGAGAACTATCCTTAGATGAAATCACAAAAGAAGTAGATATGAAAGAACATGAGCAGCGTGCTGTTTTGCAGTACTTAACCTCTGAAGCACTTATCTCCGTACAAGATACCCCCAAGCGCAACGTATCCCTGACCAGATGGGGAAAGGAAGCACTCAACCAAGCAGCTAAACAGACCTACAGCAGCCATTATTATGTTGGAGGACACGAAATGGGCATCTAAAAAGCGACTCTTTTTAGCTCCGTTTTTCCGCTATCTTTTTGGACCTTTACGGTCTACATGCATCTTTTAATAAATAAAGATGCGATGACTAATCTTACAGTAACTTGCTTCAGCTGTGATACTTTCCTGGAGTTTGATCCTAAGGAGACTGTGTGGACTTGTCCTTCGTGTGAGCTGCACTATGCGATGGGTGACATTGAAATAGCTGCTATTCCCCAATATACGGATGAGAATCTGCAAAGCGCCCTTTATCACTGTGAAAACGGTTGGGTTGCCTTGCGTAGACACTACTCCTATAGTGCCAAAACTCATCAGGAAATTCCTCCTCGACCAACAGAGGAATTGATCCCTACATATATCGGTTTCTTGTTTTTTCACATCTTCTTTACAGTAGGGCTTGGAAATATCTTCTCCGAGCTATTCAAAGCATTTCACTGGGCTTGGGCAATCCCTCAGTTAGGTCTTCTTTGCGGTTGGTTCATCCTAATTTCGGGCTACCGCGTCTCCAGAAAGTACCACAAAGAGAGAGACCTCTTTTTGAAGAGACGTAGATACCTTTTGGCAGAAATGCGAAGAAGAAACTTAAGGCCAGATCCCCGTATTCCCTTTCCTTCTATGAGTTGAGGGGGGGAGACCAGTCTGTGGCCAGCATGTGATAATACCGCACATGGGTACGATAATAGTATGCCAATCGAAGATATTTAAAGCCACATTTCTCTAACACACGTTGTGAGGCCACATGCTCAGGCCTCACAACAGCTACCAGCTCTGTCATATTTTCTTTTGTAAACGCATGGGCAATTAAAGCCTGGCTTCCCTCAGTGGCGTAGCCTTTTCCCCAATAGGTCTGATGTAAGCGATACCCCAGTTCGATTTTGTCCGTCCCGTCTAAGTCCCGCAAGGCAAAAGAGCCGATAAACTCTCCTGTCTCTCGCAACTCCGCCGCTAGATACCCTACAGGCTGTCCCTGATCGTAGTAGCTCAACATCTTGACTAGGTCTCTACGTGTCTTGTCCCGATTGGTCTGTATAGGGCGAATATACCTCATCACCTCTTCATCCGTATTGAGCGCATGGAGACGGTCTAGATCGTCCATTGTATAATATCTGAGCGTGAGGCGAGGGGTATGTAAAAATACGTTGGGATTCATGAAGTGATATTATGCCCGATTTCATGGTTAAGATACGCTCAAAGAACTGCTTCCTCGCTTTCCTTGATTTGACCTTTTTTACATGCTTTAGTGATGTCTTTTCCTTTGTATTTCTTCCAAAAAACTGTTGAATCTAGTAGGTTTTTTGTAGAAATCCATCAAAGGGCCAATTTTGATTGACATCTACCCCAAAATAGAGGGCTTCAGTGAGAGAAAGATAAGCGGATTCCATTATTTTAGACCATATTTGAAACCTCAAATCTGCGAAAAGTTTGTGCTTTCAGAACCTAATATCTCTGCTTTTTAGCTAGATTTTCATTGTTCTAAACAGGGTATTATCTAAAGCTTAGTAGCTGTCTATGTATTTTATCGGTCTCAACTGTCGGTTTTTATGTGTCTAATCTCATCTGTTTTGATTGATTTCGCTTCCCCAAACTCTATCAAATGGCTTTCATCCAAATGAACATGCGTATTCCAAGCATGGCAATAACTACATTCAAGCACACTCCCGCATGCACCCATTGGCCTTCTCACGTACTGTCTAAATGGTCCAGTATGCTTCTTTCTTTTTTTCTTATGAACGGTCTATGGATGTGCAATACCCCTAAAATTATGGCTCAAGAAAATTTTGTATATGTAGAGGAGGCTCAGTTGAAAAGGGCGGGTAAGCCCTATCGCTTTATCGGGACAAACTTCTGGTATGGAATGAATCTGGGATTATCAGATCGGGACAGGTTGGTACGTGAGTTGGACCATCTCCAACGCTTGGGCATACAAAACCTCCGAATCATGGCAACGAGCGAGGGAGATCGGGAAGCACCTTGGTGTATACAACCTACCCTTCAAATCAAAGCCTACATGTATGATGAAGATCTACTGTTGGGACTAGACTTTCTCTTGGCGGAGATGGGCAAGAGACACATGACGGCTGTTGTGTGTTTGGGAAACTTCTGGCCCTGGTCTGGTGGCATGGCGCAGTATGTATCCTGGATGACTGGACGATCCATTCCGTATCCTCCTCCTGCTGCAAATGGGAGTTGGGGAAAATATCAGTTATACGCAGCACAATTTTACAAGAATAAAAAGGCACGGGCAGCTTATGCTGCTACTGTCAGACATATCGTGGGTCGTGTCAATACAATTACAGGCTTGCCTTACAGCCAGGATGCTACCATCATGAGTTGGCAACTCGCCAATGAACCCAGAGGCCTTATGTACAAACGCGCATTTCGCAAGTGGGTCCGTCAGACTGCCCAACTGATCAAAGAACTAGATCCACAGCACCTCGTCAGTATCGGCAGTGAGGGCACCACTCCCTACCCTATGGCTGGGACACAGTTTGAGCGCATCCATAAGATTCCAGGAATCGATTATGCAACCTTCCATATGTGGATTCAAAACTGGGAATGGTTTGATCCACTTCAACCTGAAAAAACGTATCCTGAAGCCCTCAACAAAGCCATGCGTTACCTCACTGAGCACGAAGCTATCGCTCAAAAGCTGGGAATGCCACTTGTGCTGGAAGAGTTTGGGATAGCGAGAGACGGAGATGTTCATGCAGCGGATGCCCCTGTACGTATGCGCCAGCAATATTTTCGAGAGATATTTGACTATCTATATCAGCAGTCGGGGGAAGGTAGTCCATTGATGGGATTGAACTTTTGGGCATGGGGTGGCGAGGGACGTCCGCGAACGCCAAAAGCGATCTGGCGTCTAGGAGACGATTTCATTGGAGATCCTCCGCACGAATACCAAGGATGGTACTCGGTATACAATGACGAGTCGATCACCCTAGCTCTGATTCAGGAGTACACGGAACTACTGGCTAAGCTACCTTAGCAGAAATACCCTGTTGTGTACTATCCATAATATGAGCAGATACTTCCAGCCAACTATCGTAGCCCCTTAATGTCTCACTCAGAGGTTTACTACGATCTCGTATAGTCGATTAGAGGCGGCTTCTTTCGCGCGCTGATTATAAGAGACATCTCCTCGATCTTGTTCAAAATCCATGAATCCATGTTCTGCACCCTCATAGATTATGGGTTGAAAGACTTTTCCATTGGCACGCATATACTTCCGTGTACTGCTAATGGTCTGGGTAATCGGATCATTTTCTCCATAAAATCCAAAAACGGGACCTTGAATACGAGAAAACTCAGCTGGTTTCACACGAGGATAAGCGTAAAAAACGAAGGTAGCCTCAATCAAAGACGATTTCGTAACTAATTCAAATGCGAGATCTCCTCCTTGTCCTATTCCTAGTATCATGATTTGATACCTGTCTCTAAAGTGTAGTTTTTGAATCAGGCCCAACAACAGTTCTCGATCCTGCGAATAGACTTCGGCATACTTAGGTACTATGACACCTATTCCCAAACGCTGAAGGCTATCCACAATTGAGGTAAGATGTCCTGTCATCTGATTGCCATCCGTCAATAGGATCATCATCTTCGACGAAGGGGTCTCTGAATGAAATATGAAGTACTCTAGTACATGATCCTTGGCCTTGAAAGATTGTGTATGATTTTGGGAGAGCCGCTGTGATGTGGCATGCTCTTGTCCCGATAGGGATAAGAAAGAGGCAAATAAGGTGCAAATGCAAATGATGTATTTCATTTTTTGACCGTATATTTATTTTCTCTAGACCTGCAAGCTACGTTCCGAAATTACCATATCCTCTAGTCGATCGTAAGCTAAACATCCTCATTAATTAATGATGAAGGATTTTTTACTTCTAAAAGAAAAAAGGGACAATTTTGGCCTTGACCAAGTGAGAAATAAAGTGGGGCAAAATGAGGACAGGAGGGAATACAAAAAAAGTCTATTCCTTTGTGGGGGAAAAGACTTTAGTGTGATACATCTTGCTGCGAGTAAGTTAGCCTCGCAGCGTTTCATGATTGATTTGTGGGACTTGATATAAAAATAGGTAATTCTTCCTAGCCATCGATGGGCATTTTTGTAAGTGCGTGCGTTAACTTGGTATGTGTGTTTAGCTCTATTATAGATGTGTAGGGCCTATTTTATTCTATTTTTAGAAAAATCCTAACAATAAATTATCAATTATTATATTTATCCACAACAAAAATCACATTCCCTAATTCTAGCTCTACTACAAACTCTGCATCCGCTTCAAGAATGCATCTCTCTTACGCACAGACACGGGAAGTTGCTCTCCCGTATTCAGTACAACCTCTCCTCCTCGCCCACGAATATACGCCGCAATATGTGCTAGATTGACTAGATATTTATCATGTATCCTGAAGAAACCATCTTCTTCTAGAAGTTTTTCGTACGTATTGAGGGACTTCGAGACTACATGTTTGTTTTGGTTTGGCATCCTAAAAACGGTATAGCTTCCACTTACCTCACAATAGATGATATCCTGCACCTCGACAAAGAGGAGTCGCTCCTGGTCAGGCAGACAGATTCGTTTACTGGAGCTTTTGCCATAAGAAGGCATGTTGAAAAACTGCTTATCCGATCCTTCTCCGTTCACCCTTGTCAAGTATCGCTGGACAGCTTCTATCAGATCTTCTTCTGCCACTGGCTTTACGAGGTAGTGGAGCGCCCGATAATTCCAAGCACTGAGCGCATAGCTGGGAAAGGCTGTCACAAATATTACTTGAAACCCTTTGTACTCACTTCGTTGGACTATGTCAAATCCATATCCGTCTCCCATATCTATATCCAAGAAAACTAAGTCAGGCTTTTTATCCTGAATCAGTTGGAGCCCTGTTTTCACTGACGCTGCTGTTCCTACAATTTCTAGCTGAGGAAACAAACGGCCCAGCATATCTTGCAATAGCTTGATATTAATTGCTTTGTCATCAACGATCCCTACCTTAACATTTAGCGACTGTGCATTCCCCATATTTGACTCCTATTAATATTTATTCATTTCGCTCACTGCTTTTCCTGGTTGTTGATCAAACTGGGGAAGAATCAGTTCCACTTTCGTTCCTGTTTTCCCCTCTTCCTCTCCTAGATCATAAAAGTTCAACTCTGTCGAGATGCCATAAAGCCGACTAATGGAAGCCAATCGCTCGCGTGTGTTTCTAATGCCGATTCCTGTCCCTCCCATCATGAATCTTTTGGGCTTAGGCTTGTGTATGGTCTTGGCACGCTCTATCCCGATTCCGTCATCAATGATACAAATTCGTAAGTTTTGCCCCAAGCTCTCTACCAATAGATCTATTTTCCCCCTTCCTTTTGGTCTGATACCGTGTCTAACCGCATTTTCTAAAAAAGGCTGAATCAGCATCTGAGGTACAAGGAGTTGGTGGATCTTAAGATCATCACTTACCTTTATTCGGTAGACCAAACGCTCATCAAACTGGAGTTTTTCTAGGCTAAGGTACTCTTGTGAACGAAAAACTTCATCTACCAAGGGCACAAAGGTAAACTTGGCATCTGATAAAATCCTGCGCAGTAACCTTGCAAAGGTAGTTAAGTACTTAGCAGCAGCCTTGCGATTGTCTGTGTTGATCAAATAGAGGATGGAATTCATGGCATTAAAAATAAAATGCGGGCTCATCTGCCCCTGCAAGGCTTCATATCTTGCTTCGATCAACTCCCTCTGCAATATGCTCCTCCGGTTGACGATCCGAATGGCCGACAATGTGATAAAAATCAAGGCTACAGCTCCCAAAATGATCGCAAATACAAGAAAGAGGGTAGTCTCAAATATGTAGGGCTCCATGTAAAAAGAGATCTCAGTTGCTTCTCCTTCTGTAGGGAAGGTCGGGCTAGATCCCACCACTTGGAAGGTATATTCGCCAGGAGGAAGATTCAAAAAACTAATGCTCGACTCCTCACTCTCTTGCCACTCATCGTTGTAGCCCAACAAGCGGTAGCGATATTGGAGATTTCCCCTATCCCTTATTGAGATTCCTTTGAATTTGATTTTCACATCGTTAATCTCAGGATCAAAGGATAACGCCTCATGGGTTCCATACAGATGTCCATTGACTTCTAGCCCTTCAATATTTGTTCGTACTTGATAGTTATAAGCTAGAGAATCTATCTGCTGGAAGGACATCAGACCTCTATCTGTAGTCACCCAGTATTTCTCTCTCCATTTGACGATATCAAATATTTTGTAGTCGCACAAGCCTTCAGTCTGTCCAATCTTCAGTGAGATATGCCACGGATCTTGTAGCTGGCTTCTACTTATCCGGTAGAGATTAGGCCCTAAAATGACCCAAAACTGGTTGCGATGCTCTACATATATTTTCCCTTTGTAGTTTCTGTAAGGTAACCCGAGATCCAATGGGACTTGCTGGCTGTCCTGTATCGTGTATAGTCCTTCGCCAAATACCGAATAGATCCACTCTTCTTCCCCCAGATACTCCACACTAAATATGGAGACGTCCGTATGCTTATCTGCTTGAGGCATCAGCTCTTGGAGATCTACCAGCGCATCATCCTTACATATTTTTATTCCCTGACTCGTCCCTATCCACATTTCGCCATGAGGACCTTTCTCAATGTCATTGGTTCGAAAAAAGGTATTCAGCTCTCGCGATAGATACTGAGGTTCAAATGGCTTATGACGAAAGCGCATAAATTCACTAGAATTCCCACTATATATCAAGCCATCGTCTCCTACCACATAATCAGCTCCCCAAAATCCATAGTCCTTTTTGTTCCCTCTGATATCTTCCACTTCATTTACTCCATAAAAGATTTTCCAAGAAGAACCATAGATAAATGTATCGACATTTGGTATCTCGACAATCTTCCAATGGAGAGAAGGATAGGCTTTCTGGTTCGCTACCTGATGGATCTTCTCCAATGTATCCATCGCCATAAATTGGACTTTCTGATTATAAAACCATAAGTGATCTTGGAATACCACCAACTCTCCAAGCGGTTTAGATTTAGGATCAAAATCCAAAACAAGCCTTCTAAAATTTTCATTGGGCAAAATAAAAATCCCATCTCCACTTGTAGAAAACCAAATATTACCTTCTAGATCCTCCATGACACAACTCACAGGTATCTTAGGAAGAAATACAGGGGGTTTCTCCTCGCAATCTGAAGGAAAGACGTAGGCTCCTCTCACCGTACAGACCCACTCTCTGCCCTTTTTGCCTTTGAACAATCCTATCACTGCTTCCTTGGACTTGGGATAAATACGTTGAAGAACACTTGAATCTCTCATGCGTGTCAACCCTTCCCCTTCTGAAAAGATAAATTCATGATCATCAATAGCCTGAAAGCGAGCAATGGCACGACTGGTTTCTAAGCTCTTGCTGTACACTAAATCCTCCTCACATACCTCGTCTTCCCATAGCATATTCACAATTTGATAGCCTGTATAAAGCCAAGTATTTTCCACTTCAGTTATGTGGCTAAAGTGGAAA
>JBCBFT010000007.1:0-109097 GCA_038527485.1 Bacteroidota bacterium
AGAAGTCAGATGTTGGAATAAGGTTGATTCCGATCAAAAACTATTTGAACCAGAGAATTGAAAATGCTCTAGAAAGTGGAGATTGGGAGCGGAAGAATAGGTTTTTGGGAAGATCTTAACGTCTTAAGATTATTCCTCCCCCCAAAACCGCCCAAAACTGCGAATTCCACCCCACACTACCCCCAACCATTGACATCATCTGCAAATTCCATCAACTTGATCTCTTATGAACAAGATGATGAATCGCATGCAGATACTTTTTCTCTCGTTTTTGATCGCGGCCTTGGGGAGTTGCGCCCAGGAAAGCAAGTCAGCTGACAAATCCCTGACCGATTATGTGGGCCTGTGGGAAGGGCGCGAAACCCATCCAGGTAGCCTCAACATGGACATCACCATCGAGGTCCAAGGAGCGGAAGCCATCTTTAAGTTGGCCAATCGAAATGAGATCCTAAGCCAAGCCTTTCAGTTGGAAGAAAGCTTTAGGCTGAGCCTGGAGGAAGGACTCTCGTTTCGAGGGAGGATGAATGCTGATCTATCTGTGATTGAAGGATTCGTGGGGCTGAAGAAGGACCTGTATCCGACCAAACTCTACAAAGAAGGCAACAGCTACAAAGGCAAGTGCAACCTCTCGGCCCTACAATATCTACGACAGGATCATTTTCTGCTCCAAATGAAAGCCGTTACAGAGGAGGAATACAGTGCCTATCCCATGTTGGGTACATTCTGGGCATCTGATTTTCAGCAGGAAGGGGAGGCGATTTCCTTTCAAGACTTTAAGACGGGACTGGGCTTCAAGGGAAAATTGAAAGCGGATGAAATCCTACTAGACATTCATATCGGAAGCCACGTGCTGACGACGGTGTCCTACCAAACCACACAACCACCAACGAAGGCAAGTCCAGCCCAACTCCCATCTGACGATCGCTGGAAGATGTCCCCCACCCAACTCAACCTGAAAAAGATGGAAGCAGCCATCAAAGATCAGACCTTGGAAGGTACGGAAGGCGTCATCATTTCCCAAAATGGAGAGATCGTCTACGAGCAATACTTTGGGGGATTCGCAGCGGACATTCCCCACGACATACGCTCCGCAGGGAAGAGTATTGGATCGGCCATCATCGGGCTAGGCGTGGACAGAGGCATCATCGAAGATGTGGACCAATTACTCTATCCCTACATTCCCCCAAAGTATCAATACACCTCCGACTCCCTCAAGTCGCAAATCACCCTCAAGGGACTGCTGACTATGCGCTCAGGTATCCAAGTGTATGAAGATACCTATCAAGAATCGGATGACTGGCTCAAAACAGCCCTGGAAGCCCCCCTCGGCCACGCCCCCCAAACCCGTACGATGTATAAATCCGCTGATCCCTTTCTCTCAGGCGTCTACTTAAATGAGCGCATCGACATGCCCATGGAGTTTTTCATTGTCGACAACCTTCTAGCTCCGTTGGGAATTACCAACTACATCATGAACACCGATGATCGGGGCATTCCCTATTTTGGTGGAGGGATTCACTTGACGCCAAGGGACATACTCGCTTTTGGGCAGTTGTACCTCGACAAAGGCCGTTGGAAGGGGAAGCAGGTGATTTCTGAGCAATGGGTAAACGAGTCGGTGGAAAAACACACGAATCTGGAAAATGTAGCCGATAAAAATGGCTATGGCTACTTTTGGTGGCATCATGCCTACCGAGTGAATGATCGAGAGATATCATCTGTGGAGGCGAGAGGCGCAGGGGGGCAGTACATTTTTATCCTAGCAGAGCTCAATGCCGTGGTCGTCATCACTTCAGGAAATTACCGAAACGGAAAAACGAGGCAGCCAGAGCAGGTCCTGGAGGATTACATTTTGGAGGAACTCGCAAAGTAGATCCACCGCCATAGCATCCCGAAATGAGCTTCGGGATACACAAACAAGCGAAGCACAGTCATCCTGACGACCATTCCCAGAGGGAAGAAGGTAGGGTCTAAAAACGGTATATATTGAGATGAAATCTTGATAAGTCAAGACATTGCCAAGCTCCCGTTGGTGCTAACATTGGTATTTATTCCTTCGTACTAACCACAAGCAAAAACTCTTAATATTATGGCCTATATCAAGAGAGGTATGGATTTCGTCAGTTTGGAAGATTATTGGCGGTTGAAGGTTCCTCAGCTAGATTTCTAATCCAAAAGTATCTATTTGATGAAGAAGCATGAAGATTTATACGAAGATCTAAGGAAAAGCTATTCAGATGAAGAACTAGCAGATTCTTTACTTTTTAGTGTGAAACTACCTAAATCGGAACAGCGAGAGGTAGAGGAGGAATTTTTGCGGTTGAGGTTAGAAAGAATGAATGCGATGTCAGAAGAGGAATTAATTTCATCTGACTTATTTGCCTTCAAACTTCGACTCAATGCCTACTTTAAGAAGAATAAGTTTGATGAAGCCTTCACTTTTGCGAAGCAGTTACAGAAGTACATTAAGATTTCCAGAAGGAGTAATGCAGAGATTGCAAGTAATCTGGGTATCCACAAGACCAAACTCAGTCGGTTAATTAATGATAGGGAAAATCCCAATATCGATCTTATGTATAGGCTTGAAGAACACAGTAGCAAGGAAATTCCTGCATTTTATTGGTGGCGCATATATGCAAGAGAATTAGAGTTTAAAATCAGAACAGACCACGAAAAAAAACGATTAGAAGCTAGTAAGGTTGAAAATCCACTTAACTTGAATGCTTGATTCTAAAATGGTAGCATCCTGGAGAATGTGAGAACGCAACATGATAGATGATTCTCCAGCCAGTGCCAACGTTCCGTGGGTGCTAACATCGTATTTCGCTTCTATTACAAACTAAAGTTGGCCCTACATAAATCCCCATCATATGTGATGAAATGCGTATACTTCCTAGACTTTCGTCTTCGTTCAGCCTTTTTATCCGAATCTCCTTCACCCTATCCCATGAAAAAGAAGCCCCATCAAACCCAAAGTGCGATCAACAAAGTCTTCTCAGACTTCCGAAGCCGCCTACACAAACCCGAATCACAACCTAACGATGTCCAATACGAAGTGAAAAAGCATAAAAAGGGCTTCACGGTCGTGATCCACAGAGAACGTGGCGCCAATCAGACCTTGCATTTTGAGACCCGAAAAGAGGTAGACGCATTTTTGAAAGATAAAGGTTGACGCTACAGCAAAAGGCCAAAACTACTCTAGCCAGCGCCAACGTCCCATTGGTGCTACCACAGCCAAAACTGCTAAAGATACCTACTTCCCGCCCCAAGTATTGACATCATCTGGGAATTCCATCAATTTGACTTCCCTTATGAAAAACGTCATTCTCCCATCCATACTTCTCCTGTCTTTCTTTTGTATCTCATGCACAGCTTGGGGCCAAAAGCAATCTGCTCCATTCGAGTTTCAGTTTGAAGGGAAGACCCTCCATGGACTGATTGAGACACCTATGGAAGGGTCCACCGATGCCATCGTGATCATTATTCCAGGATATGGTCGCACCAACTTCGTCGAAGGGGGTTGGTACACCCGTATCAGGACGAAACTGGTGGAATCAGGCTTGACTGTTGTCCTGTGGGACAAAATGGGCTGCGGGAAGAGTGAAGGCGTATTTGATGCGCAGCAACCTGTGGCGAACTCAGCAGATGAGGCGGTCGCAGCCATCAAAGCCCTCAAGCAGCAAGGCATCCAAGGTGTAGATAAGATCGGTCTTTGGGGCCTCAGCCGTGCAGGATGGATCGCCCCTTTGATCAACTCGAAGTATCCCATCGACTTCTGGATCTCTGTCAGTGGGACCAATGACAAGGAAAACTTCGGCTATCTCCTCAAATCTAATCTGATCATCGAAGGCAAATCGGAAGCAGAGGCTGAAAGACTATATAATGCCTGGATGCTAGCGCATAAAATCTATTGCACAGGTGGGAGCTATGAGGAATATTTTGAGGCGCGGCTTCCCGTGCTGAAGGATGCAACCTGTGTAAAGATCATGGGATATCAGCCCCCTTTAGAAATGACAGAGGAAGGCAGGCAAAAGCATATCAATTCGCAAAAGTCTTATCTAGCCGAGGGACATTTTGATGAGGAAAGTGGCTTATGGGTGTACATCGACGATTTTGACCAGATCTTGGAAGAGATTGATTGTCCTGTATTGGCTATTTTCGGAGAAAACGACTCCCAAGTAGACTGGCGTTTGACAAAGCAGCTCTACGAAGAAACAATCGGAAAAAGCGAAAAGGCCGACCTCATCACCAAAGTATTTCCGCAGTGCAATCACAGCCTCATGAAATGCAAGACCTGCGGCTATCGCGAGGACCTGTCCGATACAGACTGGGAGGTCTGCGACGACTATTACAAGACCATGGCCACATGGCTGAAGGACAAAGGAATCGTCAAGTAGGCCCACCGCCATGGCGTGGGCACTCCCACCCACCGCCAAGTCTTGAACACCCCCACCTACTGCCTAGTCCTGGGCACTCCACCTCCAACAAACAATCCCATAAACTCCCTTCACCCCACCCCCAAATCCTGTAAATCCTAAAATCCTGCTTCACCGTCACGTCGTAAGTACTCCGCTTCCTCCAGATGAAATCTGTAGCCTCCTGCTTCAGTTACAAACTGAAGGGGGCAAGTTTGCAATCCAATTCCAACAAACCCCATTCACCCCTCCATTATCACAACAACATGCCCAATTTTAAACATTAAGGTGTGTACATGTGTTAAAGACCCTAAGCTAAAAGGCACGAACGATCATCTAGGTGAACGTATCAAATTCATGTATCCCCAAATCTGCTAACCTACAGGTTGGAGTATACGATTGACCCCATTCTCCCAATTAATAATTATTCGCATGAAACACGTCATTACTCTATGCGCATGGCTGTTGGTCGCCTGTAGCTTGGTCCCTCTTTCGCTCAAAGGTTAGGTACAAGGCACAGCCTTATTGAATAATCAGAGCAACCACAGCGGCATCACCGTGATATTCGAAGCAGTCTCCACCTCCGCTGTCACAGATTCTACTTCCACAGCTGTAGATGGTAGCTATTCTGTCAATCTGCCTCCAGGTGTGTATGAAATAACCTTTGTCGCGCCCAGCTATCAGACGGTATTTTTCAATCAAGGACAGCCCACCCTATTAACAGGCAACGACTCTCTGTCAACAGTTACCTTATTAGGAACGCCCGTTCGGTATGTGAGTGGGACAATCCATGGGACGCTTTTTTCTGATACGACCTACATTGCCAATGGAGACTTGACAGTCCCTAGTGGGAAGACCCTCACGATAGAGGGAGGAACGCTCGTGAAGTTTGAAGCGGGCTATATGCTGAGCGTGGACGGTAGGTTACTTGCTCAGGGAAATGTATTGGACAAAGTGATTTTCACCCTTGAGGCTATTGGTCCTGGACCCCAGGAGTGGGAAGGGATTGTCGTCGGGAATGGGAGTGAAGGGAATGAATTGACCTATTGCATCCTAGAACGTGCGCAGTATCCACTGGTTGTGAATAGAAAGTTTAATATGGGGACTCCCGCGACCCAGCAATTGATCCTCAGCAACAGCATCGTTCGCCACTGCGACATAGGGGTGCAGATCAATTCAAACCAGACAGTTACATTGACAGAAAATGAGTTCTACGATTTCAACTACGGCGGCATTGCGTATGGGGGAGGGGAGGTACAGGCATGGCAGAGATCGTTTGTAACCGCGTCTACAACGGCTCTATAAGAGGAATCTATACTTTCTTAGGGACAGCTGATGCCTACATTGCCGAGAATGAGGTCTTTAATATATTCAATAGTATTGGTATACGTGCTTATCAGTATAATTCAGGAGACGTAGTCATTGAGAATAATATCGTCTCTGAGTGTGGGATAGGCATTGGGGAAACGACGGTAGGATCTAGTCCTACTTGCCTGATTCGCAACAATATCGTCTTTGATAATGGCATAGGGTTATCTTTCTGGGGAGATGGAGGATCAGAGGTAGAAATGAATGTGGTTTATGGGAATGACATTGGCCTCAACCAGTATGAAGCTAGCTCAGGTACGCCTTCAGAGGTGTCTTATAACCTGCTTTACGACAATCAGGAAGACTTTAGCTCAGCATTTAACCTTGCTTTTGGAGGGCAGCTCATCACGGTAAATGGCAATGGTGATTCTACAGATGCCTATTTCAACCTGTTTCGAGATCCCCTCATTGATAGCAATTACGTTCCACAGGTCGGTTCTCCGCTTGTAAATGCAGGAAATCCTGCCCAAGTCGACCCTGATGGGAGTATGCGCAACATTGGACTGTCGCTTGATCCCAACGCTAGCTGCTTGGTTGCAGCTCCACCCGCTCTTCCAAGAACGCCTGTCTATCCTGGGGATGCAAATGGGGACAGCATCGCCGATGTATGGGACTTACTGTCCATTGGAGTGCATCAAGGGAGAACAGGTCCCGCGCGTGACAGCGTGTCTACGGTTTGGGCTCCGCAACCTGCTTTGGATTGGGGAACGAGCCAAGCCTCGGGAGTCGATCTCAAACATGCAGACTGTGATGGAAACGGCATCATAGAGATGATAGATGCACAGGCGATTGCCCAGAATTATCAGTGGATGCCACGACAAGGCGTGCCTGCAAATGGACAAGCTCAATTGTCGATAGATGTCCCTGTCTCTGCCTTGCCAGGTGATACATTGACCGTGAGCCTTCGACTGAACCAACCGAACGGAGAGGTAGAAGATGTCTACGGTCTGGCACTTTCTATTGCTTATGACGAAGCCTACATCAATCCCGATGCAGCCATCGCTTTCGATGTGCAAAATAGCTGGCTAGGGGCTGATGGCAATAATCTGATGTCTATGCATCATGTAGAACAGGGGCGCGTAGATCTTTCGATTGTCAGGACAGAACAGATAGCCATTTCGGGTGAGGGAATCGTGGCCGAGCTGCGATTTGTCATTGTCGACTCCCTGCCTTTGGGAAGTACAGCCCATCTAATGTTCGATATCCAGGCAGCCGATGTCATCCACAATGACGAAAGCCTGATTCCTACCAGTTGGGTAGGTGGAAGCACGAGGGTCGATCAAGTGGTAACACCAACTAGCATATTAGATGCGGCTTCTTCCTCTGTGAAGGTATTTCCGAATCCTGCTACGGATCGCTTCACGGTCCAGTGGGAACAGACACATGAGGGTGGAGAGTTGATGCTGGTGGACCTGACAGGTCGAACGCAGTTGGCGCAGAATGTGACTCCTAATCAAATGGAATTGCAGCTAGAGGTATCGACGTTACCGAGTGGATTTTACTGGCTGCGAATGCCTGTGGGTAAAGGAGAAAATAGAGCCTTGTTGATTCAGATTGAATAAGTTCACTCTAGATAAAAATGATTGTAGGTCCCGTGGTCATGTATCATGATCATGGGGCTTTCATCATTTCTCCCCTGCCCGATACATCTGGAGATCCACCGCCACGGCACAGATAACCCAACCCATCAAATCTAAATCTTTCCTACCTTAGCATTGGTAGAAAAGAGGAAAATGGAAGAAAAACCTAGGCTTTCGAGGCTGACAGCCATCCTTACCCAGCTTCAATCCAAGCGACTTGTCACGGCCAAAGCCTTGGCAGAAAGACACAATGTAAGCATCAGGACGATTTATCGAGACATACGGACGCTTGAGCAGTCGGGCATCCCCATCGTGACAGAGGAGGGCAAAGGATACTCCATCATGGAGGGCTACCATCTCCCACCCGTAGTATTTACGGAGGATGAAGCCAATGCGCTGATCACAATGGAACAACTGGCGATGAACAATAAGGACCAATCGCTCAGTAAAAATGTGGCTAGTGCCACGGAGAAGATCAAAGCCATCTTGAGATACGCTCAAAAAGGAAACGCAGACCTGCTTGCAGAAAGAGTGTATTTTGGTGGTCTCCATGGTAGGGAAAAGTCGAGCGCCAACCTCATGCAAATCCAATCGGCTATCATTCATTTCCAGGTCCTGACGATTGAGTACCATTCCTCTGAACATAGGCATACCACCCGTGATATTGAGCCATTTGCTATTTACAGCATCCATGGAAATTTCCTGCTAATCGCTTTCTGCCGATTGAGAGACGATTTTAGAGCTTTCCGTATCGGTTATATTAAGAAAATGATCCCTAAACCCGAGAGCTTTACTCCTCACAAAATGACCCTACAAGATTATTTTGAAAAATATATAAAATGAGCTTTAACCCCTGACATACCCTTGGCACAAGTCCATTCTACTTTTGCTTCAGAATCAAATAAAAGCAATCAAAATGGATATTTTTACCATCGTTATCTTAGCCCTTTCAGGTCTTATGCTACTCTTTGTTGGGATCATGCGCCTGACCAACCCTATAAAAACCTACGCCAAGAACTCTGGTATAAATTTGACAAAAGATGTAGATCTCCTCAATGAAATCAGAGGTATAAGTGCCGTGATGTTGTGTGGAGGCATCATTATCCTCCTAGGGATTTTTCTTCCTTCATTGAGACTCACTTCTCAGATCGTGGCGATTCTGATTTTCCTGGGTTTCGTCATCGGGAGACTCCTGAGTATGCGCATAGATGGCAAGCCCAACAAGCAGATTGGGCAGGGGATCTTATTTGAGCTATTTTTCAGCCTTACAAATATAGTTGGTCTGGGTTTTGCGCTAGCTTAGTGGAAATATAGCAAACAGGAGGGGGCGTATATTCCCCCTCTTATTTGCACTTGTAGGCCGTAGAATCATTGCTATGGCGTGGGCGATTTCCTTTAAAAATCCATCCAGTTTGGAGATTCCTACCGCACAGGCTGCCCATTCTTCGTCGCTTCGCGCATCTGTTCGCTGTCCCAGGCATGGTCCGTATCACCTGATTGGTTGCGCCGCCTCATGTCTACTTTCAGTTGGGATTCCTGTATCTGTATCTCTTCTCGTACACGAGAGATGTACTGTTTGCGATCATGGCGATCGGCTGCCAGCTTCCGCATGGAGGCTTCGTCGTACTTGATGAAGTTTTGCGCAGCACGGAAGGCACTGTAGTGACGATGTCCCAAACGCTTCAATATGTCAACGCCCATTTTCACCGACGTATCCAGTGATTCTCTATAGATATCCTCTATGCCTTCATCCAGCAACTCGTAGGCATCAAATCTAGAGCGGGCACGAACAAATAATTCCAGATGGGGAAAGTGCTTTTGGACCGTTTCTACCACACGCATATTGGTCTCGGGCGAGTCGATGGCGGTGACCATGATCTTGGCTTTGTCTGCCCCTGCACTTTCTAGCAGGTCGGGACGCGTTGCATCTCCGTAGTAGACCTCAAATCCCATTTTACGGAGGAGATCTACTCTATCCGAGTCATTATCCAGAATCGTTGCCTCTATTCCATTGGCTCTCAAAAACCTGCCTATGGTACTTCCAAAGTGCCCAAAACCGACCAAAATGACCGCATTATCTTCCTCCATCGTATCCATCGGCTTTTCTTCTACTTCTTTAGTACCGATTCGGGGCAGGAATAATTTTTCATTAGCCAACATAATCAAAGGCGTGACAACCATAGAGATCGCTGTGACTCCCATGAACAAGTCAATCATTTTTCCCTCCAAAATCCCCAACTGCCCAATGAAGGAAAATAAGACAAAGGCAAACTCTCCGACCTGAGCCAATCCCAAAGCAAAAATCAAGTTCTGGTCAATCCGTAATTTAAATACCCGACCGACGGCAAATAATACCAGTCCCTTGACGACGACAATACTACCTACAATGGCCATCATCGTCCCTGGTTGCTCACTGATGAGCTGAAAGTTGATGGAGGCACCTACCGCGATGAAAAATAAGCCGAGCAACAATCCTTTGAAAGGCTCTAAATCGCTCTCTAATTCGTGGCGAAACTCACTATTGGCTAGTACTACGCCACCGAGGAAGGTCCCCAAAGCAGGGCTGAGTCCCACCATCTCCATCAAGTACGCAATGGCGAATACAATCAGCAAAGCCGATCCAGAAAATAGCTCACGCAGGCGTGTCTTGGCTACAAGTCGGAGCAAAGGAACAATGATGTAGCGCCCTGCCACGATGATCAAGGCCACAGCTGCGAGTACAGCAAAGGTCTGTACCCATGCAGGAAAGTTTTCGATGAAAGAATGACTTCCGTGATCGTCTCCCCCTGCTTCAGCTCCTTGTATGGCCAACAAAGGAAGTACGGCTAGAATGGGAATGACAGCAATATCCTGAAATAGCAAAACGGAAAATGAACCTTGTCCCGCCGCTGTGCCCATGAGATTTTTTTCCTTCAAGGTTTGGAGGACAATGGCTGTAGAAGACAGCGAGAGGGACAATCCGATAGCCAATGCCGCTTGCCAAGCAAGTCCCAGAAACATACAACCCCCAAATACTAAAACAGCGGTCACACCCACTTGCATCCCCCCCATGCCTACAATGACTTTCCACATTTTAAGAAATTTGGATGGTTCAAGCTCCAAACCAATCAAAAAGAGCATCATCACGACGCCAAACTCCGCAAAGTGGAGGATGTCTTCTCCTTCTTCCCCAATAAATCCCAAAAGATAGGGTCCAATCAAAATACCCGCTAGCAGATAACCCAACACAGAACCCATGCCCAGCCACTTGGCAATTGGTACGCAGATGATCGCAGCCGTGAGGTAGATGACGGCCTGAAATAGAAAACTTCCACTCATGGATTGATGGTTTTTGAGATTGAGAGCCAGTCGTTTAGGAAGACATATTGTTGTATTTCGCTTATAGAGAATCCCCCTTCGTTCAATCGAAGTAATAAATGGGCATATGCTTGTCCGTTTGCATGTAATTCGGCATCAGATAGCTTATGTGTCCCTTGTACAGCAAAAGGGGGAAGGTATTCCATATGACACAAGCGTACCGTCTGCTCAAAAGGGGTAAAAAACGACCGGATGGGATGACAGTTTCTACCATCTGAGCTGTAAGCCTCCCGAGGTCCTCCAGAGGTAAAGGTGTTGAAGACCAACTTGCCCGTAAGGGTCGTGACACCATGCCCATACGCCCAGCCAAACTCCAGGACCATGTCGATCCATTGTTTGAGTAGGGGAGGGGCACTGTACCAATAAAGGGGATGATGCCAGATGATGATGTCATGATTCATCACAAGTTCCTGCTCACGTGCAACATCCACATTGAAATCTGCATATTGCTCATAGAGATCGTGAAAGGTGATGTCAGGATGATCGGGAATGGCGTTGACCAGAACGCGATTGGACCTGGACTGCTCAAATCTCGGATGGGTAAAGAGGATCAGTATTTTATAGGCCATAAGCTACAATCATAGCGAGATACAGCAAGAAAATATATGGTCCCTAACTGTAGAAAAAGGGATTTAGTTCTTGTTATATGTGAATGTTTATGATTTTGCATATCTCGTGAAAAGTATAAATAGACCCGATATTTAAGACCATTTGGGATGGTTTATAGATAATCTTATTTTCAATAGGAGGGGACTGATGGTAAGTAGAGTAAATGAAGTATCTGTGCATAAAACGGAATGAATAATGGATCTTGAAGCTTTACAACCTGTATTTCATCAGCTGGCGGGCATGTCTGCTGAGGCATTTGACCTTTCTAGAGAGCATTGGCGTGAAAAATCCTTCAAGAAAGGAGAGTTATTCAATGATTATAAGAATGTCTGTAAAGAGCTAGGATTCATCGTGGAAGGTACCTTTAGATCTTACCTCATCGAACCCAAAAGTGGAGAGGAACGAAATTTATTCTTCTTCTCACAAAATGGCATTATCACAGCCTACAAGAGCTTTGTCAACCAGATTCCTTGCGAATACTTTACGGAAGCGCTGACCGACGCACACATTGTCTGCATCAACATTACCCACCTCAGACAACTATATAAAGCCTCACACGAGTGGGAGTGTTTGGGAAGAATTATTGCAGAACAAGCTGCTACGATTGTAATTGAGCGCGTAGAGAGTTTTTTGCTCAAATCGGCTGAAGAACGCTATCTAGACCTTATGAAAGCACATCCAGCCCTTCATGAAAAGGTCCCCCTTTATCACATCTCCTCCTACCTTGGGATACAAGGCCCTTCCCTGAGCCGCATTCGAAAAAGACTCGCAGATGCTGGACGATTTTAACCCAGGTTAAACAAAAAAGGAATTGAGAAGCCCAGCTTTGTATCGAACAATCAAACGATACAAAATGAAACATAGCAAAATCTTTGTCGCCATCGCCTGGCTGTTTGCTTGTAGCGCTGCCTTTTCACAAAATCCTAATTCAGCAAAAATGCAGAAGCAGATCAATTCCAACACCATCATCTTCATTCATGGACTGTTTATGAATAACCAAACATGGAATGAATGGAAGACTTTTTTCGAACAAGAAGGCTATACATGTTATGCTCCCGCCCATCCCAAGCATGAGGGAATCCCTGTAGATCTGAGAGCTAACCCACCCAAAGGACTAGGAAGTGTACAACTCCAGGATTGGATTGCGAATCTTGAAGCATTGATCGACGATCTACCCGAGAAACCCATTTTGATTGGGCATTCATTTGGAGGCTTGACTGCTCAAAAACTCGTAGCATCGGGCAGGGCAGAAGCAGCCATTCTCATCAGCAGTGCGCCCCCTCGCGGAAACATCACCTTTAAACCGAGCTTTTTGAGAGCTACGAATAAAGTAGTAAGTCCTTTGAAGGGAAATACGGTCTTCAATCCAAAGGAGGAAGCCTACAAGAAATGGTTTCATTTTTCCATCGCCAATACCTCGACTCGGGAGGAATCCGATGCATTATTTACACAGTTCGCGGTACCAGAAAGTCGACAGACACTTCGAGCCTCGTTTAAAAAGATTGCAAAGATTGACACAAAGAAGCCACATGTGCCTATGCTCTTTTTGGGAGGATTAGAAGATGTGATTGTACCCAATGTATTGGTGAGAAAAACGATCAAGAGCTACACGGACGAAAACAGCGTAGTAGATGCAAAGTTTTTTGAAGGAAAAGATCACTTCATCTGTGGTACACCCGGTTGGGAAGAAGTCGCAGGATATTGTTTGGATTGGCTTTCCCACTAGAGAGATGTTCGTGTAGAAAATGACAGACGTGGTTCAGAAATAGGATCGCGTCTGCTAGATTTTATTGGAAAATAGAAACCTCAAACATCTAGAAAGCTAAATTTTTTCATTATTTCTCATGATTTAATCATTTGGGTATCAGTTTATTTCGAGTAATGATTAGTTTTATTATAAATAAATTTCCAAAAGGATTAAACCTGTGGGTAGTCAGATAGTCCAATATTTTTCTAAACTAAAACTACCCGAATCATGAGACAATTCATCTATGCACTTTCAATGGCCATATTATGGCTCCCCCTTTTTTCTTATGGACAGACCTTCGTGAGGGATACCTTCATGTATGCAGGCCTGGAGCGCAGTTACATTCTCTATGTCCCTGCCAACTATCAACCCAAGCAAAACTGGCCGCTCGTCATGGGGCTACATGGAGGCGGCAATGGCAATGGCGAGACCCTGATCACAGGATTACCCTTTCAAGATGTGGCAGATACAGAGGACTTCTTGGTCCTCTTTCCCAATGGCTACACGAACCAATGGGCTGATGGACGTGGCGTCACAGGACCCGATACCAGTGGCGTGGACGACGTCCAATTTCTGAATGATCTGTTGGACTCCGTTGATGTGAACTACCCCTTCGACCAGAACAATGTGTTCGTGGCAGGCGCCTCAAATGGAGGGATGATGACTCAGAGATTGGCCTGTGAGAGCACAGGGACCTTTAACGCTTATGCGACGATCATCGCCAGCATGCCCGACTCCGTCAATGTAGGTTGCAGCCCTAGCAGCAACGAAGTCCCTATGCTCCTAATGAATGGTACCGACGATTCACTTGTGCCTTACAGTGGAGGTCCCCTAAGTCCTCTGACAGATGGAGGAAGTGTAATTGGAACCAATTCCACCATCCAGTTTTGGAGAAACAACAATGGCTGCAACTTCCAAAAAGTCGTCTATAATTTTCCCAATATCGATCTAACCGATGGAAGTACGGTGCGCTCGACTACCTACTACAATTGTACAGGTTCGAGCGAGGTGGTTTTGTATCGTGTGCAAGGAGGGGGACACACCATTCCGGGCATGCCCACGGTCGTCAATCCACGTCCTTTGGCAGGATATGTCAATTATGACATAGAAGCGGCAGTCGAGATCTGGGATTTCTTCAAAGATCATCTGGTCTCTTCCTCTCCCCGTACCCAAGCTCCCACTACTGAGATTGAGCCATCCATTCAACTCGTTCCCAACCCTACGCAAGGGAAATTCTTTATCCAGGGACTGGAAACTGTTCAGGATTTGAATATTCAGGTGATTGACATGAACGGGCGCATGGTGCTGAATGTGAACAACCAACCCAAGTTGGACATGACGAGATTTCCCACTGGCATGTACTCGATCAAGGTCACATTTGATGGACAGTCGCAGGTGTTGTCGCTTATAAAAGATGGGCTGAACTAAGGGTCTAGATCCTTGTACAGGAGGGGGCGATCTTTATTCAAGAAAGAAGATTGAATCCTCATACTGGAGCATTTCCTTTTGGGGGATGCTACATTTTTAGATTGAGGAGGTGGACAGAGGAAAAAGAATAATATAGATTCACTCAGTAGTCTAGGGTTTCAACCACCAGCCTAGATTATGCCACCCTTTCAGGGTTTGAATCTGATTCATTGTCCTGAAGGGACAGTGTGGCATAGCATGTGACACTTTCATTATGTATCCATCCCTCTCTTGTCTATTTTCATGTATAAATATGCCCCATGCTCAGTACCTACTATCCTTTGTGGTCCTTTCTTCCCATCTTGGCACTGCTGGTCATCAGCCTTTGGAAAGGTGTCAAACCCGCTGTTTATATAGGGCTGATCCTGACTACGCTCATTTTCTTCCTAAGTGGCAATGGACTTCCTCCATTTCTAGCTTCGCTCATCAGTGCCCTCGTCAGCACCCTCAACATCCTGATGATCATCTTTGGTGCCTTACTACTTTATGATGCCATGGCGCAAAAGGGTTATATTCAAGGTATACAAGACAGTCTCAGTCGGATACATCCCAGAAAAGAGGTTCGTTTTTGGTTTCTTGCGCTTTTTCTCACCGCTTTTTTTGAGAGTGTTGCGGGTTTTGGAACACCAGGAGCGATTGTCCCCTTATTGTTGATCAGTTTGGGCTTTTCTCCTGTTCTGTCGATTGCAGCCGTGCTGTTGATCAATGGCTTATTTGCCGTTTCGGGTGCGGTGGGTATACCTGTCATTGCAGGGCTAGAGATACCACTAGGGCTAGATGCAGCAGAAATTACCACTATTTATGGCTGGGCAGCAGGTGCGATGCTGGTGGGAGGAATGGTGATCGCATGGTTCGTCCACCGATATGTGAGGCAGGAGTCGGAGGGCCCGTTGGGGTGGCAAGGATGGACTATGTTTGCAGCGATCATGATTCCATATGCTTGCTTGGGAAGCTTCCTTCATGAGATGACAGGCATAGTATCTGCCATTTTGATGGCAAGCGTTGCTTACTTATTTATATTCCAAGAACGTCGACTTTCTCTGCTTGCTTGGACACCCTATGGTTTGTTGGTAGGATTACTCTTACTCCCCAAGCTTATTCCTCCGCTCGGGCAGGTTCTCACGCTGACGTTGTCCTTTGAAGGTCTATTTGGGACAGATATCGAGGCGGGCTTTCAACCGCTCCGTTCTCCCCTCATTCCTTTTGTTGTAGCGACGCTCTTTGCCTTGTATCGAGCCAAAGACTTCTCTTTGTCGCTCAAGCTTGTAGGGAGTAAAACGCTTGCTGTATTTGTCATTTTATTCCCCTCCCTGGCGATCACCCAACTGATGCTCAATGGAAGTGGGGAACTGCCCTCTATGATTGAGGCATTAGCGAGCGTATTCAGAGAAGCAGGAGGAGCCTATCCCTTGTTTAGCCCATTGATCGGTGTGATCGGAGCATTCATGACAGGAAGTACGACTGTCTCTAATATCATTTTTGGTCCTGTGCAATTCAATACAGCGCAAGCATTGTCCTTGGATTCCTCCCTGATTTTAGGGCTGCAATTGGCTGGGGGATCTCTGGGAAATGCCGTCTGTCTATTTAATATCATCGCAGCAGCTACGGTAGCTGGTGTGCGAGATTTTCGCGCTATTTTACAAAAGAATCTGCTGCCTGTTTTCTTGGCTGCCTTGGGTGTTGCTGGTGTAGGATTTGTCGGTATATGGATAGGAGGCTAAGAGAACGAAGCCCATGATTTTCATTTGATCTTAATCTTCAAGTAATATCCCCAATGTACTTTATACTCCAAGAAAATAAAGAATCGACGTGTCTAGAATTGCCAAACATAAAGTTCAAGCTGCCCTTGAGCAGGTCGCGCAACATATCTTGGATGCCACAGGTGATGATCCATTTGTGAGCCGTAAAGATATCCGTGCAAAATTAGTGGAACTCGAAGGAGTAGAGCAGCAGCTCACCCGCATTTTCTATCGCTTGATAGACCGAAGAGATGCCAAACCAGGTGCGAGAGTCACCCAAAAAGATGTAGCAGACACCCTTGCTTATGCCAAAGAAAAGCTGGTAGATGCCTACGACATCAACAACAATGGACTCTCGGCCGCTGAAATTGCGCAGATGTCGCTCACTGCCAGACTAGCGGTTCGCCTTGCCCAATTGCAAGATCAAATACCAGAGGAAGATGTAGCCGCGGACCAGCTATTTGAAAAGCTCTCTTCACTCGGCGGTGACCTGTACTTCCCTGCTTGGGCCAACGAAGCAGACGCCTACTTAACCCCTTTTCGTCGAGAAGCAGAGTTAACGGTGCTGACTCAGGAAAATTTTAGTGCTACGCTGGGGTTAGATATGACAAAAAGAGAAGAGCAGATCCAGTTTTGGCATCAGGGAAGGGCCGAATACGAATGGATATTTGAAAATTATGAGGGGTACGAGCAGTTTGATGAACTAGAGCGTTTCATTACCCTTCATACCTTCATGACCCAACATCTCACCCATATCACGCATGTAGTAGTAGGAATTGATGGGATAAGGCGTGATTCAGAATATCCTGTATACTTCGTAGGCTTGGCACCAAACGGTGACATCATGGGATTTGAAACGGTGACGATTTGGACATAGGAGCAAGATAGAAGACCCTCTTAAGTTCAGGAATGTACTGGCATCCTATTTTCTACGTAGAGACGTCGATTTATCGCGTCTCTACGATTTATCACGTCACTAGGATTTATCGCGTCCCTACATAGAAACGGAATCCTATGTGGATTCATCCATGATAATCACTGTCATAGGAGAAAGAATATATATGATAATTTAGATTGAATTCTTGTAGAAAGAAGTAAATTAGCTGCCTAAATTCCTTCGAGGAATGACAACTAAATTCAAAAGATTATAAAAAAGATGTTCACAAACGTATTCCTTAAATTTATCATTCTATCCATCGTTTTGGCCACAGCTACATTCTCTTGCCAAAACAGCAATCCCGCAGAGTCTGCCGAGCACAAAGAAATGATGGTGGAGCATGCCAAAATGGAGTCTGAGCACGACGAGATGATGAAAGCCCATGAAGAAATGCAAAAACTGCATGAGCAATTGGTCATTGACCATGATTCAATCTCGGGTGGGGAACCCGACGAGGCGCATGACGCGATGGAAAAAGAGCATCAAGCCATCATCGATCAGCACACAGCAATGATTGAATCACATATGGCATTGGTAGAGAAGCATAAAGCGCTGGTGGAAAAGCATGGAACAGGTGAGATTGATTCAGAAACCCTCAAGGCGGAGCATGCCAAAATGGAGGCTGAGCACCAAAGCATGCAAGCGGATCATGACAAGGCCGAAGCCGATCACGAAAAGCTGAAATCCGACCACCAGAAGATGATCGAGGATCATTCGTAGGACCACCGCCATGGCGTGGTCACTCAATCATCGCCACGGCGTGGTCACTCAATCATCGCCACGGCGTGGTCACTCAATCATCACCATGGCGTGGTCACTCAATCATCGCCACGGCGTGGTCACTCAATCATCACCACGGCGTGGTCACCCCAACCACCGCCACGGCGTGGTCACTCAATCACCGCCACGGCGTGGTCACCCCCCAAATGATCATGCTAACAGAGAAACGCGTAGTATTTGTCGACAACTCCTCCCAAAAGGATGAGGCGTACAAAGGCTACGCGTTTCTCTATATTTTACAATTGCTTATCTCCTCCGCTTTTCCCTTCTTGCGGGCCAGAAACCTACCACATGGCATTCTCTCTAGATCAACGTTATACCTCTGAAGGCGAGCCCGAACTTGGGGTTGGCAAAGTCACGGAAGTGAACCACGGCCGCGTCAAAGTCTATTTTCCAGGTGCTGAAGCTACCCGTTTGTACGCGACCGAAACAGCTCCCCTGCGCAGGGTCAAATTCAAGCCAGGTGATACCGTCCACGATGCCACACAGCGTCCGATGGTAGTCGAGCGGGTGCAAGAAGGAGACCTTTACATTTACATCGGAGCAGACCGCGTCATTTCCGAGGCTGATTTAGGCGAAGTGAAGGTACAGCATGGGGTAGATGATCGCTTGCTCAATGGAGAAGTGGATACGCCTGCGCTATTTGCCTTGAGACGTCGAACACTTGCCCATGAGCATGGCAGACACCGCTCTTCTATTCAAGGTTTTGTGGGAGGAAGAATTGACCTAATTCCCCATCAGTTGTATATCGCCCATGAGGTCAGCAATCGCTATGCTCCTCGGGTCCTGCTCTCTGATGAAGTAGGCTTAGGAAAAACCATCGAAGCTTGCTTGATCCTCCATCGTTTGCTGCTGAACGGTCGCATCTCGCGTGTGCTGATCTTGGTACCTGATTCGCTGGTCCACCAGTGGTTTGTGGAGATGTTGCGCCGCTTCAATCTGTGGTTCCACATCTTTGATGAAGAACGCTGCGCCGCCCTCGAAGAAAGTGCGCCCGAAGGCAATCCCTTTCTCGACGACCAGTTGATTATATGTAGTACTTCCTTTTTGTCAGGTTCCCAGAAACGTGCCCAGCAAGCCCTTACAGCCAAATGGGACATGCTCGTGGTGGATGAAGCCCACCATCTCGAATGGTCTACCGAAGCAGCCAGCCCCGCTTATCAGATTGTAGAGCTACTCAGTCAAGTGGCCCAAGGCCTGCTCTTACTTACGGCCACGCCTGAGCAGTTGGGGCAAGAGAGTCACTTCGCGCGTCTGCGCCTCCTAGATCCTGACCGATACACAGATTTTGAGCAGTTTCAAGCAGAATCACAGGATCACGAGTCCACAGCTGACCTGGTCGAGCGATTGGCTAGTGGGACAAAGCTTACGACTTCCGATCAACAATGGCTTGCCAAAAGGTTTGAAGCAGATCGGCTGGAAGCCGTAAGCCAAGGAGATGCCTCTGCTAGCCATCAGCTCATGGAGGATTTGCTGGATCAGTATGGCCCAGGTCGGGTCATCTTTCGCAATACCCGTGCAGCGATCAAGGGTTTCCCTCAACGAATAGTAAACCTCGCACCGCTCACCGCAGGGGAGGATCAGGATCGCTGGGTGGAGCGACTGAGTGAGGAGTTTACAGCAGATACATTGGAGAAAAGAGTAGAAGCTCCTCTATTCTACTTTAAGCAAGATCCGCGCATGACTTGGCTGATTCAACTGATCGAAAAGCTCGCCCCCGAGAAAGTATTGTTGATCTGTCGCAGCAAGGAAAAAGTGCTGGCCCTGGAAGAGGAGCTGCGCAATCGCATGAGTTTGAAAGTGGGCGTCTTCCACGAAGACCTCAGCATAGTGCAGCGTGACCGAAATGCGGCGTGGTTTGCAGAGGCAGAAGGCGCACGCTTGATGCTATGCTCGGAGATCGGAAGCGAGGGACGCAATTTTCAATTTGCCCACCATCTGGTGCTTTTGGATGTCCCCCTGAATCCTGAACTGCTGGAGCAGCGCATCGGGCGACTCGACCGCATTGGCCAGACAGAAGACATCCAAATTCACGTGCCCTACCTGATAGGGACCCCACAAGAGACGCTGGTTCGCTGGTTTCATGAGGGTTTACAAGCTTTTGAGCACAATCTGGAAGGTGCCGATCAACTGTCGCGTCGTTTTGAAGATCGTTTATTGGAGATCTTTACCTCTTTGGGGGCAGCAGAAACGCCTGCGAAGCTAGATACCTTGATCGCAGAGACAGCCGAGTTTCAGCAAGCGCTGAAGCAGCAACTCGCCCAGGGTAGAAATCGCCTGTTGGAGATGAACTCCTTTCGTCCAAGTGTAGCGGAGGAGTTGGTAGAACAAATCGAGCAGGCAGATAGAGATCCTGTCCTAGAGCAGTATATGACGGAAGTCTTTGAGCATTTTGCCGTAGAAATGGAGGACCTTGGACCTAGGAGCTATTTTCTCCATCCTGCGCCTCAAAATCTAGAGGCATTTCCAGGGGTACCTGATGAGGGCATCACTGTCAGCTTCAGCCGCAGTTGGGCGCTTAGCAGAGAAGATGCGAGCTTCTTGAGCTGGGATCATCCGATTGCCACGGGAACTTTGGACAGGGTCTTGAGTTCGGGAACGGGTGGCGTGAGTTTTGGCGTTTTGCGTCAGGGAGAAAAGCGTGGCCTACTACTGGAAGCGATATTTGTGGTGGAGACAATGGGAGGAGAAGCCTTGCATGCGAATCGTTTCTTGCCTCCGACGCCGATTCGGATAGTGGTCGATCACAGAGGTGAGGAGGAAACAGATGCTTATCCTGCGGAGCAGATGGATCAGCAACTCATTTGGGCACCTGTGGATGATCTATTAGAAAATGAGGTATTCGTCGAAACTATTTTACCCAGTATGATTTCCGCTGCTACGGATCTGGCTGAGCTGCGTGCTGCTTCCCACATCATGCAGGGCATCCGCAAGATGCAGAATCGCTTGGACCACGAAATCAATCGACTCAAGAGCTTACAAGCCGTCAATCAGCACATCCGTCCGCAAGAAATCCAGTTTGCAGAACAGAGTAAAGAGCAGCTAAAAGACCTCATACAAGATGCCCATATTCGGTTGGATGCCTTACAGCTGATTCAGTTGGCGTAGGTTTGAGAGAATAGATAAATGTCAGCTAGTGTCAATGGCTCGTGGGTATTCTTCCATATGTCGAATCTCTGCCAGCGCCCACGTCCCGTTGGTGCTTCCCTATATGTCGAATCCCCATTTATCCCTATCTTCATCCAACGGCTTTTTGCAGAAGTCTTCCACACCTAACTTTTGATCTATATGCGTTTGCTCTCCTTTCTCTCTGTATTATGGCTCATAGGAATTTTCTTATTTCCCCATAAAAATCTTCAAGCACAGAATAATCAGTCTGATCTATCACAGATAGTTCGTGGCCTCAAGCTCCGCGAGATCGGACCCTCTGTCATGGGCGGGCGAATATCCGATATTGCCATTCATCCGCAGCATCCCAGTACATGGTATGTCTCCGCTGGCTCAGGAAATCTTTGGAAAACGACCAACAGTGGCATCACCTGGAAGCCTATCTTCGAAGATTATCCCTCCTATTCCATTGGTGCGATTGCCATTGATCCTACAACTCCAGAGACTGTCTGGCTCGGGACGGGAGAAAATGTCAGTGGTCGACATGTGGGCTGGGGGAGTGGCATCTATCGTAGTCGAGATGGTGGCAAAAGCTGGAAGCAGATGGGGCTAGAAAAATCTGAACATATTGGAAAAATCCTTGTCGATCCGCGCAATAGCGATGTGGTGATTGTGGCAGCAGAAGGACCCCTCTGGTCTTCAGGAGGAGAACGTGGCGTGTACAAAACCACAGACGGAGGGCAAAAGTGGAAGCAGATGCTCGAAATCGATGAACACACAGGCGTGACCGACCTAGAATTCGACCCTACCAATCCAGATATCGTATATGCCGCAGCTTATCAACGTCGTCGCCATACTTGGGCTCTGCTGGCAGGAGGCCCTCAATCAGGCATTTACAAATCCACAAACAACGGAGACTCTTGGCGGAAAATAACCAAAGGATTGCCCAAAGGTGATATGGGTAAAATTGGTCTGGCCGTCACCCCAGCTGATCCGAGCCTGATCTATGCCACGATCGAAGCAAGCAATGCAGAAAAAGGCTTTTACCGATCTATCGACAAGGGCGAAAGCTGGGAAAAACGTAACAGCTACGTTTCAGGAGGGACAGGCCCCCATTATTATCAAGAAATAGAAGTCTCCCCCGTCGATCCTGACCTTATTTACCAAATGGATGTATTTCTCCATGTTTCGAGAGATGGAGGAAAGACATTTGACTATCTGGTGACAGGACGAGAAAAGCACAGCGACAATCACGCGCTTTGGATAGATCCTCAAAATGGTCAGCACCTCATGGCAGGCTGTGATGGCGGATTGTACGAGACCTTTGATGAAGGGAAAACGTGGAGACATTTCCCCAATCTCCCGATCTCTCAGTTCTACAAGCTCGCCCTAGACAATTCGGAACCTTTCTACAATATCCTAGGAGGTGCCCAAGACTTGGGAACGCTGTTAGGGCCTTCGCGCACGATGCACACCGAAGGCATTCGCAACCAGGATTGGTATGTGCCCACAGGAGCTGATGGCTATGAGTCACAGTTTGACCCTGAAGATCCAAATATTGCCTACATGGAATTTCAGCAAGGATACCTTTTCCGATACGATCGTCGCCTAGAGCAACCCATCAAGATCCAGCCACAGCCTGCTCCTGGTGATGCACCTGAAAGGTGGAACTGGGACAGTCCATTGATCATCAGTCCCCATAGCTCGAAGCGTCTATATTTCGGTTCACAGCGCGTTTGGAAAAGCGATGACCGAGGCGACTCATGGTCTCCCATAAGCAAAGACCTGACGACGAATACCAACCGGTACGAGTTAGAAATGATGGGACGCGTCTGGCGCTCCGATGCCCTCTACGACAATGGTGCTATGTCCAAATATGCGACTTTGACTTGCTTATCGGAGTCTCCCAAAGTCGAAGATCTCCTCTATACAGGTTCTGACGATGGACTGATCCAGGTGACAGAGGATGGAGGCTCCAATTGGCGAAAGACCGCCGAACTTCCAGGAGTTCCGTGGCGATCATTTATCAATGACGTGGAGGCGAGTACACATGACGAGAACACCGTGTTTGCGGTGGGAGATGCCCACAAATTTGGCGATTACAGTCCCTATCTATTCATGAGTACAGATCGTGGAAAGGTCTGGAGATCCATCGCAGGAGATCTACCCGATAAAACCATCGTATGGGTAATTAAGCAGGACCGTCTGGATGAAAATCTTTTATTTATCGGGACGGAGTACGGCTTATATTTTTCGCCCAACAAAGGAAAAAACTGGATTAAACTCAATGGAGGCGTACCTACGATTCCTTTCAGGGACATTGAATTACATCCACGTGAAGACGATATAGTAGGTGCGACTTTTGGGAGAGGCTTTTATGTGCTGGATGATTATAGCTGTTTACGTAACCTCAGCGAAGCCGTAGCAGCCAAAACCAACACCCTTTTTCCTGTAAGAGATGCCTGGTGGTATATTCCGAGTGTCCCCATGCAAGCAAAAGGGATGCCCTCAGCAGGTTCGACTTCTTACGCGGCAGAAAATCCTCCTTTTGGGGCCACCTTTACTTACTACATGGCAGACATTCCGCAGACGACCAAGCAACAACGTCAGGAAAAAGAAAAGGTGCTTCGAAAGGAAGAAGCCAGTATTCCTTTTCCTGCTTGGGAGACGTTGCGTGAAGAATCGACGGAGGCGACCCCCAAAGTCATGCTATGGGTCAAAGACGAGGCAGGGAATCCCATTCGTTGGCTCAAGGGCGCGGGCAGCAAAGGCTTACATCGTACCACCTGGGATCTTCGATTACCTGCTCCCAATGCGATCAACCTGACCCAACGTGCCTTCAATCCGCCTTGGGCCAGTGATCCACAGGGACCAATGGCTGCACCAGGAACTTACAGTGTGCAGTTATTTATCCTGCACCAAGGGGAGATGGTTGCTCAAGGTGAAGCACAGAAATTTACGCTTAAACCTGTTCCCGGCATTGCGGAAGACATGGACTTCGAAGCTGTGGCAGCCTTTCAGCAAAAGACGCATCGCCTACTATTGGATATGTCGAGCGCAGGTCAGAAACTGGGAGAGTCAAAGGAGCGACTGGTGCAACTGGAAGCGGCTTTGATGCAGACGCCCAAAGTGACTGCTGAGCACTTCGCGACATGGCAAGCCCTCAACACACAGCTGATTAAACTACGGACCACGCTATACGGCGATCCGATTCGAGGCCGCTTCGACGAGGCGAGGCCTCCTTCTATTTATGGCCGTGCACAAAATGTAGCTGGTGGGCACTGGAGCACTACGCAAGCACCAACCAAGACATTTCAGAACGACTTGAAATTGGCTACAGAAGGCTATGCTATTTTCAAGAAAGATCTGCAGGCCTATTTACAGGATTTAGAGGCTTTTGAAACAAGCTTGAAAGAGGCAGGATCGCCTTACACAAAGGGACGGAAGTTTGGCGAATAAGTTGAACGTAAAGGGATGCGCGTATGGGTATCCCCTACATTATGGTATAAAGTAGTTGGTTAGTCATTTCATTTTACAAACGCGTGCTCAATGAATCAAAAAGCATTTGATCTTGCATATCTCAACGAAATCAGCAAAGGCCATTTCCCTGGTCTTTTAGGCATAGAAATTACCCATATTGAAGAAGGGAAATTAGTGGCTGAGATGCCTGTGAAGAAAGACTTTTTTGCACCCAATGGCTTCTTACATGCTGGGAGCATCGTCACGCTGGCAGATACTGCGGCGGGCTATGCGGCTGTTGCCCACCTACCTGAGAATGGGAAATCGTTTACCACGCTGGAGCTAAAGACCAATTTTGTAGGTGCCATCAGAGAAGGACTGCTGACCTGCGAATGTGTAGCTGAGCACCTCGGAAGGACCACACAGGTATGGCGCGTCATCGTTCGCAACAAGGAGACGGAAAAGCAGCTCGCCCTGTTTTCCTGCACGCAATTGATTCTTTATTGATTTTAATGGGGGAATGACTGACTTTTCCTCCTTTTATTCGTACAAGTCTTTATGCAACACTGTTGCATAAGATAGAAAAGCCCTTATATTTACTGAATATTAAAACCTAGTGCTTGCTTCTTTTTGCCTAAATCATCTGATTTATAGTAGTTTGGACATTGAAGCCTACACAAAAAATTCAAACATACACACAACACATTCATCCAATATATAAAAACATGCTTTTGACTCGTTTTTTCATAGGAATCGTCCTTTGTCTACTGATAGGATGCCAAAGTAGCAAGCCTGATCCTAAAATGGCGCGCGCGTTTGAACTGCACAAGGAAGCTTTACAAACATATGACGCACTCACGGGTGCACTTGATAAGCTGGACCCGCAATCTATGACCCCTGAAAATCAACAGCTTCTAGGGACGATAAAGGAAGCCAGCGATCAATGGCATGACAACTTAGTAGAAGTCCCAGGCTTTGAACATGAGGAAGGACACGACCACGATCATGATCACGACCACGGAGATGATGCTTTGAAAGACCTTCCACCTGGAGAAATGCTGGAGCTACAGCAAGCCATCCTCGATGAGGTGCAACGTCTTCTCAAAGAAACGCGTCAATTAGCCAATGGAAATACTTCATCATAAGCTTAAAAGTACATGAGGACCTTGCTGATTTTTTTGTTCAGTCTGTGGACTGTGAGTGTATCCGGGCAAATCCCTACAGAGTGGACAGACCTCAGCAAGGTTCGTTTTGTCAGTGCCGTAGATTTCAGTACAGGGAATGTTTACAACCTGCCGAGATTTCCTTCGGCTATCAAACGCTTGGACGGAAAAGAGATCGAAATTAGTGGCTATATGCTACCCTTAGATATGGAAGGGGATACTTACGCCTTTTCTCGTTATCCCTATGCTGCATGTTTCTTCTGCGGCGGTGCGGGCTTAGAATCCGTGATGAGCATTTGGTTTGCGAAACCTGACCAGCGTTTTCGCCTGGATCAGTTCGTGAAGTTGAGAGGGGTTTTACGCCTTCAGGACAAGGGCGGCGACCTGATCTATTTGCTGGATCAGGCAAAGGAGGTGGAGTAGAATGCTACCTTTTTAGGGGTTAAAGCTAATTCATTGTCCTGAAGGAACAATCAATTTAACATAGCATGTGGAGTTTAGTCCCATGCATGAAGTTATTTCCCATTTCATTAGCCAAGCACATGATATGAATCCACTTTTCCAGAAATTCTTCCTCTATCTCGTTGCCTTCATTTTCCTACTTTACATATGTGTATGCATCTACCTCTTTTTCATTCAGGAGAAGAGCATTTTTCCAGCGAGAAAAATACCAATAAATCAGGATTTAGGTTTTTCTTTACCGCACGAAGAGATATTTCTGGATACCCCTGACGGTGCCCGCGTACATGGCGTCATGTTTCCTGTGGATTCAGCCCGAGGCGTCGTCTTGCACTTCCATGGCAATGGAGAAAATGTGCTGGATCTCGAACAGGATGCCAAGGAATTTTTGGAAATAGGCTACACTTTTCTCGCCATGGACTACCGTTCTTACGGGAAAAGTACGGGGAAGCTGAGCGAGAAGCACCTCTTTGAGGATGCTTTACTTTTCATGCAATTTCTGGAAAAGCGAGGCTGGAAGCAATCGGATATCATCGTATATGGTCGATCCATAGGGACGGGCATCGCGACGCAACTCGCATCGGTCACTCGACCTCGGGGACTGATTTTGTATTCTCCCTACTATAGTATGCGTTCGTTGGTGGGTGAGTTGTTGCCCTTTTTGCCTACAGGACTTATTTTACAGTATCCTCTAAATACGGCGAAGTATTTGAAAGCCGTAGATTGTCCCGTTTTGATCTTGCATGGGGAGAAAGATCACGTGATTCCTTTTCACAACGCCCAAAAATTGGCTAAGATCAAGGGGAAACTCGTCAGTTTTGCGGATGGAGATCACAACAACCTGACGAGTTATTCCTTATTTTGGCGTGAGGTAGATGGATTTATGCGATCAGTTCGCCATTAGATCTGCAGGCTCAAACTGACCGATGATATCCTCTGTCACAGCTGCAAGCACCTCAAAGGCGGCTTCTGCCATGCGGTTTCCTTTGTTGTCCAAGGTAGGATTCACCTCGACGATTTCCATGCAGGCAATCGGCTTGGCGGCGATGATTGCTTTGATGATGGCGATGACCTCCGAAGTATCAAATCCATAGGGAACGGGCGTCCCTGTCCCATGCGAATACATGTCACAATCCAAGCTGTCTATATCAAAGCTGATGTATACATGGTCACACTCCTTGAGGTAGGTCATTGCTTCTGTCATGCAGGTCTGCATACCACGATACCTGATTTCATCTACACGATAGTTGCGCATGCCTAGGTGAGCAATTGCATAATCTTCAGGTTCCTCTGTGTCGCGGACACCAAAGAAGAGTACATCCTGCGGATAGATCTTGGGTGAGAATCCTCCGATATTTTTCATCTCTTCCCAAGTAGCAGCTGTATCGGGTGCGATCTCTTGCACGTGTCGCTTAGGATTATCAAAAGCCAAGGCCCCCGCCAAAGGCATCCCATGGAGATTGCCCGAAGGCGTCGTGTAAGGTGCGTGCATATCCGCATGTGCATCGATCCAGATGACCCCCAATTTCTTGTCAGGATGGGCCATCCGTATCCCGCTGATGGTTCCCAAGGCAGACGAATGGTCACCCGAAATGACCAATGGAAATTCCTCTTCCTTGAGATAGCCTGCGACAGCATGTGCCAATCGCACACACACGTTGCGTACATTGTGAATCCGTTTGGCAAATACATTGTGCTGCTTGTAATAGATCGCCTCGTTTTCGGTTTCCAAATCGATATAAGGAAAACGGCTAAAGTAATCACTCTGCTGATTGATCGCAGCTATCTCAATGGCGTCGATTCCCATGTCAGATCCACGGGTGCCCGCTCCGAGATCCGAGCGGTTCTTGATAATGGTAATTCCCTTCATGTTGCGTAGTAGTTGTCCTTTAATCAAGGCGAAAAGTACCCGATTTTCTCCAATCCCCCAATTCTTTACGCCCCCATTTTCTTATATGAAGTGATTTTCATGTGTAAAGATTGTATTTTACTGTATATCCTTACTTCATCACTTTGAAACGGAAATTATGGCAAAAAAAGTAACAGGAATCGGCGGCATCTTTTTCAAATGTCAGGACCCCAACGCCATGCGCGATTGGTACAGAGACCACCTCGGGTTGGTCACCAATGAATATGGCTCCCTCTTTGAGTTTCGACTAGCGGATGCCCCCGAAAAGATTGGACACCTTCAGTGGTCTACTTTCTCTCAAGACACCGACCATATGGATCCTTCGCCCAAGGATTTTATGATCAATTATCGAGTAGAAAACATTGAATCACTCGTGGAGGAACTACGAACAGCGGGCATCACCATCTTGGATGAGATTGCTACTTATCCCTATGGGAAGTTTGTCCATGTATTAGATCCAGAGAACAATAAGATCGAATTGTGGGAGCCTGTCGATCAGGTGTTTACAGAGGAATATAGTGACGAGACGACGAAATAAGGCCTGATAAGATATCGCCTTCCCCCATTTCAGATAGAAAGTAGAGGAAGGCTTTTTTATGTCAAAAACTTTCTCTAGCTCACAGCGGGTATGGTAAAGGCCGCAGGCATCTGAGGAAGATGGTCAGGATCGCCCAGCATTTTCAACGTTTGAATGTGTGAACGAACCGCATCAGGCAGACGTTCATATACATGATAATTTACTCCGTATTCCTCTGCTACTTCGCGCAGGATACGGGTCATTTCCAACAAATGTATCTGACAATACCCAGGAAATAGGTGATGGATCACATGAAGGTTTAACCCACCAGAGATCCACGTGATGACCCTACTTGTAGGACAATAATCGGCTGTCGTCGCGAGTATATGCTGATCAAAGGAATTTTCAATTACACCCTCTCCATTGGGTTCGGGCCACTCTGTGCGATTGCTCAAGTGCGTCGTCTGGAAGATCACCCCCAAGGCAAGGCCACTGATCATATGTCCGATCACAAAACCCGTTAAAATTTGCCATGTGGGTGCATCTAGATACACTAGGGGCAAAATGAGCGTATACAGAATGACAAAGCTACGGATGAAGATGAGCCTCAATATTTCGGATGTGGGATGACCCTCTACGTTGACAAACCCGATGCGCTTTCTACGGAATGAAAAGAAATCCAGGAAAAACAGTTTGAACATCGTCGCCATAGCATAGATTCCCCAAATATAAATGTGCTGGTATCGGTGAAAAGACTTGTATACAGATCGGGGATGGAAGCGAAATAATACAAAGGAGTCGATCGCTGAGTCATATATGGGAATGTTGGGGGCATTGTGATGAGACTTGACATGGTTAAACTCCCAGATGTAGGAGTTGATGCCCACGATATCAAAGACATTGTTCCAGAGGCGATTGACCCAGGGTTTAGAGGAATAGGCTCCATGGCTTGCATCATGGGCGATACCCACTGTCATCAGAAACATGACACTGTGCCACACGACTTGCAGTCCAATTAAAGCAATTCCCTGGAACTGGTTACTCAGGATGAGCGCGAACAAGAGGACCCACAGACTCAGTAAAAAAACGGTCTTACCATACATGCGAATGTCAGCGTATCGACTCAAGTCGTTCTCCTCGAAATGGGCATGAATGCGCTTTCGCAGCTCCTTGTAGAAGGGAGTAGGAGGGGAGGCATAGCGTATACGCGGTAGTCCCTCCACTTGGGTAAATTGGATAATCTCAGACATGACAAGATTTTTACAGGGGTTGATAAGAATAGAAGATGTACTATGATAAGGACGTAACACCCTCAGAATTTGCACTTAAAGGAATATCTCAGAGCTAATTTTAATATAGAGAATTTTACCTTTCTTCGATTTCTCTTCCTGCCACATATGCGAGAAAACCGTACTTTCACGGGAAAATACGCGCGGAACCTCCTGGATGATTTTCCGTATTTTTAGGTGCTTTTATTTCTAACAATTAATCCTAAAGGCAGATGGCGACCATTGATTTTCAGGTGAAGGTGATCGAGAGAAGTTTTGAAAAACCAGTTGTAGTAGACTTTTGGGCTGCATGGTGTGGTCCTTGCCAGACCTTGGGGCCTATTATCACTGAAATGGCAGATGCCGCAGGTGATAGTTGGGAGCTAGTCAAAGTAGATACCGAAGCGAATCAGGAATTGGCACGCCAATACCAAGTGATGTCCATTCCCAATGTGAAGATGTTTCACAAGGGGGAAGTAGTCGCAGAGTTTCAGGGAGCTTTGCCTAAGTCGCAGATTCAGAAGTGGTTGGATACACATCTGCCGAGTGCAGAAAAAGCGCAATTGCAAGCTTTGCTTGAAGCAGCAAGGGACAACTATACGGAGGCATCTGTGGGGGCGTTTCGCGCATTTGCTTTGACACAGACGGCTATGCAGGAGGCGCAGGTCTTCCGATGGTGGTTTGAGTCGATCCATACGCCACAGGAGGCTTTGGCGTGGGTAAAGTCACAGCCTAAGGTCGCAATCTATGCAGACTCCTACGACGATATAGAGGCTTTGGCTACCTTATGTAGCATCGAGTTGCCTGCCGAAGGTGCTTTTGGGGAAGCAATGCGTGCAGCCGTCCATGCCCTGCAAAACTACGATCTCGAAACAGGAATGAAGCAGCTGGTACAGGCCGTGATGCTCAACAAAAAATACCATCAAGAACTTCCTCGAAGAGCCATGATTGCCCTTTTTCACCTATTTGGCGAGCAGCATCCCATGAGCAAGAAGTTTCGCCCACATTTCAATATGGCCCTCTACTAGTAGGCCCACCGCCATGGCGTGGGCATTCATCATCGTGCCTAAACCCGCCCGCGCCAACGTCGCATTTGCCCGCGCCAACGTCCTGTTGGTGCTATCCCATTAGCACCAGCCTTTCCTTGATACTTATCATTCCCCCATGCCCGCACCACCATCTCCTTGCTGCTCATCATCCCCCCCTTTTTTGAAGTCCCCCATCCCCCGTTTTTCCCTTCGACTCAGATGTAAGTTTCCCATCATAAAGGAGACTTACTCTCTTTTTGCAACCCTAAATTCTTTCATTTTTTTAAAATAAAAAGGTGCTATAATCATTTTTAAAGACTTGTAAATGCCTGTTTTCACAATTCGTCAAATAATGTAAGTATTTGTTTATCATTTAGTTATTGTTGGTGTAGGTGAAAACGGGTCTTTTTTTGATTTGGTATCTGGTTTTCTTCTTAATTAATCAGATCTTTATCATGTAAGATTTTTTCTATTCCTTACGGAAGTACACAAGACGTTCTTTTCATTCTTACCTTATTATTGAGCAAAAACTACTCAAATATCATTTTCATGAAGCGTCTTTTTCTCCTTACCCTGCTGTGTATCATCGCAATTTCGGGGTTTGGGCAGCTAGCCTATCAATCGTCTTTTTTGCAAGACGCTGGCAATCCAGGAGGGCTTAATACAGGCACTGATTCGGATCTCAACTCGTGGACAGAGATTTTACCTGCCTCTCTAAGCACCAACCAGTGGTCCAGCACACAAAGCATTCCCTTCGATTTTGATTTTTTTGGCAGTCCCGTCACCCACTTCAGGGTCAGTGCCAATGGACTGGTCACTTTTGACACAACCTCCACCTTGCTTCCCAATGCAAGCGAAAATCTACCCTCTCCTAACCTTCCAGACCGTACCATTGCGACTTTTTGGACGGCTTTTACGACTTCTAGCCCCACGGGCAGCAATGACAGGGTCTATACCCGTGTATTTGGGACGGCCCCCAATCGCCAATTGTATATTCGTTGGCACTCTTTTGAGATGAACACTGCCAGCTTCGTCTACCTATCTTGTGTACTAGAAGAGTGTAGCAATACGATCTACATCGTCGATCAATACTCTACAACGGCTGCAGGTGCTACCACTACGTTTAATGCTACGGTAGGTATCCAGCGAGACAATACAACCGCCCTTCAGTTTGGGACCAACAATGTCAACCTATCAGGAAATGGTTCAGGCAATGCCGACAATGATTACTTCGCATTTGTCCCCTCTTTTCCCAACGATGCTGGAATCGCAGATCTCGTCCTTCCTGTTTCGCCCATCACAGCAGGACTTCAGCAAGTACGAGTGAGCCTGCAAAACTTTGGTTCAAGCACCCTCAGCAGTACCACCATCGGCTGGTCGATCAATGGCACCCCACAAACCAACATCGTATCCAACCCCAACCTGAGTCCAGGATCATCTGTCGACGTGGATTTGGGTTCATTTAATTTTCCGATGGGTTTTACAGAGATCAAAGCATGGACGACCAACCCCAATGGAGTCGAAGACTCTGTGGCTTGTAATGATACGCTCCAGGTTTCAGTATGTACCAGCTTCGCGGGTAATTATACTGTAGGAGGCGTTTCGGCAGATTTTCCTGATTTGACCTCCGCAATCTCAGGTCTGACGACTTGTGGTATAGGGGGACCTGTCACTTTGGACATCGCGCCAGGTGTGTACAATGAGCAATTGACGATAGGAGAGATCCCAGGAGTCAATGCTGTCAACACGCTCACCTTTCAAGGAGGAGATACGTCGCTCGTCAAGATCACCTCTAGTAGTGTAGTAGATATTCCGACGATTTTGATTGATGGAGGGGATTATCTCACATTCCGCAACCTGACCATCGAAAATACAGGAACTACAGACGATACATGGGGGGTCGTCCTGCGCAATGTAGCCAACTATAATACCTTCGATAGCTGTCAGTTCCTGATGCCTATTACAACTACAGGAGACGTAGCGGCCATCATTTCCTCTAACTCCCTTAGCTCAGATGCCTCCAGTGGCAATAACGCCAACCACCTGACGGTGGATCATTCGACTTTCATAGGGGGTGAGCGTGGCGTCAGTTTATATGGATCTACTGCACTCGCTTCCAGAAACGATGGGCACCGTATTTTGAACTCCACTTTCTTGGAGCAGGATGAAGATGGTATCTATCTGGAGTATCAAGACTCAGTCCTTGTATCAGGGAATTTTATCGAAGGAAAGGCGAGCTCAACTTTTTATGCGGGCATAGACCTCTCAGATGTACAAATTGTGGAAGTCACGGCAAACATTATCCAATCTCCTGATGAGGGAATCGAGTTTGATGACATCAACTTTGACATCACGCCTGGCCAGCCCTCCCTTTTGGCCAACAATCTCATCAATGCCCCCAACGATGACGGACTGAATCTGGACGATGTAGAACAATTGAATATTTATCACAATACATCTGTAGGAAGCATTGGGATGCTCATCAACGACATGGTCAATGTGGACATCCGAAACAACATTTTCGTAGGTGTGATTGATGTCGCAGTAGACTACACCGACAATGCAACGGATGCAGATACCATTGATTTTAATATTTATCATACAATCAATGGAGCCAACCTCATCGAAGAGGGATCGAGTAGTACCAATTATGCGACGCTCGCCGACTGGCAGAATAATTTCACCCAAGGAGATGCTAACTCCCTATCGGGAGATCCTGGGTTTACGTCTTCCACAGATCTGCACTTAGTCGGGACCCTTGCCTTGGATGCGGGAGATCCTGGCCTGGGAATCGGAGTCGATGTAGATGGTGATCCTCGTCCGCTTCCTCCTACCACAGGCTTTGACATTGGCGCAGATGAATACACGATCAATCTGAATTGTCTGCCTCCTAGTGGTCTGACTTTGGATCAGCCTACCTTTGATGGTGCGATATTCAGTTGGGTTGCGGGCGGATCAGAGACTTCGTGGAACATTCAGTATGGCTTCGCAGGTTTTGCGCTGGGTACAGGTACGCAGATTGATGGGATCACAAATAACCCCTACACCTTGACAGGTTTGATTTCTGTGACTCCTTATGATGTATACATACAAGCGGCTTGTACTGGTGGCGATACGAGTATCTGGGTAGGACCCTTGAGCTTCACGACCCTTTCGTGTGCAGGGCTATCGGGTAGCTATACCATCGGGGGTGCAGGTGCAGACTATGCGGATTTTGGGAGTGCAGCAGCAGATTTGACGGATTGTGGCTTGGCAGGGCCTGTCACTTTCAATGTCGCGCCTGGAACCTACAATGAGCAGTTGACTTTGGGAGAATTGTTTGGAAGTAATGCGACCAATACGGTCACCTTCGATGGAGGAGATACAGCTTCTGTGATTTTGACTTATGCGACTGCTAATGACACGCCGACTGTCCTGATGGAAGGGGTGGATTATGTCACCTTCCGCAACATGACGCTAGAAAATACAGAGGTTGTAGGTGATGTGTGGGCTGTCATTTTGAGAAATGGATCAGACTACAATACCTTCGATCAAGTTCGTGTACGCGTTCCCGTCACCACGACTACAGATGTCATGGGAATTGTGACCTCTAACTCACTCAGCTTTGATGGTAGTTCAGGAAATAATGCCAATTACCTCACGATCAGTAATTCTACCTTTATCGGAGGAGAACGAGGGGTGAGTTTGTATGGCTCATCTGCCAGCGCTGATTACAACATTGGACATCAGATCCTCAACTGTACCTTTATAGATCAGGACGAAGACGGCATTTACATACAGTATCAAGACTCCATCACAGTCAGTGGCAATGTCATCAACCCCGTTTCCTCTACGACCTTTTACTCAGGTATAGATGTATTTGGCGTGAGGAACTTGACACTGACAGGTAATACCGTCAATTCTACGGATTGGGGAATGGAACTGGATGACATTAACCTCAATTTTACACCTACCGTTCCTTCGCTCTTCGCCAATAATATGGTCAATGCAGGAGGTACCTATGGACTCAATGTCGATGATGTAGAAAATCTGAATGTCTATCACAATACGATCGTAGGAGACATTGGAATGCTTATAGACGACATGGTCGCGGTAGACATTCGCAACAATATCTTTGTTGGATCTACAGATGTAGCAGTGGACTATGAAGATGCGGCGACAGATGCCGATTCGATTGATCACAACATCTACCATACCGTTGCAGGTAGTTCGCTTATCGAGGAGACAGCGCTTGACATCAACTATGTCACCTTTGCTTCATGGCAGGCCAACTTCCCGACTGGCGACGCCAACTCACTCACAGGTGACCCTGGATTTGCCAATGCCAATGATCTCCATATCATCGGAAGTTTACCCTTTGACGCGGGAGACAGTACGTTGGGGATTACTGTAGATATAGATGGCGATGTACGCCCATTTCCTTTGAGTAATGGATTTGATATAGGGGCAGATGAGTATTTCTTCAACCAAAACTGTCCCAATCCGAGTGCTTTAGCCGCCGACTCTGTAGGAGCCTCTGGCGTCTTACTATCCTGGAACCCTGGCGGTACAGAACCTGAATGGTACATTCAGTATGGTCCGAGTGGATTTACTTTAGGTACGGGTACCATCGATACGGTGACGAACAATCCTTATTTGCTCGCAGGTTTGGCACCAGACCAGACATTTGACATCTACATACAGGCGGCCTGTACAGGAGGAGATACAAGCATCTTTGTGGGACCTTTGACCATCACGACTTTCTGTTCAGCCATCACATCTATTCCTTATTTTGAGGGATTTGAAAATGGTGGTCAGCTCCCCGACTGTTGGTCTGAGGAGTTCGTCAACTTCAATACAAATTGGCGCTTCCAGGATGAAAACCAGAACAACTCTGTCAATTCATTTGACGGGAGCTTCATGGCAGTCTTCTTCGAGAGCAGCTTCGACGCGCATGCGACCCGCCTCGTCAGCCCTGCCTTTGATCTATCGGCCCAGCCAGGGGTCAATCTCAGCTTCTGGCATACACAAGCCGTCTGGTTCAATGACCAGGATACCCTTCGTGTCCTGTACCGCACCTCTTCGACGAGTCCCTGGGAGGTCTTGGCTACCTACACAGAGGATATCTCCGATTGGGAGCAAGAGACCATCGCCCTCCCCAATATTTCGGGAGACTACTACATTGCATTCGAAGCCAGCTCTGGATACGGACGCGGCGTCACCATCGACAATGTGGAACTGTTTGTCCCCACGCCCAATGATGTAGGTGTAGCGGCAGTCAATCAAATAGACGATTGTGGAGGAGATGATTTTGTACAGGTAACGATAACCAATCTAGGTAGTGCGAGTCAGAGCAATGTGCAAGCGGTCTATTCCATCAATGGCCCTCCAGCGGTCGACACGGTTACCTTCATAGGGACACTTGATCCTGGAGCCTCGGTCGATCTGACTTTCTCCAATCCCTTTGGACCTACTGCACAGGGAACCTATCTAGTGGAGGCATGGACCATATTGCCTACGGATACCACGACTTCTAACGATACCGCTTCGGCTTCCTTCAGACGCACTGACTATCCGATTCCTTTCCTTCAGAATTTTGAGACGACACTGGGTGTGCCTCAGGATTGGCAAGCCGACGGAACGGTCCAAACCGCGCACAACTCCCCTTCCGTGGTCTTATTTGACAACCTCTTCTCGGGCGATACCACATTTGAAGTGATCACCCCCAATGTAGGACCTGTCAACACAGGGGATGAGTTTCGCTTCTTTTATCGATATGTAGACTTTGCAGCTGGAACAGATAGCACCATTCTTGATCCAGGAGATACGCTTTTCGTTCAATTATCTGATGATTGTGGCAATAGCTACTTCGACTTGGATACCATTACGCAGAGTAACCATATTGCATCTACGGCTTTGGCTTTGAAGCGCTATGATCTGGCGAGCTATGTTGGACAACTGGTACGTGTGCGTCTATTTGCCAAATGGGGAGACGGAGACTACTTCCTGGATTTCGATGACATCTATTTCGGTCCGTTGATCGGCGGCTCAGTCGTCGTTTCTTCCACCTACAATGGAGCCGACATATCTTGTAACGGAGCCGCAGATGGAGAAGCTACCGCCACAGGTACCAATGGGATTGCGCCTTATACCTACCAGTGGGATGCTGCCGCTGCCAATCAGACGACGGCTACTGCAACAGGTCTTGGAGCAGGGACTTATAGCGTCACGATCACAGACGCCACTGGCAATTCGCTGATAGATTCTGTCACCTTGACGGAGCCAATACTGGTCACAGCGTCTCAAACTGTCTCCGACTTCAATGGGTTCAACATCCGCTGCGCAGGCGAAACCAATGGGAGTATAGACCTCACCGTCAACGGAGGAACCGCTCCCTACAGCTACAATTGGAGCAATGGGGACACCACGCAGGATCTTACGGATGTGGGAGCTGACATCTATACGGTAGATGTTTCAGACGCGAATGGATGTACCCTGTCCACGATCACACAAACGCTTACAGAACCGACGCCGTTGACGCTGGACAATGCCACGATCGTCGAACCACTGTGTACAGGCGATGTGACGGGGGCCATATCTCTCAGTGTTTCAGGTGGAATCGGTACGTATACCTACGCTTGGTCCGATACGACTTTTGGAGACAATGCGAGCATCATGAATCTAGCTGCGGGTACGTACAGCGTCATGGTGACGGATAGCAATGGTTGTACGCTGGATACTTTGTTCGAAATTGTGGAACCACTTCCCATAGAGGCGACAACAGCTACCGCTGAGGACTCAGCCTTTGTGACGGGGACAGGTGGGACAGCGCCTTACAGCTTCCTTTGGGATGCAGCGGCAGGATCGGCTACGACCGATACGGTGACAGGCTTGGCCGACGGGAGCTATCAGGTCATCGTGACAGACGCAAACGGATGTACCGATACAGCCTTTGTCGATGTACTCACGACGCTCGATGGGATCACAGACCTTGAAGACATTCGATTGATTCCCAATCCTACGGACGGACGCTTTACGCTAGATATCACTATGACACAAGCTGCCGAGATAGGTGTAAGCATCTTCGATGCACGCGGTAGACAAGTGATGGCTCTTGAAAACCAGTATGATCGGCAGGTTGCCTATCGAGTAGATTTGACGGACTTCGCCCAAGGTATATATCAAGTACAGATCCGCATCAATGGCCAAGTGGTGGTCAAGCGGGTGATGGTACAGTAAATATGTAGGAGAAATAAGCAGCGCGCAGAGACAGGGTCGTTCTCTGCGCGCATTTTTTATCAATCGGGTGACTTAAACGCCACTTCTTCTATTTTACCATTTCGAACGGTGTATATCGCAATTGCTTCAAATATCGTCTTTTTGCCTCCTCTTGCTATATATACTTCTTCTTGATCTATCACGACATTTCCCAAGACGATTCGATTGACTACCGTACAGTGGAGTGAATCTACTGACTGAAAGAATCCCGCATATCCTGCCCGCATTCTGTCCTTTCCCTGATAAGAAAAATCTCTGAGGTTATCGTAGACCTTGACAGAATCACTGTAAGGAACGAGAAATGCGTCGATGTCTCTCTGGTTGTAAGCCTCCAACTGCGCTTGTGCCAATTGTTCAGCTTCGCTGGTCTGAGCAGATGCAGGTGAGAAACTGAGCATACATGGAAGAAGTAAAAGGAAGACCATTTTTTTCATGGGAATGAAAGTTGGGTTTGAATGTATATTTTGATTAGTAAAGACTATTGCTTGCATAATTTAGAGTGGTATGTTTGTATTTACCACAGACAAAAAAGACGGGTGTTAGTTGCGGCTCCATTAACCCCCACTCATTTCTCCCAGTCTTTTTTCTCGATAATAAAAATATCCTCGACGCTCTGCTCACAAATCACCGCGATCTTCAGAGCCAAGAGACAGGAAGGGATAAATTTCCCTGTTTCGATGGAGTGGACGGTCTGACGACTGACCCCTAGTTTTTCGGCAAATTCCTGTTGGGACATCTTGAGGCGGGCCCTTTCCATTCTTACTGTATTCTTCATTTTGCTGCCCATTTGGTCCACACAATCAGTCCCACGATGCACAAGCCTGCAACCAAGGTCGTTATTCTTACCCAACGGTCATTCTTCCAGTTTTGATCTCCATCTTGCACCCCGTAGTATCCCTTAGGATCTCTGAGAATTCCCAAGTAAAATACGAGCAGATAAGTTCCTAGGTAGCTGATGAATAGAAGAAGCGGGTCAAAGGTAGTGCTGCCTAACTCGCGGATATTTCTCGCTCCCCAGAAAAATACACTGAGACTCAATATGGAAAAGGTAATTCGATAACTGGTAGCGCGAATCCGGGCGACTCGTTCATCGTCTATCTTTTCTTTGCTGATAGCGATGAAGAACATGCCCAATCCCAGTGTCCAACCGATGGTTTCTAGCTGCTGCTCAAAGGGATAATCCAAAAGCGTCTTAGCAGGAGGCACGATGTACAATAACAATCCTAGTAGCGCCGCAAGCGAAAATAGGACCAATCCCAACACTTTGGTCCAATAGTTTGCTAGAGGAAAAGGAGTAAAGGTTTTCATTTGGATGTATACTTTTAGGCGATAAATGAGGAGAGGTAATACATGATTCCTGTACCAATGGCGACAATGAGCATTCCCAGTAAGTATCCGCTGTTGCTGTTCGGATCATCTCCTGGATCTTGTTCTCCCATCAAGTAAAAATCGGGATGATCTGTCCATAAACCCAGGTGAAAAAAGAGGAGATAGATTGTATGTAAGCTACTCACCACCACCACAGGTACAAATAAGACAGTATCTGCTTGGAAGATATTCTGTACACCTAATACACAACAAGCAAGTGTCGCCGAAAAAATCGTCAAGCGTAAGGCGACATTTCTAATCTGTAAGACCCTTTCGTCCTCTATCCTCTCTTTTGAGTACGCCATCAGGATCAGGGAGAATGCAAGAAGCCAACCTGACCATTCTAATTTTTGAGGAATTGAGGTTGTTTCCAGTTCTATCAAGTCAGGTACAAAGGCAAACATAAGCATGCTCCCAATGGCTAAGATTGACAGGAGTAATCCTATTATTTTCCCTTGATAGGGCATAAATGTTTCTGAGAAATAATCTTTCATTTGATAGGCATTTGTAAACTATACTTTACATACGCCAATGTAAAGTATACGTTACATTTTTACAAAATGATTGTCAGAATGTTTTCTACTTATAGATGAAAAGAAGTTTTTTCGCTGTAGATCAGGAGGATTTACACAGAACTTCCGCAGGGGCTGGAGTGGTGTCGAGCATACATGCGACTGGACGGTCATTCGAAGATCTGACACAGATGATCAATAACTTTCCGCAAGACCAACCAAAGAATGCGTGCAACGTATCGCCTATAGATGGATCTTTAGTACCAAGATTACATATTCTTAACAATCTATCTGAATCACTTTGAAGCCAATTCCAGAGTTTATCCTGTGATAAGCTCCCCATACTTTATTGACCTTAGAAAAACGAGTTGTAAGCATGACAAGTATGCAGTTTCCCCTCATGAATATTACCCACGAAGGCTGGAGCATAAAGCAAGATCTTGACGCCTTCCACCTGATTGATCCTTATATTTTTACAGAAAATGAGGCACATTATAAGGAGTATTTCCATAACCATTATTTCTGTGCTTGCGATGGAGAAATCTACCAAGTGACAGGGAAAACACCTCCCAAAACTAAATGGCGTCATTTACTCAAATGGCTTCCCGATGTATTCAAAGTGAAACTGCATTTTCAATCTACTGGGAAGAAAATTCCGTTAGAAGAACTCAAGAATTGGATGCTCGCGCGATTGGAGCCCATGGATAAAAACGATCATTGGGTACAGTTGTGGAAAGCGCATATTCGCACGGCCCGCTCGCATAAGGAGCTCATTCATGGATAATCGGATAGTTTTTGAATAATTGAGGGATTGATTTTTTGCATGCGATCTGAATTTTTGGAGGAAAAATTACATTCCAATTCTCCCAAAAAACAGTTCATCCTCAGAGCCTTTCCAATCAGACAAAATAAGATTTCATAATAAGGGAAATTCCCTTACATTCGAAGCATCTGTTAGGATATACCTTCCTGGCAGATGCTTCTGTATTTCCATACTTGCACGTGGTCCTGAGTCGCCCTAGCGGAAAGTGGGCCATATCCTCACCCTCCGTTCCTTCATTCAACATTATCCAATACACAGACTATATTTTACATGCTTGCAATTGACACTGCTATTCAAGAAAAAATCGATCGTTGGCTGGCTAGCAGCATCGACGACGAAGCCAAAGCTGAAATCCGCCGACTGCTAGAAGGAGACAATCAGGACGCTGTCATAGATGCGTTTTATAAGGATCTGGAATTTGGGACAGGAGGTCTTCGCGGCATCATGGGCATTGGGTCCAACCGCGTCAACAAGTACACCATTGGCATGGCCACGCAGGGTTTTGCCAACTACCTCAACCAGACCTATCCCGAAGGAGGGATCAAGGTAGCCATCGCCTACGACAGCCGAAACAATAGCGCATATTTTGGAGAGATCACGGCAGCCGTTTTTTCTGCCAATGGCATCCATGTATACCTCTTCGAGGAACTGCGTCCCACGCCCGAGCTTTCCTTCTCGATTCGTGAGCTCGGATGCAAGGGCGGAGTCGTACTGACTGCCTCGCACAATCCCAAGGAGTACAATGGATACAAAGCTTACTGGGACGATGGAGGGCAGGTGACGCCCCCACATGATAAGCGTATCGTGGCAGAAGTAAGTAAAATCGGATTGGATGAGATCAAGTTTGAAGCTGATGAAAGTAAAATCGAACGCATCTCTTCTCTGATTGATGGGCCTTACTTGGAGAAAATCACGACAAACGTAGTGACCCCCGAAGCCATTGAGCGCCAAAAAGATCTCAAGATTGTCTTCTCTCCCATCCATGGAACAGGTGTGACGATGGTGCCTCCTGTACTCGAGAAACTAGGCTTTACACAAGTGACAGTCGTCGAGGAGCAGGCCACACCCGATGGCAATTTCCCGACGGTAGTCTATCCCAATCCCGAAGAGGCAGAAGCGATGAGCATGGCTCTCAACAAAGCCAAAGAAATCGATGCAGATCTCGTAATGGGGACAGATCCCGACGCTGACCGCGTAGGCATAGGCGTGAAAAATCACCATGGAGAGTGGCAGTTGCTCAATGGAAATCAGGCCGCAACTTGCATGATCTATTACCTGCTCAAAGCCAAGCAAGAGAAGAATCAGTTAGACGGTAAGCAATACATTGCCAAGACCATCGTGACGACAGATCTACTTGATCGGATGGCGGAGCATTTCAAGGTCGATTGCTACAACACACTGACGGGCTTTAAGTACATCGCAGAGACGATCAAAAAGTTTGAAGGAGAGAAAGAGTTTGTAGGCGGGGGCGAGGAAAGCTACGGATACTTGGTCAATGATTTTGTACGTGACAAGGATGCGATCATCTCCTGTGCGATGCTGGCCGAAGTAGTGGCGTATGCCAAGGATCACGGGCAGACTTTGTTTGATATGTTGATGGAGATCTACCAGCAATTTGGGATGTATCGCGAATCGCTGATCTCTATCAAGAAAACAGGCAAGAAAGGGGCAGAAGAAATCCAGCAAATGATGGCCGACCTTCGCAGCAATCCACCTGCCGAAATCAATGGATCGAAAGTCCTGAAGATGTGCGATTACAAGTCCCTAGAAGAAAAAGATCTTGTAAACGGAGGCGTATCTACCTTGGATTTTCCTTCTAGCAACGTCTTACAGTTCTTCACGGAGAATGGGGCTAAGGTATCGGCTCGCCCTTCAGGTACAGAACCCAAGATCAAGTTTTACTTCAGCGTGAATGCGCCTATGGCGAGTGCAGACCAGTTTGATGCGGTCTACGCGCAACTAGGTGAGCAGATTGAAGGGATTATTTCTAGCATGAATCTGAAGTGAGCATCGATCCCCTAAAGCAATTCACTACGTTTAAGAATAGAGACCTAAAGTATTGCCATTGAGGAAATACGAATTTCTGGATCTTTGGGTCGTTTAAATATGGAGCCTTCCCTTATGGGAGGGCTTTTTTCATATCCTATCTAAAGAGAGCGTATAGTAAAGACAATGGCTATTTCTTGCTATACACAAGAGGGGGGGACTTCAGTTTATAACTGAAACTCCATGCATACTCCAGATATAATCTGCATGTCATAGCATTCGACAAGACGCGCTGTATAGTCATCAAACTACCTAGAAATCAATCTATTCATCCCATTTCTACAGGTTTTCCTGTAAATAAAAACATGGAAAACGTTCATGTATTTTTCAGGCGATGTACGTTTATATAACAGAAGCATACAAATAAACCCGATGTACATGAGAAGATGAGGAAGCAACTTCTTTATACATAACCACCATTATGCAACCAACCATTTGTGTAGACATCATCATACCTAATTTGCGCGTTTGCTGATCATTTTCTCACATCGGGTTTTCTTTTCTCTCTTTCCTTGCAGCCAAGAAAACAGGAAATATCCACATATAACTTGTGATCATAGGGTGATCTATTCATCCGTGATACGACCATAGAATTTAGAGAGGGTAGGAATAAATTTCCTACACACCATGAGATAGCCTTTCAAGACATACCATAACCTATCGTTCTTTACCCTCATAGGCTAGTTAGGGTCTAGTGTCCGGAGTTCCGCGTCGCTAGGCCTTTTTTCATTCCCACAACGTAGAGACGTGATTCATCACGTCTCATACGATCCACCACGTCTTCTATAATCTATCCCATCCCAACATTCCCATAGAAAAAATCATAAATTGGGATCTATCAATCACCCTCTTTATGAAAACCCTACTACTCCTTTCATTATCCATACTTACCACCCTCAGCCTGCACGCGCAGTGGCCTAATGGTGTCACATACGAGATTTTCGTTCAATCCTTCTATGATACAGATGGAGACAGCATCGGCGATTTTAATGGCATCACTGAAAAGCTGGACTACCTAGCAGATTTAGGAATCGAAGCCATATGGTTGATGCCCATCAGCCCTTCTCCCTCTTATCACAAATACGACGTCACCGACTATCGAGACGTGCATCCTGACTACGGCACCATGTCGGACTTCAAGCGGATGGTCGAGCAGGCCCACCGCCGCAACATCAAAGTAGTCATGGACCTTGTAATCAACCATTCTTCTAGTGAGCATCCCTGGTTCATCGAATCACGTAAAGGGCCCGATAATCCCTACAGAGAATACTATGTGTGGAGAGATTATGAGGAAGTAAAAGATGAAATCAGCAAAAAGACCATTTCATTGGATTCTGACAACATCACCCAATGGCATCCCAATGGAGACGATGCAGAGCGATACTATGGATTTTTTTATGGAGGAATGCCTGACTTGAACTTTGATAGTGAGAAACTGCGAAAGGAAATCTATGACATCGGGAAATTCTGGTTAAAAGATGTTGGCGTCGATGGATTCCGACTGGATGCAGCCAAACATATCTATCCAGATGATCGAGCAGCAGACAGCCATGCCTTTTGGGCGGAATTTCGACGGGAGATGCAGTCTGTGAAAAAGGATGTCTACCTCGTAGGGGAGGTGTGGTCAGATGTCGCCCATGTGGCACCCTTCTTAGAAGGACTGCCTGCACTCTTCAATTTCGATATGTGGCAAGCCTTTGAGCGATCCTTGGTCCATCAGCACGATTCTGGCTTGGTGGCCCTCCATGCGTCGATCCAAAACAACTATAAGCGCATCAATCCCGATTTCATCGATGCTACGATCCTTTCCAATCACGATCAGAATCGCATCATGTCCGTCCTCAAGGGAGATGTAGGCAAAGCCAAAGTAGCGGCGGCGATGTTGCTGACCCTCCCAGGTTCTCCCTACATCTACTACGGAGAAGAAATCGGCATGCGGGGCATGAAGCCTGATGAAGAGATTCGCGAGCCTTTTGTCTGGGACGAACCTGGACAGGATGCGGGGCAGGCACGTTGGATTCCCCATCGCCACAATGTCCCTGACTCCACGCGTAGCCTCGCCAGCCAAAGGCGAGAAGGAAGCTCGCTCTTCCAGCATTATCGCCGTCTGATCAAAACACGTAAAAACTCATTCGCGCTCACGCTAGGAAAACTAGAACCCTACGAGCAAGCCGTCGATGGATTGGTCTGCTTTTATCGGGTGCATAAAAAGGAGAAGGTACTGGTCATCCACAATGTGACAGATCGAGCGATAGACGCTCCCTTACCTGTAAGTGCCTTTGGTGAGAAGGGCATTCAATATGTCTATCCCAACAAGGCCTACTTGAATATGCCTGATCTATTTAGGGAGAAGGTACTGCCGATTGCGCCCTATAAATCTGTTGTACTGAAGATCCAAGATTAGTTGTAACGGGCCTCTTTCAGCCTGTAACAGAAGTAGAAAATGTGTTTCAGTTACGCTAAATTCTACTGACGACCTCATTCATTATTTTCTTTGTAAAACCATTTGTCATAAAGTCTCATGTACAAATTCCTATTTTTCTCCCTCCTCTTATGTATGTCATTTTTTGGTTTCGGACAAGACCGTTATAAAAAAGGAGACATTTTATATGTGATGGCGCCTTCGGGACTACGCATGCGCCAATCGCCCCAGAAAGGAGCACCTTTGACGACCATTCCGTACGGAGCAAAAGTGAAAGTCATGGGTTTCCCAACAGGAGAGGAGATCAATAAATATAGACAGAAGGTCGACGGAATATGGGGATTCTGGCCTAAGGTGACCTACGATGGAGGAACGGGCTATGTATTCGATGGCTTCTTGTCTCGTCTTCCTGCACCTGCATTAGGAGAGGGAGACATCAAGGCGTATCTCCTCAATCATTATGAAGCCATGTCTGAGACTGTCACCAGGCGGAAATACTTTTCTGAAGAAGAAGAATGGACCGAGGACAGTCTACAGGTATTTAAGTGGAAGGAATTTGTCGTGGTATATGAGTCTCTCAACACTGGATGGGGTGGGGAAGAGTATATACTCGAAGTGCGTGGGGCCAACTGGCAAGAAATGTACCTCTTACTCAAGGCCTTTTACCATACCTCATTTCAAAATATCCTAAAAAATATAGAAAAAGCCCGAAATGGAGAGAAAGAGGTCCTGTGTTACACGGGATATAAAGAGGAAGACTATCAAAGATTTTACAAAACCTACTCGGAGCTCACTGTTCCCAATGGTTCTATTGCCTATGATTTCTTTTTATGCGAATGTTATGAAGGGGTGGAACTGCAGGAAATTGGGCACACCATCCGGTTGAGTTATGGGATGGGGTGCCATTGAACTAGGTGGTGTTTCAAGCCTCAAGAACAGGAGGGGCAAATACCTTCCCAAAGTGAAAAGCTGCTGCGCTAGGTCCGATTTCTCTTAGGAGATCTAGGCGATTTTTCGCTTCTGCAAGCGTAGGGGTGTGCCTGACAGGTACATACCATAGCACCATGTGCATGGCTTCAAGATGCTGGAACCATTCCTTCTTGCGGCGCATGATCTCTACGTGATCGCTTTTGTAGACAAAAAGCTTCAGCGCGTCAATAGATTCCCAGACAGAGAGATTGACTAACATCCGAGGATCAAGGAAGGGATTTGTCGGATCACTCGTTTCGTCTACCAGTCGCCATACGAAGGCAGGATCAGACTCCGCAATAGCATTAATCCGCTGAATATTGGCGACAAAATCAGCCATGATGGGATCTTCTACGTTCTCTCCTTTCATATGGGCAATGTTGAGCTGAGCGAGGTGGTAGGTGGGTTGAGACATGGGCTATATGTTTGGATGGGTGAAAGAAGAAGAAACGTAATATATGAGATAGGGTTCATGTTTCATGGTTCATTTTTCAGTATCCAGATAAGTATTTCTATCTATCCTGTAATAGACAGCCTCGGCGATGCCCTTGCAGCCATCGTGTTTCCAGTAGGTCATCCCAATCTTTTCGAGTACGCGGATGGAAGGAGGATTAGCGATAGCTGAGCGTCCGACGATGTAGGACAATGAGAAGGTACGAAAGCCCAGATCTAGGCTTGCTTGCGCACTTTCAGTCGCGTAACCTTTGCCCCATTTTGATTGAAAAAAACGATAGCCTAGATCTACGTCGCCCTGTTCATTTTTAGACAAACCACAGAAACCGATGAAGGCATCTGTATCCTTTTCTATTATCGCCCACCGACCAAACCCCCATTTTTCATAGGCTTTGTACTGCTCGATGAATGTCCGCGCCGATTCTACTGACTCAAAAGGCGGATCACCTGTGTGTCGAATGACTTCAGGATCTAAGTTGAGTTGGAAAAAAGCTGTTGCATCCTCTGGCACAAACTTTCTAAACAACAATCTTGAGGTTTCTGTGATTATTTCTTCTTTCATAGATGAGAAATTCAGTCTTGTTAATCTACCCATTATTTTCCAACCGATAGTACGAAGAGTTCTCCCCTCGCCAACGTCTCATTGGTGCTACATAGAATTATTTCCCCCATTAGTAAATACCAAATTCACAGGCTAATTTACCATCAAGCCTTTGAATGAGAATCTCTCTCCGAAATTTGCCTATACTCGAAGGCATTTGTTCTTTCAGGTTCCTTTCCTCGATTTAAACTACATAAGCAAGAACTCAATATGTTTACTGAACAAGATCTCCTGCAAATAGAGCAGCGTGGGAGTGCCCTTGATACTGTCAAACAACAAATTGCCAATTTTGAGCAAGGTTTTCCCTTTATGGACATTGTACGGGCAGCGACCATCAACGATGGGATCATTCGCCTGGATGAAGAGACGCTGGATCGCCTCGTGGCTTCCTACGATGAGCGCCTACCGAGCCTAAAAGTCGTCAAGTTTGTCCCAGCGTCAGGAGCTGCCAGCCGAATGTTCAAGGCATTGTTTGCGGCCATGTCAAAGTACCAAGTAGATCCCGCTTCTGCTCATGATCTGGCTCAAGAAAAAGGACCTGTGGATGAATTCTTCCAGCGTATAGCGGACTTTGCCTTTTACCATGATCTGGCCGCCACCTTTGCGGAGGGAGAGCTAGCTCAACTACTCGAAGCAAAAGCTTATGGTAAAATCCTTTCTCACGTACTGACAGGAGAAGGGTTAGATTATGGCCAACTTCCCAAAGGACTTCTCAAGTTTCACGCCTATGGAGACAATGCGCGTACCCCTGCGGAGGAACATATGGTGGAGGCTGCGAACTATGCTTCGGCAAATGGAGGTACAGCATTCCTGCACTTTACGGTATCTCCTGAGCATCAAGCCAAATTTACTGAAACGATCAACGCAACCAAGGAGGCTTACGAGTCGGCATATGGTGTGCAAATAGAGGTATCGTATTCGGTTCAAAAGCCTGCGACAGACACCGTTGCGGTAGATATGGACAATCAACCCTTTCGCCTAGACGATGGACATTTATTGTTTCGCCCAGCTGGGCATGGTGCTTTGATTGAAAATCTGAACGATATCGAGGCAGATCTGATTTTTGTCAAGAATATCGACAATGTGGTGCCCGACCGAATCAAGGACGCGACCTATACATATAAGAAAGCACTTGCCAGCATGTTGTTGGATGTACAGCAACAGATTTTCAATTATGAGGAAGAGCTCGCAAACGACGCTTCGGCAGCGTTGGTAGATGAGGTCGCTGCTTTTATCGAGTCTGTCCTCTGTGTGGAACCTGAGGCTGGATTTGCGGATTTGGATCATGAGGGCAAGAAAGCCTATGTATGGGACAAGCTGCACCGTCCCATCCGTGTATGTGGCATGGTGAAGAATGAAGGAGAACCTGGAGGCGGACCTTTTTGGGCGACCAATGAGGATGGAACCGTTTCCTTACAGATTGTAGAGAGTGCGCAGATAGACAAAGCAAATGAAGAGCAAATGGCCATTATGAAGGGGGCGACCCACTTCAATCCTGTAGATTTGGTGTGTGCGACGAGAGATAAAGATGGTAAATCGTACGATTGTCTGAATTTCCGCGATCTCCGCACAGGATTTATCTCTCAAAAATCGAAGGAAGGAAGAGAGTTGAAAGCGCAAGAATTGCCAGGCCTCTGGAATGGTGCCATGGCTAATTGGAATACACTGTTTGTCGAAGTACCGATTGTGACCTTTAATCCTGTCAAAACGGTGAACGATTTGCTTCGTCCCAATCATCAGCCTGGATAAAAAGTCAGATTTTTTTCAAAAAAATGAAGCCACCTCTTGGGTGGCTTTTTTATTTTTCTTACCCTTGTAAATATCTAAATTTACATTATTTTAATTCGTATTTCGAATTATTTCTTTTTCTAGCCTCCACACCTTGTTTGGAGGGTAAACATCTTAGTTGAAATAATTCGACAAGTTTTTTTTCATTATTACAAGACCGATTGGGAAATGAATTTGACTATTCATACATAAAATACGACCCACGCAATAAATCTAATCCATGGAAGTCCAATCAAATGTTTTTATGTTGATTCGAATTATCGGATTATTATTAGGGGTTTGTTTTTGATTTAATCTGCTGATTTTCATTGTTTTGATTATTGAATTGTTAGTTGACTTATTATTGGGTTGAGTATTTCTAATATAATGAGTGACTGAAAATGATATGAATGGTCAAAAACTAGCGTCTTGCGAATCAAGGAATAAGCGATTACTTTTGAATTGTTAGTAGGAAAAATATTACATGGGGTAAAATAGCGAATTGCTTCTGCGAAGATATTTTACAAGTAGGAAGGAATTGTGGGGCAGATAGACAGGGTTATCCTCTAAATCTGTCCTATATATTTTGGAAGAAGTCAATAGAAAAGTATCATTTTACCATTGAGTCATCCAAATTATCCATTAAAACAAGCTTTTTAACAGCACATATTTTACAAAAGGTTACTGCATCATCACCCTAGCTTATGAGATCTATGGGATTTTTACGATTCTTTTTCATCCTTGCCGTGAGTAGCGGTATGTTACTAACTACGAGCCAGGCGCAACGGGTCACGACCGATCTGCTTGCGCTTTACGAATTTGATGAAGGAGCGGGAAGCACGGTATACGATAAGTCAAGCGTGGGAACCCCTCTCAACCTTCAAATCGGGAACACAGGAAATATTCAATGGTTATCAGGCAATGGAATTAACATCCAGTCTGCGACCATTCTACAGACGCCAGTCGCAGCCAGCAAGATCATGACTGCCTGTATGTCTAGTCATGAGGTCACCATGGAAGCATGGGTGAGACCTCAAAACTCGTCTCAGAGTGGTCCTGCCCGTATCATGTCGATATCTGAAAACACCGCCAAGCGTAACATGACCCTCGGTCAATCTGGCTCACGCTACATCGGACGCGTGCGCACAGGTACTGCTAACAACGGGACACCAGACAATCAGGGGCCTTCTAGCTCCGTCAGCACCTCGCAGGTCCAGCATCTTGTCTACACCTATGAGAATGGGCAAGACAAAATCTACCTGAATGGCGCACTCGTCGCTACGAGGTCTCGCTCGGGAGATTTCTCCAATTGGGACACAGGCTACCACCTGATGATGGGCAATGAGATGACCCAAGATCGCAAATGGCTAGGAGAGATCTACCTGTCTGCCGTGTACTCACGTGCCCTAACACCGACAGAGATCACTCAAAACTACCAAGCGGGTTATGTAACCACACCCCCTAATCCAAACGAAGATTGGGTGGAAGCTGAATGTGGGACAGTAGGTTCCCTTTGGCAACAAAAACTTGATGGTGATGCATCGCAAGGACAATATGTAGAAATCCAGTCTGGATATACCAGCTACAACAGCGCCACTACCTCCGCGAGTGGTCAAGTTCGATATAATGTAGAGGTCAGCTCCGCTGGCTACTACAATGTTTTTGGCAGGATCCTTACACCTTCCTATTCTGAAAACTCTTTTTGGGTAAAAGTCAACAATAGCTCATGGGCTGAATGGCATACAGGTGTCTTCAGCGCATGGTCTTGGGAAAAGGTGACCGACTACGGATACAATCCTTACTTCTATCTCAATAGTGGATCAAACGTCATCACAGTTGCCTATCGTGAGCCTGGCTCTAAACTGGACAAGTTGTTTGTCTCTCAGAGCAACACGGTGCCTTCAGGCTTAGGCGGTGCTGCACAAGGCTGTGCGCCGACATTTGAAGCACCTGAAGGATGGTCCCACGAATGTGGATCTGGGATAGAAGTAGAAGTAGTCGGACAAGGAGTGAAAGGATACTCAAGCGCAACGCTGAACTTTGCCAATTCTTCTTCTGTAGACAGTGTAATCTTAATCGTCACCTCAAAAGCAGGAGGATATCCTTCTAGCATTACCTTTACTGGAAGCAATGGCCAGACAGCCGTCGCTACGCCCAAAGTTATGCCTTCTGCTAGCGGAAGCTCGACATCCTCTGTACGTGAGTACAAAGTGAAGATAGATGGAAATCTTTCGTCGGCTACTGCTTCTGGACTGAATAGCTATACCTACTCTTATGTCGCATATGTATTCAGATCCAATTCGAGCTATGAAAATGGAGAGGTCGCGATTCCTGTTGGAGAGTATTTCTACCATAGTGACAAGACCTACACCATGGATATTCCTGCTTCGAGCGATGATCGTAACATCACGATTCAGGTACCACTTTCAGAGATTAATAATGATTCCCGAATTGTCAATATGACCGTTGAAGCAGGGGGTGTCACAGAGACAGTGACTGCGAATACTTACGACCAAGGCAACTCACTCCTTCTGTTGACCGCAACGCTTCAAAATGTACCTGCTGGTACGGATGAGATTACAATTGAAATCGAGTCGCCTTCTTCCAATGGAGATAGCTTCGGCGCCACAGGATACATCACGGCAGATATCGACTGCAATGCTTGTTCGCTCCCTACAATCTACAAGTGGGTGCGCGTCAATTATGGTTCATGGCAGAGCACCACAGTAGCCAATGTCTGTGTAGGCGACATCGTAGAACTCTGCGTAGATCCTGTCAACCTTCAGGGATACCAGTGGGCAGGCCCCAACGGATATACATCTACCTTGAGTACACCGATCATCAGCGATAGCATCACAACGGCAGAAGAAGGGGTATATACCCTGACTTATACAGATCCTACTGTAGCCAATTGTGGTACGACCATCAACTTTACGGTCAACGTCAGTGAGCCGATGGTCCCCACCATCAATCTCTCGGCTAACCAGATCAATGCCAATCAGACCGTCACCATCAGCACAAATGATGTCAATGACTATCAGAGAATATACATTCCCGTAGGTTCTTTCTACACAGGAAGCATGGATAGAATGGTCTTTGGGGCCGACGATGATGCGACAGGTGGTAGCAATACCATGTTTAGAGATGTGCAAGTATATGAGTCCAATACGGGCAATGGCGTCAACATCGACTTTAATAATTACACCCTCTCGTCTTATGGCACAAGCCAGGACAACGGAACCTACGCAGTAAGTAATAATGGAGGAGATTTGATGATCCAGGACAATGCTTGGAAGTCAATCGACCTCAATTATAATGTGACCATTTATACCATCTTGTCATTCGAAGTGAAGACTACCGATATGGGAGAGCTACACTTCATCGGATTTGACAATGACACGGATGAGCAAAACTCTTTGGCTTATCTCTTCATGTTGTTTGGTTCAGATGCTTGGGGCACGACGTCCAATGAGCATGCATATGGCGCATACAGCAAGCCTGAATACAACTGGAACTTCGGTTCTAGCGCTTCTCCAGCCACAGGCACAGGTCTCGGACCTTTCAACGTGACCTATGCAGGAGGTACCCAGGTCGTCTCGCTTGAGGTTGACCAAGGATATTGTGATTACACGTATAGAGATACCATAGAAGTGGCTTGCCCGACAGTAGATGCAGGCGTAGATGTAGAAATCTGCGAGTGCGACCTTGTCTCCAATGGTGTATGCCAGGACAATGGACGTGCCGTCACCTTGACAGCCTCAGGAGGATCGAGTTATGCATGGAGCAATGGAGCGACCACTCAGAGCATCACTGTCAGTCCGCTCGCGACGACCACTTACACAGTTACTACTTCAGGACCCGGTTCATGCTCAAATACAGCTGATGTAACAGTGACAGTGGTTGATGGTCCAGAGGCAGAGTTCCAGCAGATTCCTACAGTTGCGCTTTGCGAAAATGAAACTTTCGTATTTGAAGCAGTAAACCAAGGACCTGGCGTAGCTTCTAGCGAATATGTATGGGACTTTGGTCCGACAGCGAGCCCTTCGGGTGCCATTGGTATCGGACCTCACCAAGTACGCTTCCTCGTGACATCAGGTCAGACGGATTGCCGTGAGGTCACCCTCACTGTAGGAAGTGGTGCCTGTATGGATGTCAATAAGGCTAATGTCTTCATTGCACCTACAGCTCATATCGACTCTCTCGTTGTCAATGATCCTTCTTGTCAAGAGACAGCAGGTTCTGTGACAGTCAATACAGAAGGATGGGTCATCGGTGAAAGCGGGATGGTTACTGTCAGCCAAAATAACTTTGGCCAGTGGCATACCCTGAATTACAATAACACGTATGAGAAGCCTGTGATCATCATGCAGTCCCTTACGTCTGGAGATGTCAATCCTGCTCATGTGAGAGTGCGCAATACAGGACATGCGAAGACAGAGTTCCAGATTGAAGAATGGGACTACCAAGATGGCTACCACGGAGCAGAAAACATCAGCTACATCATCTTGGAGCAGGGTACGCATACCCTCTCTGATGGGACGACGATCGAGGCAGGATATGCAAACATCGGTTCAGGATTCTCTAGTGTGAGCTTGAATGGTGGATATACAACTACACCTGTGGTATTGACACAAGTAGCGTCTTTCAATTACACGCGAAGCGTCGTAGCACGTCAGAAGAATGTAGGAACAACCTCATTCCAGGTGCGTCTCCAAAACAAGGAATCCTATGAGAAGAGCAATAATTCACACCCTGGCAATGAAAAAGTATCTTTCATCGCGATAGAGAAAACGCAGGGAAGTGCCAATGGTCAAGCATTCGAGGCAGGAGTATTAGTAGACGTCACGCATAATTTCAAGCAGCTGACATACAGCCAGACTTTCAACGCGATGCCCGCCCTCGTATACAGTATGCAAAGCTACGACGGAGGCGATCCTGCGGCTATTCGCCACAAGAGCCAAGATCAACTCGGTGCGCAGCTACGTATTGAGGAGGAAACTTCTCATGATTCTGAGACAAACCATACAACAGAGAATATTGGCTATATCGCCTTCGAAAGAGGAGACATCTACGCAGGAATGGAGTACCGAGTAGATGGCGGTGCATGGACAATAGGTGAGAATAACTATACTTTTGAGAATCTTGGCTTGGGATCGCATACGCTTGAAACACGCACGATCAATGGTTGTAACACATCTGTAGAAGATACGACCGTAAATATCGGAGCAGGCTTATGTGCAAGCCTAGGAGACTTCATCTGGGAAGATGCCAACGAAAACGGTGTGCAAGATGGAACAGAGTCTGGAATTGCAGGAATCAAAGTATACCTACTCGAAGGCTGCACGGGCCTTGTAAAGCTAGATTCTACTACCACCAACGGAAATGGAATCTATACTTTCAACAACCTCAATGTAGGCGGCAGCTATCGCGTTCAGCTCGCACAGGAGGTACTAGACAATGGCTACACCGTGACAGGACAGAATACAGGCACAGACGAAGCAGTTGATTCTGACGCAGGAGCCAATGGTGTGACAGATTGCGTGACACTCAGCCAAGCGGGTGCTTACAACGATTTGGATATCGGATTGAACTACGAGTGTACAGTTACTGATCCAGGTACGATTGGAGGTGACCAAAGCTACTGTACTGTACTCGGTGTCTATCCTACACCTATCACCAATGTCTCTGAAGCAGATGGAGGCGTAGGAGTAGAGTACCAATGGCGTTGGTCTGAGCGTACAGATATCCCATTTGAGTTCTGGGTGGTGAAGCCTAATTCAAACATGGCCTCCATGAATATCAACCATATCGTGAGCAAGACTTGCTATCTGGTGCGTATGGCGAGAAAGTGTCCTGGAGAAGCATGGGTTCCTTCCAATGTGATTGCCATTGAGATCAATTACACACCCAAAACTTCATTCTCCATCACTTACCCAGAAGGTACCACTGTCCAGTCATCTAATGACTCTGTGAAGGTGATCTTCGAAGCCCGTACATGGCCCAATGCTTCTTATTCATGGGACCTGACAGGTAGCTTGAACCCTATGGGAATTCCAATGGATTCTACAGGACGTAAAGTATACGCTTACTATACTTCGCCTACAACGTATACAGCTTCACTCACCATGTCTACACCTGAGTGTGACTCTACATTGAGCATCTTTGTGAAAATCGATGATGCCGCAGGATGTAGCAACATCACAGATCCTGGTACGATTTCAGGTGATCAGTACAGCTGTAGCGTGCCATACGATGCATCGACCATCGGTGGAGAGGCAGCGACGGGTGCTGTCGGAGCGGTAGAGTACGAGTGGGCTTACAGCAACGATTTGAATATTCCTGTTCAGCTTTGGGAGGCGATCCCAAGTGGCAACAGCACAAGCATAGATCCTGATCAGTATCTCGGACTGCTCACGCAGACGACCTACTTCGTCAGAAGAGCGCGCTCCATCGGATGTAACGCTTTCCGCCACTCCAACGTGGTCACCATCGAGGTGCAGGAGAACCTGCAGTCTGCTTGCGAAATCACAGAACCCGCCAGCCAAAACTTTGGCGCCAATCTACCTGGTGTGATCCAGGGAGGAACCTCTAGTGAATACAGCTGGCACTACGAGACCGCACAGGTCCTTACTTATGCAGACGGTACGGCCCGCGTGACAGGATTGCTTCGCAACAACGAGAACGAGAACATGCAGTGGAGAGCGTCTATCCAACTGAAGGCGCGCCAAGACTGGATGCAGTGGGCGATCAATACAAGTGCCTATGGTGGCACCTATCGCCCCTCGATTGCAGCAGGTTCTATGGATTACTACGCGTGGGACTACTACGAGATAGATGTAGACAATAGCTACCTCATTGGAGATGCTTACAACCTTGGAGATAGCTTGACGATCAGTCAGGGATATGTACAGGTTGGAATCGGTGCCAATGGCTTGGATTTGGGTTATGGTGTGTATTCAGAGTTTGTCTTTGGAAGTGTCTCTGGCGACTATGCTGGAACAGGTACACTGGCCAATGAGCTACAGAACTGCCGTGAAGTATGTCTACCCGAAGTACGCGTAGCTGCTCGTGTCCTCATGGAGGGTGCCTTCAACCAGACCCAAGGTACGATGAATAACAACCTAGCGGTCAATAACATGATCCCACTTTCCCAGCCATTTGCTCCTTATGGATTCAAGGACGTGGTGACGCTGGATAGCATCCCTACGGGCGTGGCAGATTGGATGTTGTTGCAAGTTCGTTCAGAGTCTGACTCTGCACATGTCGTCGCACAAGCTGTAGGATTTGTGAAGCCTGATGGTGACTTGGTGGGGCTAGATGGTCATTCTTTGATCAGCCTCCCGATAGATCCGCGCAAGGATTACTACATCTCCGTGATTGCCAAGGGACACTTGGGAGTCATGACTAAGAATGCCAAAGTCCGTAAGGGTGTCTCACTCATGCATGACTTTACAGCAGACATATCAGAAATCTACACCCTGCCTGGAACAGCCAATCCTGCCATGGTACAACTACCGACTGGCCAGTATGCCCTATGGGCAGGAGATACAGATCTCAATGGTGCAGTCAACTCTGTAGACTTCAGCCAGGTATTGATCAACTACTTCCAGACAGGATACTTCCTCACAGATATAGACCTTACGGGTATCATTAACTCTGTAGACTATCAGTTCGTAGCCAAAAACTACTTCAAGTTTGCACAACTACCCCGTAAAGACTGATGATAAGATACTGGATCGTGTACCCTCCCCAGGGTACATGATCCCCTCAGCTTCTTTTCTGCAATTCAAACAATGCCAATATAGTTAATCATGTTCAAGCACCTTTACGCTTCATTCTTGCTCTTTACCCTTGCTGTAGTCAGCATGCCTCAGATGTGGGCTCAAGACTTCACCATTTATTATGAGTCTATTCCTGATGAGGTAAATGACGTAGATTCTGTCAAGCTCTATTTATTCAATAACACAAGTAGCGCTATCAGCTTGGAGGCAGCCAATATTTCGATTGCCTTCGATCCCGCGCTTTCAGAGGTCAATACAGCAGCACCCCCTGTAGTCGACAACCTCAACGATGCCTACAATTCTTTCTACTTTGTAGGAGGTCCTTACCAGGCAGAGGTAAACTCGAACTTTATGCCTTCAGAATATGATGGCGTAAACTACACAAACCGCTTCCAGTACGCGAATACATACTTTCCATTCCTCCCAGGTGCGTCACCCTTCTCTATTCCAGCAAATGCTTCATTGAACCATGCGTTGACCGTCGTATTCTCAAGAAAAGTCACAGGAACCCCTGGACAGTTTTATGTAGAAGACGCGGATGAGTACGCGGGTGTCAACATGCAAGCCAATGGCAATCCTTTCTTCCCTTACAATGCATTGCCCATTCTTCCTACTACCTTCCCTGTGGAGCTGTTGGACTTTACGGCTTATCAAGTAGGAGAAGCTACGGTACAACTAGACTGGATCACTGCGCAGGAGGAAAACTCAGCTGTATTTCAGATTGAGCGAAGTGTAGATGGAGCTGTATTCACCAATATTGGAGAAATCGCAGCAGCAGGAAACTCTCAAGAGACTTTAGAATATACGTTCCTAGATTTTCCAGTACCTACCTCTACCCTTTTGTATCGCCTGCGTCAGGTAGACATTGATGGGTCATTTACTTACTCAGATAAGGTAGAAGTAGTCATCGGGAGTGGATTCCAAGCCAATTTGGATCTTTTTCCCAATCCTGCGACAGACCTGCTCAATATTCGTGCACTGGTATCTGCCGAACGTAAGTTTGACCTGTATGTACTAGATGTGCAGGGTAAGATCTTGATTCAAAAGAACACAGTTGACTTCTCCAACTCTACCATTGATGTAGATGTATCCAAGCTAGCGGCTGGGCAGTATATGGTACAGTTGATAGAAGACAGTAGCGACGAAGTGTATGCAGAAAGATTCACCATCGTACGCTAACCATCTAACTTGTAAGAAGAGCGTAAAGTAAAGTTAAAGCGTAAGCCACTCCTCTTGGGGTGGCTTTTTTGGTATGTAGAATATAAACAATGAGGGAAAGGGCCTGTTGGGAAATGTCTATAGATGTGATAAGAATGACATCAGGAGTGTTAATATTGTAATATAATTGAAAAGAATTGGGACTTTCTGGAAGAAAGACGCAAGACGAAGTACTTCAAAACATCTAACTCGTGGAAAAAAGTCAAACCCTTACCTCTGCTACGCCTATACACATTGTCCTAGATTTTGACAGCACCTTTATCCAAGTAGAAACGATGGAAGAGTTGGCTGATATCGCGCTGGACAGCCGCCAGGACAAGGCCGCCATTCTCTCACAAATACAAGCGCTCACCCAACTAGGACTCGTCGGTAAGATTCCCTACAATGAATCCCTCAATCGTCGTTTGAAGCTGATTAAAGCCCATAGAGACCACCTGTCCGCACTGGTCGATCGACTGAAGAAGCGTGTATCGGTGAGCATCAACCGCAACAAATCGTTCTTTCAGGAAAATCCCGACCAGATTTACATCATCTCACAGAGTTTCAAAGATGTGATTTGGCCTGTAGTAGAAGGATTTGGGATAAAGGAAACGCACGTATTCGGCAATTCTTTCGTCTTTGATGAAGAGGGAAATATCACGGGGGTCAGCGAAGAGAATCCATTGGCCCATAGTTTAGGGAAGACTAAAATACTGGAGTCTTTGGAATTGCAGGGAAATGTACAGGTGATAGGGGACGCAATCACGGACTTACAAATGAAGGAAAAAGGACTGGCAGATACATTTTTTGTCTTTACAGAAAATGTATATCGCGAGGGAATCCTTGGACAAGCAGACCATATCACGCCCAGTTTTGATGAATTTCTCTTCGTCAATCAGATTCCAGGAGCTATTTCATTCCCCAAAAACAGAATCAAAGTATTACTTCTGGAAAATATTCACCCCTTGGCGGAGGATGCCTTCAGACAGGAGGGATACCAAGTCGAGATCATCGGGCGAGCACTCAGCGAGGACGAGCTATGCGAGAAGATCAAAGATGTATCCATCATTGGGATTCGTTCTAAGACGCAGATTACAGAGAAGGTACTTGAGCATGCCAATAGGTTGCTGGTGATTGGTGCTTTCTGCATAGGAACGAATCAGATTGACTTGGGGGCTGCCTCTGAGAAGGGCGTAGTCGTTTTCAACGCACCTTACAGCAACACGCGCTCTGTGGTGGAGCTTGCTATCGGAGAGATGATCATGCTGATGCGCCGCATCCCGTCTATGAATGCAGGAATGCATCGTGGGGTGTGGAACAAATCCGCCAAAGACAGCTACGAGATCCGTGGCAAGCGATTGGGGATCATAGGATACGGCAACATCGGAGCCCAGCTCTCAGTCCTAGCCGAGGCGATGGGCATGCAAGTATACTACTATGACTTGATCGAGAAGCTAGCCCTGGGAAATGCGGTGAAGATTGGTTCCTTGAGAGATCTGCTCTCTGTGGTAGATGTGGTCTCGCTCCACGTGGATGGACGACAGGAGAATCAATTATTGATAGGAGAGGAGGAGCTCGCGGCGATGAAGCCAGGTGCAATCCTGCTCAACCTCAGTCGAGGGAAGGTCGTGGACATCCCTGCTTTGGTCAAATACTTGAAAAACGGACATCTCCGCGGAGCTGCCTTGGATGTATATCCGCTCGAACCCAAATCCAATCAAGATGAATTTGTTTCTGAGCTCCTAGGGCTAGACAATGTGATCCTGACGCCACATATTGGGGGGAGCACGCAAGAAGCCCAGCAAAATATCGCACAGTATGTCCCCGCGCGCATCACAGACTACATCAATTCAGGAAATTCTTATGGCAGTGTCAACTTCCCCGAGGCGCAGATTTCAGGCAAGGGCCATGCACACCGCCTCCTGCATATCCACCACAACGTGCCAGGCGTCATGAGCAAGATCACTCAAGCCATGGCCGATCACGTGGTCAACATCGAGGGACAGACTCTGAAGACCAACGAGCAAATTGGCTATTTGATCATGGACATCAATCAGGACTATGACACAGTGGTGCTAGACAAGCTCCGTACCATCGAGCACACCATCCGCTTTAGGGTCCTCTACTAGTAGGACCACCGCTACGGCGTGGTCAGGTTCCCTTCACCGCCATGGCGTGGTCAGGTTCCCTTCACCGCTACGGCGTGGTCAAATCCACATCACCGTTCAGCGTGGTCAAACCCCAACCACACAACCATCCTATGTAGATATGTCCATTTATGGCATATCTACATAAAATATGGTACATTCACATAAGACACGATATTATGACTAAAAGCTTCGTATATCCAAAAACCTATTCTAGAGCCTCCATTGGCCGAAAGGGAAAATTTTTTCAAAAAAAGTCGTGCAGATATTTGGTTAATAAAATTAACTAGATTATTATTGTAATAAGTTAAAGAAATTTAGGAAAGATCAAATGGATCAGGACCCAGATTTAATAGACATGGAAGCCCTCAGTCCGAGAGAAAGTCTCAACTTGATTACGGACATTTTGCAAGAGGCAAAAGAGCGTCAGGAGCAAAATGGCATCATCTACATCTTTTGGGGCATCTTAGTGGCAGCCGTAAGTTTGGCACAATTCGTTCTTCAAGAGATGGGCATGTACCACTGGATTTTTTTAGCTTATATGATTATTCCTTTGGGAGTTGTGGTAAATTACTTTGCCTTCCCAAGGTATAGAGAGCGAGGCACAGCGAATTTTATTGGTCAAGTGGTGGGGGTTGTGTGGATATTCGCTGCAGCTAATATGATGATCTTAGGATTTGCGCTTTATGGAGAGTTAACAAAGCATCTTGCGCCATTTATCATGATTTTGTTAGGGTTGGCACTCAGCGCTTCAGGTTATTTACTCAAAGTACGGATCCTCTTCTATGCTGGAATATTAGCTAACGTCGTCGGATTGATATGTTTTTGGGTGCCCTTAAATTATCATCCACTTACGATGGCCTCTGTAAGTATGATCTCTGTATTTTTGCCAGGAGTTATTTTGAATAGAGCGTTTATCGCCCGAAAGCATGTATAAAGACCTAGATCCGCTGATTCATTCTAAACTAAGGCTTACTATGATGTCTCATCTAGTAAAGTCAGGAAGGAGTGACTTCAAAGAATTGAAGGCATTAACAAAGGCAAATTCGGGAAATATCAGTATTCAGTTAAATAAGTTAGAGGAAGCTGGATACCTCCATGTGAAAAAAGGCTTTAAAAATAACTATCAATATACGATGGTTGAACTGACAGATAAAGGTCTCAAAGCATTTGAAAACTATGTACATGCACTCAAGACCTACATCTACCTAACAGAAGCAGAGTAAGAGAAAGGAAAATGGCTTTATGTGCCTGTGACAGAGGATAATATGAAGCATACATCTAGCCTTTCAAAAGAGAATAGCGCGTAGGTTTCCCTACTGCACACAAGATTTTTTTACACGATAAGTTGATACCAGGGGGTGTTTGCCTTCTGAAAGAATCTCTACGACCATTGGTGGTAGTAGAAAAATAAATCTGGCCTTGTCGGAACGATGGATCATTTTTCCTCACGGCTACTATTATCCCATATTCCCAGAAATTTCAGTGAAAAAATATAAAACGATCAGTTATGAAAAGTTTATGGTCTAAACCGTTTTCTATTGGCATCTTCTTGCTTCTCAGTATCAGCCTCAGTACTTCCTTCACAGGTTGTGCAGCTGCTGAAGAGACTTACGGCCCTGCTTACGAAGTAACATTCGCCTCTGATAGGCCCGCCTTGTCAGACCTCCTCAATATCCAGGAGAAGATATACAGTGCCTTCGTACAGTCTATGATACAGGAAAAGTACGAGCCATTGGGGGAACTCGCACAGAAACTAGATGAACTAGTGGCAGCAAACCCACAGAACCTTGTGGTTTACTGGAAAGGCTATCTGAGCTACTACACCGCCATTTATTACTCCCAGGTAGGGGACAAAGCCAAGTCAGAAAAGGAAATCATGTCTACGGTAGAACAGCTAGAAGATATGGAAGGAAAGAATGCAGAAGATTATGCCCTTCTTTGTATGGCCAAAAGTTACAGCATCCAGTTCCTCTCCTCATTCAAGGCAGCGGTCGCTTCAGGTAAAGTAAAAGATTATGGAGAGAAAGCGCTTTCTATAGACCCTCAAAATCTCCGCGCTTACTATGTACTAGGAAGCAACGATTACTACACACCTGAGCAGTACGGTGGGGGCAAAAAGGTAGAAGAATATCTGCTCAAGGCCCTAGAGCAGCCCGATCAGGCAGTCGAAAATCCCTACCTCCCTTCATGGGGAAGAGAAGAGACTTATGAGATGCTCATCAAATTCTACATCAAGAAAGAAAAGTGGGACAAAGCCAAGGCTAAACATGAAGAAGCTACTGAGCGTTTCCCCGATAGCTATCAGATTGCGATGCTAGAAAGCGAGCTTGAAGGATAGACACCAACTGCAACGATAATAGAAGAATCTACATAAAACAATATTACGTTATATAGATTCATTCATCAAAACTTAAAAGGGAGGCAAGAAGCCCCAGGTATACAAGATGACTTCTTGCCTCCCCTCTACCTACATCTACTTATCTCAATAAGCAAAACAGTCCATAGGGACAGCAAGATCCCTCCATGAGATTGTTTGTACTACGCCTGAGTGACCATCCTCAGGAAACTAAAAGGAACACATTTTCATACCGCAAGCTTTTTGCACAAACTTTTAATCTCATTTAACACTGTGATGAAGATTCCTTATATCCATATCATAAGCATCATTTTACTCCTTCTCACGATGAACGCTGGCTTCGGTCAGGAAATACTGAACGGCCAAATCGTTACGCCCAAAGGAGTGGGAATCTTAGCTGCGAATGTCCAGACGACAGGCACAGTAAGAGTGGGAACCATCACAGATCAAGAAGGACGTTTTCAGCTAGATATTACAAACGTCGGAGATGAAGATTCTTTGAAAGTACAATTTCCAGGTTTTCAGGTAGAAATGAGAGCCATTGGAGACGTGAGAAACGAATCCGCGCTAGTGATTCAGATGAGAAACCGAAACCTAAGTCTAGAAGAGGTTATGATCGAAGCACGCAGACCAATCTCAGATCAGTTTTCGGTCGAGCGCATGACCAAGATGGATGTGTATCTCAATCCTTTAGCAGCGGGTGATCCCTTACGGGCCGTGACGATCCTGCCTTCGTCTACCAATACAGACGAATCAGCCAATCCCTCGCTCAGAGGAAGTAGCGCCGCGCGTAGCCGCGTGATCTTGAATGGCGTCCCCGTCTACCAGCCCGTACGCAACAGCCAAATCAATGGCATCGGCAACTTCAGCCTGTTCAACACAGAACTACTAGACGAGCAACTGGTCTACGCCAGTAATCCACCGCTCACCTTCGGTAACGTCAGCGGCGGCATCGTCCAGCTCAACACAGTCCGTGAAATCAATGAGTCTTCTACGCAGCTATCCGTAGGGATGGCCAATCTAGGAGCCTTTCGCACACAAAAGTTAAAAAATGGGGCTTTCTTTCAAGCCTACACCAATTATCAGGTTTCAGACCTGTTTTTGAAAATACATCCGGAGGCACTCGGTTTCCTCCAAGATTTTGGTAGTCTAGATGCTGGTTTACACTGGTATCTCCCCCTAAGCAATAGCTGGTCATTTCAGGGTATCTCCTATGGGATTCAGGAGACTTACGCTGCAGATGCTCAAGTCTATGCTTACAACGGGCTGGCTCAGGCAAACAAAGGCCGCACTTTCCATGTGGGAAATTTGCAGTACCAGTCTTCTCAATTCGTTCTTTTCCTCCGTGGGGGTTTTGATGCAAGCCAAACAGATTATCAGTATGGAAACATTCGTTCCCATACGCAAACGCGCCAATCTTATGCTTCAGTCGAAGCCAAAGGATTCGTCGGATCGAAAATGGTCTGGCAAGTAGGCGCCAATTATGATGGATACTATCGTAGTTTTGATGACACAGCCTCTATATATTTCTATGCGCTGTCCCCATCAGATCCTACGTTTGCTATAGATACACAAGTTCGACGTCCTTTGGTAGAGGCGCATGCCTACCTCAAATACGACCCCAGTGAAAATACCCATTTATCCTTGGGTGTGCGCAGCAACCTACCGCTTTTGGACCAAACGCAATTTTTCAGTTTTCAAGGTGCTGTACGACACGATCTTAATAGCCGCCATTCACTCTTGATGAGTTTGGGACGATATCACAGCTACACCATCCCTGGTTTTTTCTTCCGGGGCACAGAACTTCTTCGAGCAGATCAGGCAGCCCTCGATTACAGCTACACGAGCCCACGATTAGAGATCAAAGCAGCTGTGTATGCCAAAGACGAGAGTGGATCTCAGCTCAATGGAGAGATACCTATTCGGAGAGCCTACATTTTGGGCGCAGAGTTTTTTGCACGTGTCGCCCTGCACCGTTATCTCTCGATCACCGTCGCCAATTCGTGGATACACCATCGTATTCGCTTCAGCGAGGAGGGAGATCCCTACAATGGCAACAAGGACCTTCCTTACTTTACAAAGGCTTCTGTTGCCTACAACAATCCGCGTCTCTTCAGCGCGACGCTGACTTGGATTGGCAGACCTGGGGCTTACTTCAATCCCATCGTAGGCGGGACCTTCAATGAAGACCTCAACTTGTACGCGCCCATATTTGATTCTTCTATCAACTCGCGTCGACTCGGAGACTATCAAAACCTCAGCTTGGGCATCAGTCGTTATTTCCGCTGGAAAGGTCGTAGCCTCGTCCTCTTCTTCAACGTCAACAACCTACTCGACAGATCCAATCCGAGTGCACCCGTCTATGATCCTACATTTTCTGTAGAGTCCTTTCAGGAGTTTTCTCGTCGCACGATTTACGCGGGTCTGGTGTGGCAGTTGATCGGGAAACGATAGATCGAATGACTGGCGTAGAAGCGGTTACACGAGCTTTAAAAATTTAGTTTGTTTCTATAAGATTAATCATAATCAGGATGCAGTAAAGCTAGTGCCAACGAATTGTTGGTGCTAGCTTGGTTTTTTGAGGCCATCCTTAACTTTAGGTATAAACCCCCTCCTGCCAGCGCCAACGTCCCGTTGGTGCTATCCTATTTTTCGATTCACGAACAAAAAAATTTCATAAAAAATCCTTTATCAGATCTTCTCTTTTTTAGGAAAGAGTCTTTGGACTAAATTTATCGTTTGATAATGAGAGGCTTACAAGTTAAGACTTTCTATTTAAGGAATTTGATATTTAAGAGAAGGAAAACAAAATATGAAAATAAATACATATAATATTTGTTTAATATATAGTTTTATCATATTATTGATACAGTTGCGCAACGCCTGATTGTCGAAAAAGGAGGTCTACAATGACCAAAGAGTAGACATATTGTGAAAACATAAATCAACAGTATCATGACTCACGTAAAAACATCCATACATACATAAGCCTTCCTAAACAATGCGTTAGTACGACTGACTCCATATTGTACCATCAATTTTTTTGATTCTCGTTTTTTGGGGACGTTCTATTGATGCCCAAACACTCACCGCTACAAAGATTGAGGACGCTGGAACGGCCAAAGATTGGTCCATCGGGAGTGGGGGAGAGTTTGGGGATGATTTGGATATTAGAGAGCCTGAACAGGGAAATCAGCTGTGGTTGAAATTTAATGATCTAACCCACACGGTAGAGTTCTCTCATGGCATGCCCAATATTTCACTCAAAGGATCCATCTTTGGTTCTAGGACAGGTTCTGCAAGTACCCAATTTTCTATCTTTGCAGCGACGAGTTCTTCAAATGGTAGTACATTTGAAATGTTCGGTGACAATCATGGGAGTCGACCAGGACAACTTACCATTGTTGCCAGTGCTGCTGAAAAGTCAAATGGAGGCTTGATCCGTTTCCTTCGCCACCACGCTACAGAGAATTGGCAAGAGAGTATGCGCATTGATAAGGTAGGCCATGTAGGGATAGGCACTACGTCAATGGGAGAAGCGAATTACAGGCTTTATGTTGCCGATGGAATCAAAACTGGACGAGTTAAAACAGAAGCCACTTTAGCCGATTACGTATTCTCAGATGACTATGAGATTATGCCTCTAGAAGCAGTAGACACTTATGTAAAAGAGAATCACCACTTACCTGGTGTGATCTCTCAAGAAGAAGTAGATGCACAAGATGGAGTTGAGTTGACAGCTTTCACTATTCAGCTACAAGAAAAGCTTGAAGAATTATATTTACATGTTATAAGGCTGAATGAAGAGGTGAAATCGCTAAAAAAGGAAAGAGAAGTTTTACAAGAAAAATTGGAGATACACCCTATCAAACCATAGTATAATGAAATATTTAAATGTCTTCTGTAAGCAATATATTTGGGGTCTGAGCTTTTTGATCTTGCTGATCGCCAGCTGCAAGCCCTGTGATGACTGGACCGATCCAGACTGTCCCAACTACTGTGTAGATGAGACTAATCCGCTTTGTCCCAACTATGACGCATGTCTGATACAAACTCCTGTAAGTGCAGACTTCTTGATGCTTGAACGCTCCATAGGAGCAGATCCGATTACAGATACGATTTACTACGATACAGTTTTATCTTCGAGTGTCATCACCCAAGCACTTCATGTACATGAAGACTGGACGTACAAATGGGAGATTGGCGCAGGAGAATATGAAGGAACTTCTACTGCTTTGGATTATTCTACGGCACCCAGAGGATTACCTATATCTGTAAGGCTGATAGTAGAAGGTCCTCCCAATCTGACCTGTTTTCCTGAGGATGATGGACGAGATACGGTGACGCGCTACTTTTTTAGGTCTACAGCTCCTTGGGTAGATACGACGCTGTATATCGGCTTCCGCAACAATGATCCTTCGGATAGTATGACACTCAAGATCTATTATGATTTTGATCGAGGATTGACTGTATTTACTGGATTAACTGAAGACTGCTGGGGGGGGATAAGTGGTAGTTCAGGAACATGGAAAACATCTCGAAAAGGTTCTAATTTCTCTCCTTGCTATAGCGCCGGAATATTTATTACGCGTGATCCTGAGAGAATCAAGGACTTCTCCAAGTTCAAAGGAACTTACTCTCTAGGTGGTCCTACTTATCCCGATATACCCGAGCGTGTGACCATTCCCTTTGAAGGAAGAATCGTGAAAATTAGGTTGTGATTTTATTCATGATAATCACTACTCTCTAAAAAAAATAATCCATGAAATATATATATGTATGGCTGCTGATTAGTGGCCTGGGGATCTTATGTCCCGTATCAGCACAAGTTGAGACCCCTGGTGAAGTGGGGATTTCTACTGACCCTAGAGCAGGTGTGGCTTTTAACAACGAAGGAGGACCTGTGAATACTTTTGATTGGTTTGGAGGAAACACTTTGAGTCCATATACCCTATACGGGCCTTATCTTGCCCAGCCTCCTTTTAGTAATCCCTTTTACAACAATAACCCTGACCTCAACTATCTGGCATTCCAGGCAGAGAGTGATTTCTATCCAGAGGATGGGTGGGAACTGATTCAGTGGGGATTTGGTATGCGAGTAGATGGGACAACCGAACAAGGAGTATCTGGTTTCGCTCGTCAGGTGCCAATTCTCATTCTATACAACAGGCATACAGCTATGTTGCATATATTTGGTGCCTATAATGACTTTACCTCTGAGGTATTTGAAACACAGCTCAGATTTACCTATGGTGTGGATATGGATGAACCTGATCCTGGAAGAGGCAATTACAAATTATCTGCCCTGTTAAGCCAAGCCTCAGAGATAGCGCAGCCTTTAGATCAACCTACGACTGTGACAGATGTCGCAAGTCAGTTTAGGTTTCCAAACAATAATGCTAAATTTGTCCATGCTGCTTTCCCCATAGCCTATGATCCTTGTGTATGTAAAAGTACAGGTGCCTTTCGTATATCTTTTAATCCCATATCGTACTTAGACATTAATCTTCAAGGTCGAATTGTAGCTACTTCCCAAAGTCCCGCTATTTTTTATGATGGTGGGCCAGCTCAGTTTAATGATTACCTTTTAGATACGTACAGAAATAATAATGGAGATGTATTGGGGGGAGTTCAAATCCAGGAGGATGCGGAAAAAGTCTTTGATGCTTATAGACAAGAATTAATTGCCAAAGGCTATGATGAAGATGTGGCTAAATTGGAGGTACTAGAAAATATTTTAGAGTTTGGCGCGGCGACCGCAGATCTACAAGGCGCAACTGCTGGGTTAGTTTCGGATGAAGAAGCCATCAAAACATTTAAGTTCATTTCTACCTATTATAAGTTTTTGGCAAAAGGAATTAAGTTTTATAAAAGTTCCTTGAAACTTGAAAAAACTCAAAATGTCAAACTCAATAAAACACCTCCAGCCATCATCAGAGGAGGCGTAACACTGACAGGTAGGGTAGAAAGTTCCAATAGTCAACTAGCTACCGAGTTCGCTGTTCCAGGTAGCAAGGGAAGCAGTGTACTACCCGAGACAAACTTCCCCTTCAAGCCCTATTATCCTCTTTACAATGAAGAGCTAGGAATTTTTGCCTTATTAGAGACCCCTACGGTACATTTTGCCAGAGAAATTAAAAGTGTGGTGACACCGTTCCCTGCAGAAGTTTGTGCGCAGTATCAGGGTGAGACCTTCTATACAGCAGATCTGACGCAGGAACTCTCTTATAGGCTGGCAACGGATATCAAATACGCCATCAATCCTGCTGCGAAAGTCGATCTAGAGAAATCAGCGATCTTAGCCGCATTAGAGATTCGAACGAATGGAGGCTTTGAATACACAGGAAATAATGGAAACTTAGAGCCTACCGTTGATGACAATGTATTTATCAGTCCTTTTGTTCCCATCGAATGCTTAGAAGATTTGACCGTTTATCTAGAGCGCTTTTTCAAGGAGTGCGAGGATGAGCCCCTTTTTCCCTCCAATCCAGCGCATGGTACACAGGTATTCTTACGTTTTTCCAACACGTATATGTCTACTACAAGAGGGAGAGATGGCCTGCCCGTTATTTCACAAGAAGTATTGACCTATCCTGTCAAATTAGAGGTTGTGAACAGTGTGCCTACTTCTCCCAAGATTGCGTTTAATGTCGATTTAAGCGGAAATGTGGATACGGATGTACAAGCATGGCGAGAAATAAACCTAATCGGCAATGTAACTACCAGTACAGATGTGACACTCACAGCGGGAGATGCCATCAATATCGATCCTGATGTAGAACTCCCTCCAGGATTTACATTAGAAACAGGGATCAACTTGGTCACAAACTGTGGAAGTCCCAGTATGCCTTATGATAGTGCACAGTTGGAGCAATATTGTGTGAGTAACCAGTACAAAGCCAATCAGCCGAGCAAATCAGGACATCAGTATACTCAAGGAGGTATATCTGGATCGTCACCGACGAAACCAGCCGATTTTGAGCTAAGCATTCAGCCCAACCCTATTACCGAAAACACGACACTGACCTATGAAATCCCCGATAGGGTAGAGGTCTCTTTAGGTATATACGATATTCAAGGTAAGGAATTGATCCAGTTAATAGATAAGGATAGACAATCTAAAGGAATTTATGAGCTGTCATTCGATGGAAGTCGCTTAAGCCCAGGATATTATTTGGTCAAATTGACGACCCCTTATGGCCAGAAAGTCCAGAAGATCTTGAAGCAGTAAATACAATGGTCTAACATATAGGCACCTAAAGTTTCACTCACTTTAGGTGCCAGCTTTTCTACATAGACTTTACTTCAATTGGAAGCGTTGGACCAAGCGGCGAAACGCCCGAATGTTCTCCTTAAAATCCGCCTCTGCCAGTCCCACCATGATATAGTAATGTTCGTCCTCAAAGAGCATGACCTGATAGATCAACTCTTGCTTATCCGCTTTGTAGGCAATAATCTCATAGCCCTTGAGTCCATCAATCTCAATTGCGTTGACTTCTTCGGGTTCTACCTCATCCAGTTTTTTCAGTCGGTTGAGGGCGTACTTTCGAGGGTTAGGGACGAGGACCTTGCCCAGCGATTTTCCCGCCATGAAGTTGGCCTTATCCTCACTTTCGGTGGGCATTTTTCCATCCACAGAGTAGGCCAGCATGTTCGCGACGAAGGTGGCATACTGAAACTTGCTTCCTTGGATGTCCAACCTGAAGTCTACGATCTCCATCGGATCAATCTTGATATTGGCATCGTACACGGTTCGCCTCATCGCCTCTTTGATGCCTTGGGCAAGGTCCGTAGAGTCCACGGGAGCGACGCCATTGATGATGAGGGTCTCCTCGCTTCCACTCAGCACAAGTACATACTTGGTGAAATTAACTCCCAGTGCCCGCTGCTCGCCTTCGATCCAGATGGCTTTCATGCCATTGACGAGGAGTGCTTGCTTATCGATGAGCTTGATGCCTTGGCCCGCGAGATTCTCTTCCGTGAATGACTGATCCATCTGCGTGATAGGAATGGCTTGCTGCAACGCAAGTACCACAATAGAAGAGGAGGAAACCTTTTCCTCGAAGCCCGCAAAGCTTTGCGAAGGCTCAAAGCCTGTGGGAGGTTTCATCCATACTTTGGTTCCCGTGATTTGAACATGCGCTTCTGAGATCCCATGGGTGAGGGTGTCGATTTGGGCAGAAAGAAAGGAAAAGCGAATGAGAATAGAGAGGCAGAAAAGGTACTTATACATGAGCTGATGATTGAATAGGCGAATCTGATAAAAATCCTTCCTTCAGTCAACGAATCGGAGCAGCTTTTTATGAGAAAGAGAGGAGAAATGTAGCGTCAGATACATTTTTCCTCTCAATATGTTAAGCTTTTAATTTGGAAAAAGAACAGGTTGCCAATTTACCCTCGCTATTCTCGATATCGGGGACGACTTCCATTCCTTGTCTTTGTACACCATAAGACTTCCACTGTAGCAGGCCACCCACACCTGTCCGTTGTCAGGATCGAAGGTGATGCCGATCGGCTTATCATTCGTTTCATGTGTTTCCAGGACCTTGAGCGTAGATGGGTCGACTTTTACAAAGGTGTCATCCTCGTAGTTTACGGCGTAGATTGCTTTTCCATCAGGGGTGATGACCATAGATCTTGCTGCATCACCTGTAGCTACTTTGGCCAGCACTTTTTTCGATTGTAGGTCAAACTTGGCGATTTTTCCTTCCCGACTCAGGCTGATGTAGAGGTATTTACCTGTAGGTTCGAGGCAGAGGTGACGAGGCGTTTTTCCGACACGTACTTTCCAATCGAGGGTCCATGTCTTTAGATTGAGGCAAGCGACATTACCTTCTCCCATCAAAGCCAAGTACGCATACTGACTCTTGGCATCTACTACGATTCCTCTTGGATAACGCCCTAGTTGGATGCGGCGAATTTCCTGATCCTTTTTCGTATCAATCACACTGAGATCTCCGCTACTCCAGTTGGATACCAGCACATACTTCCCGTCGGGTGTAGTGGCTACATATTTGGGTACACAACCTACATGGATGACTTGTTCAATTTGGAGATTTCTTGTGTTGATCTTGTAGACGAAGCTAGAGTCATAGGTCGATCGGATGGGACTATTGTCAGTGGCGGGATTGTCAAAGCCCTTGCCATACATCTTATAGTTGGAGACCCAGGCATATTTTCCATCAGGGGAGAACGCAACTTCGACAGGGGAACCTTTGCACAGGTTGGGCTTCGCAGATTGACCATATTGCGCGAGATCCACCTTGTCAGAAAGCGTCTTTACCAACTCAAAATTTTCATTGTACACCGTCACGGTATGCTGGTACATCATATTTTGAGCGAAAAAATAGCCATTTCCTGAGTATACGACAGATTTGGGTGAAATTAAGCCTTTGATGGTGGTAAGGTGCTGTAGGGACGCAGTATGTGTAGTGCTATGGCTATTTCCTTCACTCTGTGCAGATACATGAAAGCATAGGAATATCAGGGTGGTCAGGGCCACCAGTCGTTGGGGGATATTCATGATAAAGTAGTTTAGTTTGTCTCAGACCATGTTCCTGCTGAGTTGAGATCTCTCTTGCAAACCTCTTGAACATCAGTGGAATGGTCTGATTGTTTCGTGCGTTTGATGAGTGTTACGCCAAGGGATGCACGAGGTTAGTCTGTCTTGAGTAAGCGCGTTGTCTAGCTGAGAATTGGTAGAAAGTGTTTACATAAGTGAAGGGTAAGAAAATTATTCGATGACCACTTTCATTCCCTTTTGGGCGAATGCATACACGGTCTTTATGTCCTCATTTTTTAGTGAGACACAACCCAAAGTCCAGTTGATGCCTTGGTCGATCATGAAATCTGTTCCTACGGGAACCCCATGAATCCCAATCTCACCTCCGATTTTGGCGTCTTGAGGGATTTCGCCCTTTTGTTTAGCTACTTGATGTTTGACCCATGATGCAGTCGTCGGATAGTCAATCCAAATAAAGTAGGTCCACTTGGCGTGTGGATACAGATCCCGAATGGCAAAGGTCCCTTCAGGTGTCCGCTTGTCTCCCTCCCTGCGTTTGTCCTCTATAGGATCACCGCCCAAGACTATGGGAAAAGTTTGGCATACGCTGTCTCCCTTCATGAGAGATAAAGTGAAGGCTTGTTTTTGAATATGAATCCATGCGTCGGCCTTTATTAGATTACAAGCGGCTTCGAGTTTTTTGGAAGTAGTCGTAGGTTGGCAGGAAATGCAAATGAGGAGAATGAACCAGTATTTTTTCATGGTGCGAGAGAATGAACATATGGAACAATGGATGACTCAGCTTTGGTAGTAGCATCCTTGAATATGTTCTTTTACGTAAAAATACCATATAGTTTCCAAAGATACCCTCTTGAATAATTGCAAAAATATGCGGAATATGAAGATATAAATATGTAAGAATATGTAAGGCCTGAAACCTACGTGATTCCTACGAAAGCTTCCTACTTATGGAATTGAATGCGGAATTTTTGGTTGAGTTGCAGCGCAAGATCGCTGAGAAGAATCTAGGCTGGCAGCCTGTTCAAAAGTCCAGAGGGCTCACGCCTGAATTGAGAAGAATGGGATTGGGATACATCCCAAGTTCAGAGGAGCCCGAGGCAGAGGAGATCGAGGCCAGAGCAAAAGATAAGCAGGCGAGCCAGCCCCGATTTCAGCAGCGGAGTCGTGGATTGACCGACGGCTTGCCTACGTCCTGGGACTGGCGCAATGTGAAGGGGAAAAATTATCTAGATCCCGTCGTAGACCAGCAAAAATGTGGGAGCTGTGTGTCATTTGCGATGGCAGCCTTCCTTCAAGCAAATGCCCGAATCTCCAGCGGCATCGCCGTCAATGACGCACAGGATTTGAAAATGGATTTATCCGAGGCACATTTGCATTTTTGTGGATCAAAGACAGATTGTGATGGAGGCTGGAATCTACCCGAAGCCTTAGAGTTTGCCCAGAAAGTAGGTGTGACACATGAATCATTCTTTCCTTACTCTGATCGCACCCAACAATGTGATGTACAGAAAGGTTGGCGCGATGAGACGACACAAATCAAGGACTATCACAAAATCACTTCTACCTATAACATGAAGTCTTGGATTGCTTCACGTGGTCCTTTAATCGCCCGATTCAATGTCTACGATGACTTTTTTGCTTACAAAGGAGGCGTATATGAATATGTGCATGGAGATTTTGCAGGAGGACATGCGACTTGCGTACTAGGATTTGACGATCAACGTCAAGCATGGCTTTGCAAAAATAGTTGGGGACCTGATTGGGGAGAAAATGGATATTACTGGCTAGGCTACGGCCAATGTGGAATCGACGAAAGCATGTTTGCTGTCGAAAGCTTCCAGAAGATATCAGGCATGCCCGTCCGTCCTTTTTTGATGTGGTATCAATTCCCAGACTTTAGAGGACCACATGAGATGCTCTACTTGGCAGATGAAGATCTGGGGATTTGCCATAAGTTGTTGAAAAATAATAAGATGAAAAGCTTCAAATTCTTTGGGAATGCCAATTGGAAGCTGGAGCTGTATGACAGTCCAAGTTGCCGCACCCGCAACGATTGGGCAGAGATTGTCTATCCTGACGACTATGAGGTGGATGTGGTGGAAGTTCCCCATTTGGATGATCCGAGTCAGGCTGTGCCAGCCGCTTCTTATATCCTGCATGAACACAATGGCATGTCAGGTAAGGTCTCAGGATTCAAAATCATCAAGAACGAGGAGGTCGCCATCCTTGACTGGTGGACACGCAAGCATTTTCGGGGTCGGCATTTTCGACGCAAGCTTTTCCCTCATGAATTTGGGAAGGTCCTGGCTTTGGTCAAGGACAATCGAATGCGAAGCTTCAAGCTAGATGCCCCACAGGGGTGGAGGTTGGCCCTATTTGATAGCCCTGATGGGAGTAAGCAAGAGGACTGGGCTGAGGTCAAGGTAACCGAAACCAACCAACTCATTGAGGTACCTCTGATCAGTACTTCGGGTGAAAAGAAGGCCCAACCTGCTGCTCACTTTCATTATCACAAGGTAGAGCCGCGAGGAGGACGTATTTCTTCGATTCAATTCTTTGGACCTTCAGCTTAGGGTAAGACATCCACTTGTTGCGCACTGATGATTTTTCCTGTAGCATCATCTTGAATAAAGGCGATCAGGTGAGATTTGGACGGATTCAGGTCTTTGGGGAGAGAGAGTGCGACTTGGATTTCCTCCATGGCATCGCCTAAGGACTTCATTTCGAAAGCTCTCACGACATGGTCATATTTCAGGGTTTTTCCCCCATTTTCTCCTCTAGCAATGGGCACTTCTAGTCCTTCTTCAGTCACAGCTGTGTAGAGTGTCTGGCCTGCGTGTACGCCTTCTATTTGGATGGTAATCTTCCACTTTTCCTGATTCGTATATCGGGAAGGCTGCAAATTGACTGCGATGTCAGGAGAAACTTGTGCCCCCTTTCGGATTAGCTCTCGCGTTTGGGCTGTCCGTGAGCCTACGCACTCTGAGGAGCCATTGAACACCATCTGAGGTGTATAAACCCCCGAATTTAGTTTGGAAGCATAGGTTCTTTGCCTTAAGCTAAACCTTTTGTCACTATATATATCCTTCCAACCCAGATAGTTCCAATAGTCTACATGGTATGCGAGAGGAATGAATGTCACGCCTTTATCTGCATATTCTTTTGTAAGCGTTCTCAGGTTGTCATCAGCTGCAGGGCAACTGTAGCATCCTTGTGAAGTGAAGAGTTCTACGACGACAAATGGTTGAGATTCATTAAATATTTCATTGTCTGTAGACGTGTAGGGATGGCTGCTCATGAAAAGTCCCCCCGCGAGCAAGGTCAAAATGATGGTCATCCACAGGATATTCAGCTTACTTAACATATCTTCTTTTTTTCTCAAGTAAGAAGAAGCCTATCAGTTTTTTTGCCATGTAGAGGACAAAATACGAAATGGAATGAATCAATTAACCCAGTTTTGTTACTTGAAAGTTAGGGTTGACCCATGCCATGAGAATCGGAGTCTCTAACGTGCCATTGCGTTGGAGTATTTTATGGGGAAACTCCCCTTCCTTTTGAAAGCCTAGACGTTCATAAAACTTAATGACCCCATGTCTTTGTTTGCGTACATACAACTCGACTCTCAGAATATGGGAATATTCGTTCTTGATTTTTGACAAAAATGTGTTAAAGAGTTCATATCCAATTCCTTTCCTTTGATGCTGTGGAAGTACGACAATCGTCAAATTGGACAGAAGGTGTCTAAATCGATGTTCTTCTGGGGTGATGGCGTGTATTTCTGCGATGATAGAACCATCGGGAAGTTTGCAGGCCAATTGTAAGCCTCTATTGTATGACTGAAAAAGAATTTCTCGAATATATGCTGGAGTAATTTCTGGAACGGTACGAATAATATTGCCTTCGATGGCGGCTTGTAGATAAAGCTGCCTTAAGAAAAATACGTCTTGATCATTAGGTACGACGTATTCCCAAGAGGACATATCTGTGTGAGTGTTCATGGATAAATAGAGTAAGGGAATATAAGATGCTGGGACTCTGGGAAAGGCTTATATTGAAAATATAACAAACCTTTAAAATTTTCAATTGTAGGAATCAATTTCATAGTTTTATACAGAATAAATCATTATTACTAGTGAAGACGGTATGTACAATTTTGTACTTTATGAGTACCTAGAAGTAAGGAGCTTGTTAGTAATTTGGTACGCTAGGGGCTTATTGTTTTTATACAAAAACAATACAGACTGATAAATATCAAAATAGACTAAGTATGGGGAGAGGCATCTTAACTCTTCTTTATACTCCAAAATCGCATCTAAGGTTCGCTATTTGCGTAATTGATACACACAATAGTCATACAAATTGTGTCTCCTTGGTATACTTTTTAAGGTGAAGTCTCTATGATCCATTCACAGAGACTCCCTCATTGTCTATCTTTTAATCGTCACTTCTATTCTTCTACTTTTGGTATCACTTGCGGGGAAGCCACCTGATACCCGTGTCTCCATTTTCATGCGACGCGTGGAGATTTGCGATTGACTATCCCTGAGTTTTCTATAGATACATCTTGCACGGAGAAGAGGTAGGTTGATCGTAAGTCCTTTTGTACCTGTAGGATCATCATAACTATCAGGAACTTCTTGATTTTCAGAAGGGTGTGCATATCCCGTGATGACAAGCGTTGCATTGGGATAGGCAGCAAGTACTTTAGGAAGGTAACGTTTGATCTGTGATCTGCCTGGTTCCATCAGATAATGCTGATCGAATTCAAAAGCATTGAGCAAGGTGAAGGTCTCCGCCTGCTTTTTTGAGGCGGGATCCGAAAGGAAATCTGCTATGCGCGCAGCAAAAGTTCCAGTTGGTATGCCCAGACTAGCTGCCGTAGGTCCTAGAAGAGCTAATCCATCCGAAGATGCTCCCATGGAGTTGTCTCCACTTCCTTGATCGGATGCTCCTTTGCTGTCGGACGAGGTCCCTAAGTCAGATTCTGTCTCTGACATTACGCCTCCATTTCCTCTATCACCTCCTTCACCTTCCATAGAGGCTTCATCTGTAGATAATGACTCATCGCTTGTTCCACCTTCGCCATCTGTTTCTCCTTCTCCTTCATTCCCTTCTTCGTAGGAGCCCTCAGACTCATTTTCTGCACCTTCGAATTCCTCACTTAAAGAATCCTGATCGGCATTCAAACTAGAAGCATCTAACGTTTCTACATGCTGCGAATCTCGTCTCATAGAATCTGCCAGCACGCCAGTCCCCTCGATATTTTCCACAGGATCTTTTTCTCCTTGGATCTCATCCCCACCAGCAGCTCCTCCGCTTCTATTGCAACTATTGGGGAGTAGCCACCACAGCAAGAGGAGAAGTAAAAGAAGCAATAATGCCCAGATCCACCATCGGTTGGCTCCCGAACTTTCTCTGTCTAGACTGGCACTCGGCGCGCTAGAACTGGGAGGAGTAGAAGAGGGGGTAGATTCAGTTTTGGGAGGCTCTGTCGTACTAGATGAGGGAGTAGTTGGTTCTTTCTCTGGTTGTGGCTCCGTTTCCTGGGTTACAGGTGTAGGTTCAGGACTTACAGGAGTTTCCGCCACGGAGGCAGGGGCTTTGCCGCTCATCCAATCCCACACCATGCCGCCAAAGGCAAGTGCAGGTGCCGCAGAGAAAAAGGCTCCTATTTTAGTACGTGCTTGCTCAGGTGTTTCCATGGGAGTAGAAAGTGCCACGGGCTGGCCATCTGCTCCCTGTATCTGATAGTAGTAATAACCTTCAGGCGCCTGATAGAGCTGAAAATACTCATCCTTGGATAGTCGACCCATAGAGGTAACGACTGCATCATCCCTTTCCTTCTCAGACGCATAACCTTGACTCAGGAAGAGGGGTTGGCCATTTTCTCCTAGATAAACCCAATAGTACTGCCCTGTGTCAGGATCGTGATAGGTATCAAAACCTGTCTTGAGCTGTCCTCCTTGACTTTGGTAATCTCCCCAATTCAAATATCCTGCATAGGCTCCAGCAGCCCCCGCCAAAACACCAGGAGGTAGAGGCTCTTTTTCCTTGGGAGTGGGTGTGTTGGTTTTTTCGGTTGACCTTTCAGTGGGCGTATCTTCTGTTGGAGCTGGATCTGTATCTGAAGAAGTACTTTTTAAGGGAGTGGGTGTATCGGTTTTTCCAGTTGAACCTTCAGCAGGCGTATCTTCTGTCGGAGCTGGATCTGTATCTGAAGAAGCGCTTTCTAGGGTAGTAGGTGTATCGGTTTCTCCAGTTGATCCTTCAGCAGGCGTGTCTTCTGTTGAAATAATTGTATCTCCTATTGGATCTGTATCTGAAGAAGTACTTTCTAGGATAGTGGGTGTATCGGTTTTTCCAGTTGACCCTTCAGCAGGCGTGTCTTCAGGTGGAGATGGTTCCCCCGCTGGATTTGGATCATCTGTATCCGTAGGAGTACTCAAGGGCAGGATGGGCCCTGGATCATTCGTTTGCCCTTCATCCATACTTCCTGCATAGATAGGCGGAACCACCAACCCATCAACTCCAAACTGTTCAGCATAGCTATGGACATTTTCTTTGAACCAAAGGATCCACGGACTCATCGCGGCGGCCGACTCGAAATACTTCGAACGGCCGATCTCTTGATGATTGCCTGCTTTTAAAGAGAAAAAATGTCCTTGCTCATCTTCCTGAGAGGTGAATCGCTCATCCACAACTGAGTTTTTGATGACGGCGCGAATGCCATTGTCTCTGCTTTTTTCGGCAGTATAACCCTCAGAGAAAAAGAGGGCATTTCCATCAGGATCATTAAAGTGGAAAAAATAGGCTTTATTTTTATCGCTGTAGAAAGACTCAAATCCAGATTTTCCTGAGACAGAAGTAGCCGAAAGATCGTAATCATCAAAAACTTGGATGGGCTCGGCCGCCTGAATTCCCACATTTAGTGCAAAATTCTCTGTATCCTGGGTGCGTTCGAGTACAACTCCATATTTCTCTGCATAAATAGGAATCAAAGCAATGAGTTTTCCCACCAATCCTTCGACTATCTGCTTATCGGGAAAGCTGCGAGAACGGGCAATCTCCTGTCGGTTGCCTGCTCTAAGGCTGATATAATACTGACCATTAGCTTCTTTGATTTCGTAGCGGTCTTGTAGGCCTCCATTCTTGATGACAGACTTGATCCCATTGTCGCGACTTCTCCCTGAGCTGTAGCCTTCGGAGAAAATGACAGGTTGCCCCGCGGCATCGTTGAAATGGAAGTAGTATAACTTATTCTGGTCACTTCGATAAGCCTCAAATCCTTGTTCGCCGGTGGCAGAGGCATGATCGAATTCGTACTCATTATTGACGTTGCGCTTTCGCTTGGCGGGCTCTGGATATTGGGAAGCGAAGGTAGGGGCTTCAGCCATAAGATAGGCGATAGCTGCTTCAGCTTCTGCTGTGGAGGCAAAGTTTCTACTACGCCCAATCTCCGTCCCATTGGAGGCTTTGACAATGAAGTAGGTTTGACCGTCCTCTGTGGATTTTTGTTCGAAGCGGTTGGCGCGGCCTGCACTTTTGATGATCTGTCGTATACGGGCATTGCGCTTGGAGATGCTAGGAAAGCTACGGCTAAATAGAATCGGCTGTCCATTTGCTCCGTTGAACAGGAAGTAGAACTTCTCATCTGCTTCATACTGGAATGGATCAAATCCAGGTTCATTGGATCTTGACGTCTGCGAGAAATCGTAGAGCGCCGCATAGTCCACCGTCTCGAAGCCTAAACTACGTCTTTGGGTTGTCACAGTAGTCAATGTGACCTCAATGTCTTCGTTGTTTGCCGCTGTGGACCTGATCGATCCTATTTCGGCATCTCGGCTTGCTTCATCAGGGAAGGCGATACTCTCCATGAGGACATTAGCGGCAGGATCTAAAATCCGCGCGTTTAGCCCCTCCATTTGAATTTGACCTTCATTTCTGAGCGCCTCGATAGTGGCAGTCATCGCTGCGGTACTCGCCTCTCGGTTAGCATAGGTTTGGACGCTGGAAAAAATGGGTTGATCCTGGTCGTTTAACAGTTCAAATGAAAAAATTCCTGTAGAACGGTCTTGGAGCATCTGGAATTTCATACGGCCCGATTATTTGAAATGTGTGTGTTGTTAGGAATGAGCATTACCACTGATCGTATAGACGTCTCTATGAAAGGCTTAGGATGATCCATTTCATAGACATTGAGATGATCTGTGTAAATCCTTACCATATTAGGTGAAATGCTCATTTTACTAAAGATTAGAAAGATTCCGATAAATGTTATGCTTCGGTGAATGAGAATATCTTATAAAAGAGAATTCCCAATAATCTCAGTAGCTAAAGGTAGGAAAATGTTTGGATAACTCGATTTTTCCGAAAGTAAAACCATCCGTTTTTAGCTTATTTTTTTCTTTCTACCATCATCTGACTCAAATTAGCTTTTCACGTCACTCATATCTACCTAAAACAATTGATCTTAAGTGGTGGTGAAGGCGTGAGTTAAAGAGGCTTAGTATGGGAAATAACATTCATGCTCATGGTAGAGGAAAAATTCATTTTCTCAAGCAGTAAATAAGAGGAATATGCGATTGTATTCTTTTCCTTATATTTCAGAAAAACCTACTATCTCTATGAAAATATCTCGCTTGCTTTCGTTGCTTTTGATGGGTTTCTTCTTTGCGTGCCGCCCTGCTACTCAGGAAAAGTCGGATTTGCCGACATTGAAGACTTATTTTGACCATACGAACAAGGAGGATGTACTGACAGGAGGGGTTCGGATGATTCCGATTGAGACACCAAAGGGAACTTTCAAGGTGTGGACCAAGCGTGTAGGGAATAATCCTCGTATGAAACTGCTTCTCTTGCACGGAGGTCCAGGCGCCAACCATGCTTACTTTGAGGCGTTTGATTCTTTTCTGCCCCAAGAAGGCATTGAATATTACTACTATGACCAACTGGGATCTGCTTTGAGTGAAAAACCGAAGGATTCTACGCTGTGGACGATCGAGCATTTTGTGGAGGAAGTAGAGCAAGTACGCCAAGCTTTGGATCTGGACAAGGACAACTTTTACATCTTAGGGCACTCATGGGGAGGTATACTTGGGATAGAATATGCGCTCAAGTATCAAGAAAATCTGAAAGGCTTGATCATTTCCAATATGATGAGTTCTATCCCCGCTTATGTTGACTATGCTCAGAATGTATTGGGACCTCAGTTTGGGAAGGAAGTGTACGATGAATTGATGGCGTTAGAGAATGCCAAGGAATACGATAACCCACGATATTTAGAGCTGATATATGAGCACCATTATCCCCAGCATGTGATCCGATTTCCGTTGGATGCTTGGCCTGAGCCTGTTTCTCGAGGATTTGAGGGGTTGAATGCAGACCTTTATGTGTACATGCAGGGTGTGAGCGAATTTGGGGTGACCGAGGGAGCCACGTTGGCGGATTGGGATCGCAGTGAAGAGCTGGGAAAAATTACCGTACCTACTTTGACGATCGGAGCGGAGTTTGATACGATGGACCCCAAGCATATGGAGGAAATGGCAGAAAAACTACCTAAGGGGTCTTATCTAAATTGTCCCCAAGGATCGCATTTCGCTATGTATGACGACCAACAGGCGTATTTTAAGGGTGTCATTCAATTTATAAAGGAGGTAAATGGTGTCGAATAATGGGAGTAAAGCATATTTACTTTCAAGCCAAAATCTTATCCAGCTTCTTCAAGATTTTTCTTCCACGACTCTTGAAACCTGCAGATCCTTCGGGCATGTGAGATTCGATGACCATATGTAGTTCTCCTGCGAGTTCGGGATAGTGCGAGGCAATATTCCCCAAGACTGTCATGGCATGGACACGTATGGCGATGGGTTTTTGTGGATTATTCAGCCATTCGAAGCATAGATCCCAAAGCGTACCCCAGGTATCTTCGGGTAGTTCCCACTGAGCAAAGAGGGCGAGGATATTTCGGGGAATGGCATCGTGCACTTCTGCTTGCAGGAGCGGGATGAGATCTGAGATATAAGGTTGTACCATTTCAGGGTGCACATCTCCGATCTTACGTATGGTCCATGCAGCCCGCTGCGCCAGTCTGTAAGAACCCGTCATAAAACCTTGCATCAGTTCGTCCATCCGTTGGGGATCGCGCCCGATGTAGGCTACCACTTCTGCCACTACTTCTTTACTGTGTGGCTGATCAATGATATAGGTACAAATATCCATGAGGGTTAAGTATGGTGTATCTTCTGTAGGGAAGGATGTAGGGATTGAGTAAACAGGCAGCAGTTGTTTGGAGAGTTCAATATATGAAAGAATAAGAATACGAGTAATGAGTAAGGTTCTTTTTTTAGGAAACGAGAATCATTCTTCAGAAAATATGTTTCATTCTTCGTGAAACTTATATGGGTAAGTCAGGTACACCTTGAAAAATGAAAAATGAAAAATGAAAAATGAAAAATGAAAAATGAAAAATGAAAAATGAAAAATGAAAAATGCCTAGATGAACACCTCGAAATTATCTGTGTCTTTCCAGAAAGGAAGCTTTGTTCGAAACTTGATCAAAGGCTCTGGATCGAGCGCCGCTGAGAGCACCGTCTGATCTCCCGAATTGTAGGCTATGACCTCCCCAAAAGGGTTGACAATCATCGAAGAACCAGAGTACTCAATATTTTTTCCATCTACACCTACCCGATTGACGGCGGCTACATAGCATTGGTTTTCGATGGCACGTGCCTTCAGCAAGGCTTCCCAATGGGCAATCCTAGGCTTGGGCCAGTTGGCAACATAAATTAATAGATCGTAGCTCAACCTTCCCTCATGATCCGCTTTATTGCGACTCCAAACGGGAAAGCGTAAGTCATAGCAAATCAAAGGTGCCAACCGCCAGTCCTTCCACTCGCAGCGCACAAACTCCTCGCCTTCCATGTAGTAATCGTGCTCATCCGCCATGCGAAATAAATGTCGCTTGTCATACTCCACTACGATATCCTCCTCATCCACCATCAGGAAACGATTGTAATAGGAACCTTTTTCTTTGATGATCAAGCTCCCTCCGATCCAGGCCTTGTACTGGTGCGCCATCTGATGCATCCAATCCTGGGTTTTGCCCTCCATCATCTCATAGTTTGTCTCTACATCATTGGTAAAACCCGTCGTAAACATCTCGGGCAGGAGAATGATGTCGGTGGACCCATCTAGCGTCCGAAGCATGGACTCCGCTAGCTGACGATTGGCCTCAGGATCATGCCAAGCCAGATCCATTTGAAGTAGCGTGATATGTAAAGGGTTCATGGGCAGTTTGAATCGATTGGATCACAAGATCAGCATCCAAGATCATTTTTCAGAATCATTTTTCATTTTTCAGGATTCATTTTGATCGAAAATTTTTTGTCTGGCGTCTCGCAGTGAGACAAAGTCGAACGGTCTCTCCTCTCTCCGTCCCTTAAAATAAAGTCTCCCAAATAAATCCTTTGTCCTACCATATATCTTATTAATTTGCCGCTATATATAAATCAATATTCCATCCATGAGTATTATAGTCGACATTTCTGCCAGAGAAATTCTGGATTCCCGTGGTAATCCTACCGTTGAAGTAGAAGTCATGACGGAAGGAGGCATCGTAGGCCGCGCAGCCGTGCCTTCAGGTGCAAGTACTGGAATGAATGAAGCCATCGAGCTCAGAGATAAAGACGATCGCTACATGGGCAAAGGCGTACAAAAGGCCGTCGCTCACGTAAATGATGTCATTGCTCCCGAAATTTCAGGATATGCTGCTACCGATCAGGTACATATTGATCAAGCCTTGCTAGAACTAGATGGAACCGAAAATAAAGGAAAACTCGGTGCCAACGCCATCTTGGGTGTGTCATTGGCTGTAGCCAAAGCCGCTGCGCAGGAGCATGGCCTTCCCCTCTACCGCTACATCGGAGGGACCAACGCGCGCCAGCTCCCCGTACCCATGATGAACATCATCAATGGCGGTAGCCACGCAGACAATTCTGTCGACATCCAGGAGTTCATGATCATGCCTGTCAAGGCAGAGACTTTTGGTGAGGCCCTGCGCATGGGAGCCGAGACCTTCCACCATCTCAAAAGCGTACTCAAAGCCAAAGGCCTCTCTACCAACGTCGGAGACGAAGGCGGATTTGCGCCCAACCTGAAGTCCAATGAAGAAGCTGTCACCATCATCCTCGAAGCCATCGAGAAGGCAGGTTACCGTCCAGGTGAGGATATCTACCTCGCACTAGATGCGGCAAGCTCTGAGTTTTATGATCGCGAGAAGGGACGTTACGTATTCCGCTTTTCTTCTGGTGATGAACTGACTTCCGAAGACATGGTGTCTTATTGGGCCGACTGGTGTAAGAAGTATCCTATCGTTTCTATTGAGGATGGATTGGATGAAGACGACTGGGCAGGATGGAAGAAATTGACGGATGCCTTGGGGCAGGAAGTTCAGTTGGTGGGAGATGACTTATTCGTGACCAACACAAAGTTCCTCCAGCGTGGGATCACAGAGGGTGTAGGAAACTCTATCCTCGTGAAAGTAAACCAAATTGGTTCACTGACTGAGACCATCGATGCAGTACAATTGGCAAAAATCAATAAGTACACCAGCATCATGTCTCACAGATCAGGCGAAACAGAGGATACGACCATTGCCGACCTTGCGGTAGCATTGAATACCGGCCAGATCAAGACAGGTTCTGCCTCTCGTTCAGATAGAATCGCGAAGTACAATCAGCTGCTCCGCATCGAAGAAGAACTAGGCAGCGCAGGGATCTATGCAGGATCTTTGTTCCCATTTGTGTAAAGCATGAGAGAAGCTCGAACGATGGGGTCGAGCCCTTCTTTTCGAAATAAAAAGAGCCACCCTTTTCGGTGGCTTTTTTATTTGTCTACATCAGGATATTTTTTCTAAAATAAATTCTGTTGTGCAGAACACCTTGTTTTTTCTGCTTTGCATACAATTGGCCCACTTCAGTTTGTAACTGAAGCCATATAATCTCCAGATACAATCTGGAGGAAGCAGAGGTGTTTACCCAAATGATATCAGATAAGAGATTTCGTCTTAAAATATACCGCTTTAGATCCTTCCTCCTTCCCTACGGGAATGGTCGTCAGGATGACCATGTATGTACGGTTTATTAGAGGCTATGCCTACTCATTTATTACCCTATTTCTCATGTCTAGGAAACAGAGGTGTTACATTAACATACATTCATTCGCCTCCTTCTTTCCCAATATCCTTCAACTTGTCTTCCAATGGATCGCTTTTTGGATTTTTCTTCAAAATGATCCAAAAGTACACGCCATAGATGAGGAGAAAGCTTCCTATTGTCATCCACATGAACCGCTGATTTAGGCCGATCATGTAGTTGGCAAGATCTCTAGGAGGCAAATCAGGCATATAATATCGCCCTACCACCTGCTTACAAAATCGAATGAACGACCATGTGAACCCCCAAGTCATCAGCAAATACAAGCCCATAACCTTGGCATCATGTCCCCTTTTGTTCCCTATCCAGACATAGAGAACCAACATACAGGCGAGAACCGCCATGAGAAATATCCATCCGTAAAATGAGAACATCCAGTAGATTTATTTAAACAGGGTTCATGTAAGCAGAAATTGTATTTCACATCCCATAAGTTGATGGACAGAGAAATAGGACGATAGAAAATGATTCTGTAGGCTAGGGTTGAAACCACCAACCTACATCTATGCCACCCTTTCGGGGACCAAAACAGGTTCATTGTCCTAAAGGGACGGTGTCATGTAACATGTGGAGTTTAGTCCCATGTTCAAAGCTGTTCTCCCAATCTCCTTCTTTTCAGCTTACCACTCAATTTTTTCCTTATTCAAAAATGAACTGATCCCACGTTTGCAGTCGTCCGTCCCACGCGCATAGGCATTCATTTTTGCTGAAAACTCTACCGCCTTACTCAGTGGAAACTCCTGCACGTCGGCGATCATCTTCTTGGTCAATTGCATCGAAGCGGAAGAATTCTGCTTGCATAAGCGCTGGGTAAAATCGGTTACATAAGCTTCTATTTCATCGGCAGGGATCACCTTATTGAGCATATGATAGTCTGCCGCTGTGTCTGCTGAGATCAGCTCTCCCGATAGCATGAGTTCTTTGGCACGTGTTTCCCCTACTTTTCGCAACAAAAAGGTCATCACAATCGCAGGCACAAACCCGATCCGCACTTCTGTATAGCCAAACTTGGCCTCAGGAACCGTAAAGGCAAAGTCACAGACGGTCATCAATCCGCAACCGCCCGCGATGGCATGCCCTTCTACTTGGGCAACGACGACTTTGGTCGCGCGGTATATAGTCAAGAACAAATCTGCTAAGGAGGAGGAGTCTGCCAAGTTCTGCTCGAAAGAGAATCCCTGTAGCTTACGTAGATAATCTAGGTCGGCTCCCGCACAAAAAGCTTTTCCATGGGCTTTGAGTAAGATGACCTTGATCTCTGGATTTCCTTCTGCTGCCATCATCGCGTCCTTCAGTTCTGCGACCATGACATCGTTCAATGCATTTCTTTTCTCTGGACGATTGAGGGTAATGATGGCTACCCGATCTTGTATTTGATATTGAAGAAGTGTGTATACCTGCATATAAATGACATCAAAATTTATCGAAGATAAGGAAGAACTCAGGATAATGAAGCCTATTGGCGTGAGGAAATGCATCTCAAATACACTTAGGGCAGTCTGATCATGTAGGGAAAAAGAAATAATTTTTTGAGGTTCATATGTAAGGCACAAAATTTGTTAAAGTATGTAGCAGTCATCCCAGCTTTCGGAAGATACTGTAAAGCCTAATTTTAGGGTGGAACGGAAAGACTGACTGAATGGGTGGAGAAAAATTGGGTGTGACAACTTTGAAGGGTTGATCCCGTAACAAAGAAAGATCAGCCAATGATTTGACTTGATTAAAAGACGTATTGTAGAGTAATCTGCATATTCAATAGAAAATATTCTCAGGAAGTTAGGGGTCATCAAGGATTTTCGCTATTTTTAAAAATACAGAAGCCAATTTCTACCTGGAATTTTAGTTATCCAAACTTTTTGGAATAGAACGGATTTACGGTCATATGAAAGGAAAAGTATTTATTTCCAGCCTGGTATTTGCCTCATTGTGGATTTTTAGTTCCTACACATTCTATCCTGGTGGAAGAGACAGAGGAGAAGTGTTAATGGATCTGATGATCAGAGGATTGGAAGAATATCATTATCAACCTGTCGCAATCAACGATGATTTCTCAGGCAAAGTTTTTAACGAATATCTCGATCGCTTAGACTACAACAAGCGATTTCTACTTCAAGGAGATGTCAATGAGTTTTATGCCTTTCAAGATAAGGTAGACGACGAAATCAAGGAACATTCCTTCCAACTGTTTGATCTTTCCGTTCAGAAGATTGATCAGCGGGTCAAAGAAGCAGAGAAGATCGTAGAGGATATCCTAGAGAATCCCTTCGACTTTACCATCGAAGAGTCTATTGAGACAGATCCCGAAAAATTATCCTATGCAAGCACAGAAGCGGAACTGCGGGAACGCTGGCGCAAAGAACTTAAGTATCAAACGCTCTCTCGCGTAGCGACTTCTCTCAAGCGCCAAGAAACAAAGCAAGAAGAGGACGAAGAGGACTTTGAACCAAAGTCTGTGGAGGAGTTGGAGAAAGAGGCAAGGGAAAAAGTCATGAAGAACTATGAGCGCTACTTCAAGCGTCTCAAGGGCCTGAATGAAACAGACCGATTGGCTGTCTATTTCAACTCTATCGCCAATATTTATGATCCACATACAAGCTATTTTCCTCCCAAAGATAAGGAAGACTTTGACATAGATATGTCGGGCAGATTCGAAGGAATCGGTGCCCAACTCCGAGAAGAAGACGGATATATCAAGGTCATTCGTATCATCCCTGGTAGTGCTTCTTTTCGTCAAGGAGATCTTCAACCCAACGATGTCATCCTTAAGGTAGCGCAATCCAAGGAAGATGCGATAGATGTAGTGGGCATGGACATGGACGAAGCTGTGAGCATGATTCGTGGTCCTAAAGGCACGACAGTTAAGCTGACGGTCAGACATCCCGATGGAGCGGAGAAAGTAATTCCGATCAAGCGTGACATTGTAGAACTAGAAGAAACATACGCCAAGTCTTCCATCATCACAGATGAGACTACTGGCAAACGCATGGGCTTTATTCACTTGCCGAAATTCTACGCAGACTTCGGTGGTACGGGTGGTCCTAGCAGTGCGGAAGATATTGCTCGTGAGCTGGTGAAGCTCAAGGAGGCTGAAGTAGACGGAATCACCCTAGACCTTAGAAATAATGGAGGAGGTTCCCTCGGAGAAGTAATTGAAATGACAGGCTTGTTTATCAAGCGCGGTCCTGTCGTGCAGGTACGCTCACGAAATGCACCAAGCAGCATTCTCTCTGACAAAAACTCTGCAGTTGTATACGATGGCCCACTGGTCGTGATGGTAAATGCTTTCAGTGCTTCCGCTTCTGAGATTTTGGCTGCTGCCATTCAAGACTATGGCCGAGGCGTGATTGTGGGTAGCCCTTCTACTTTTGGAAAAGGCACGGTTCAGCGCTTCCTGAATCTAGATAGATTCGTATCGGGAGGAGCAGACCTTAAGCCACTGGGAGACGTGAAGCTGACCATGCAGAAGTTTTACCGTATCAATGGTGGGGCAACACAGCTCAAGGGGGTAGTACCTGACATTGTCCTTCCTGACCAGTACAGCTTGCTCAAGACGGGTGAGAAAGACTACGAATACTCTATGGAGTGGGATGAGATTCCAGCTGCCGACTACGAGAAGTTTAACAAGAGCGTGGATGGTAAGGTAAGTAGCCTCTCACGCAAAAGCGCCAAGCGTGTCAGCGAAAATGAAACCTTCCAGTTGATTGAAGAAAACGCAGCTAGATACAAGAGAAACAGTGACCGCAGCAGCTATCCGCTTCAGATGGATGCCTACCGTCAAATGCGAAAAGATCTAGACGATGAATCCAAAAAATATAAGGACATCAGCAAGAAGATCGACGATATGACGGTTTCATATGTCGATTCAGACGCTTCCTTTATCCGAAGTGACTCTACACGGCAGAAGCGATATGACAACTGGTTCAAAAACTTAGGCAAAGATCCCTATATCTATGAGTCTCTTCAAGTCCTGCAGGATATGCAGTAGATACGCATCCATAGAAAGATAACATAAGGCTGTCTGTTTCAGGCAGCCTTTTCTTTTGTCATATGTAACAATTATCCCATTATTCAATTCCTCCCCTGTTGATACTTTTTTTTATTGGAGGAAATTTCAAATATTGAATAATGTCGGATCCGTTTATTGCATCAAATATTGATGAGGTTGCTCCACTGATTTTGCAAAACCCTTCTGCGCCCAAGATGATACTAGTAGGAGAGAAAGCCACGGAGGATCTAGAAACTCACATTTCATCATGGGGAGCTTTAGATATCCCTTTTATAGGAGGCTTATTTCCAGGTGTTTTGGTTGACGCTCGACATAGTGAGACGGATATACTGGTCTATCATCTACCCGAAGGAACGACCTTCTTCGATGTCCAGGCCTTAGATCAGTTACCAATTCAACTTCCTGATACGCTCCATGTGGAAATGGCTGAGATTTACCAGACGGCACTGGTCTGGATAGATGGTCTTTCGCCTCACATTGCTTCTTTCTTATCCTCTCTTTACAATCTCTTTGGAAGTGAAATAGACTATCTGGGAGGAGGTGCAGGATCGTTGAGTCTAAGCCCTCAGCCTTGTGTATTCAGTCATGAGGGTTTCTTCCAAGATACTGCCGTGATTGCGATGATTCCTATGCCGATCAAACTAGGTGTGCGACACGGCTGGCAAAAGCTCAAAGGGCCTCTGATTGCCACCAAAACATCAGGTAATGTCGTAGAACAGCTCAACTGGGGCAATGCGTTCGAAGTCTATCGAGGGGTCATAGAAGAAGACGGACAAGCCTTACTAGGAGAGCATAACTTCTTCGATATCGCCAAAGGCTACCCTTTTGGGCTTTATAAAGAAAACGCGGAGGATGTAGTTCGAGACCCTATTCGAGTAGATACAGAGGGGAAATTGATATGTGTGGGAGAAGTCGGAGAACATGCTGTCTTGAATATCCTGAGAGGACAGCCCCATCATCTGATCCAAGCTGCCTCCAAAGCAGCAGGTGACTGTGAATTGAGAGCAGAAGAAAAAGGAAAGCATATGCTCATCATTGACTGCATCTCAAGGGTCTTATTTTTAGAAGAAGACTTCTCGAAAGAGCTACATGTTATCTCTGATTCGCAAACGGTGCGTCAAGCGGGCATTCATGCTTCAGGAGCCTTGACGCTAGGAGAGATTTCTTCTTATGGAGAAGGCTTGGTTGAATTTTTTAATAAAACGATTGTATTAGGGGTTTTCTATGAACGCCATTGACTCTGGAATTATCCAGGACATCTCTCTTTTGTATGAGCTTTCTCTTTCCATTGGGAAGTCTCAAACCCTGGAAGAGAACTGCCAACATTTCCTGACCACACTCATGAGAAGAGCCAACCTGGATACGGCAGTTGTGTGGGTCAAAAGCTCCTACCAGACTTTCTTAGCGTCTGATGAAGATACCTATGAATTTGTTTATGGTCAGCCTCAAGCCAAGGTCATCAAGCATCATTTGCTGCCCCTACATCCTATTGTCCATAAACTCAAAGAAACCAAGTCCTTGATTATTACAAATGATCAGGAGGAGTTCAGTTTAGTCAGTACAGGACATAAGCACAGCAAAGGCAACATCGCAATATTTAAACTGGGTGATGTAGGAATTTTGAGTCTACATGGTTTGGGTAGCTCACGCTTTTTTCAACCTGCTTGGCACAATAAAATTGAGGGCGTGCTTGCCCAATTTGCCCAATCAATAGATGGAAATCTGGCGCATCGCAGATTGCTCTGGGAGATTGAGGAACGCAAGAGTATGGAGGTTCAGATGCTTCAATCCAAAGAGGCTGAAGAACAGTTTTTTGCCAATATGAGCCATGAGATTCGGACCCCTCTCAATGGGATGCTGGGAATGATGAATCTGGTGCTGGGGACGGTACTGACAGAAGAACAAAGAGAATATATCGATGACATGAAAGTGGCGAGTAAGACATTGCTGGCCATTCTGAATGATATTCTGGACTATTCCAAAATAAAGCAGGGAAAAATTGACATCGAGCGAATCAAATTTGAGATAAAGGACAATCTGACTTCCCTTTATCATATTGCGAGAGCCAAAGGCAAAGAACAAGGTGTCAAAGTAAATCTCGTATTAGATGTCGACTCGCCAAAATATATTTTGGGTGACCCTGTGCGATTGAACCAAATCCTGGAAAATCTAATTAACAACGCCTTGAAGTTTACCTCTGAGGGAGAGGTCAATATTCGTATGCGTCTACTCAACCAAGAGGATAAAAATATACAGCTTGAATTTCAAGTACAGGATACGGGAATCGGCATACCCGAAGAGAAGCAGGCGCATATATTTGAGCACTTTGCCCAGGCAGGAGCTGATACGGCGCGTAAGTTTGGAGGGACGGGGTTGGGGCTGGCCATTGTGCGGCAGTTGCTCGATCTGATGGAGGGAGAGATTCATCTTGAGAGTAGGGTAGGAGAGGGTAGCACATTTACGGTTACCCTACCTTTTGTGTTGGCAGACCCACATACATTTTCTGATCAAGGAGAAAAGGCCCACACAGCGCTCGATTATCTGAGGGAGGATCTGTCTGGACACCACATTCTTGTTGTAGAGGATACCTACATGAACCAGAAGGTGATCCAAAGAATGCTCCAGAAATGGGGGGCAGAGGTTTCTATTGCTTCTAATGGGAAGAAAGCCTTTGAGCTGATGCAAGTAGAAATGTATGATTTGGTGCTTATGGATGTCCATATGCCTGAAATGGATGGATACGAAGCGACAGAATTGATCAGAAGGGAGCTTCCTTCTACAGTCAGTCGAGTACCCATCATCGCACTGACGGCATCTGTGCGAGAGACAGTAAAGCGTAGAGTGCTTGAGGTAGGCATGGATGGGTATATCATTAAGCCATTTGAGCCTCGTAGTCTGTACAAGATGATTCGATTCTACCTCAACAAAAGGAAGCCGCAGGAGATCGTTGTGGGAGATGCTTTTCCTTCATCTCATGCAAGTCTAAAGGAAATAGATACAGGCTACCTTATGGAGCTTTCGGGAGGCGATAAAGAATTCGTAAAGGAAATGATGGCCATTTTCCTAGAACAGACTCCCATAGAATTGGGGCACCTGAGGAAGAGTATTGAGCGCCAGGAGTGGCAGGCGATCAGTCGACAGGCGCATAAGCTCAAATATCCTTTTTCAAGTATGGGGCGAAATGACCTTAGATTGGTTTTGGCAGATGTAGAGCTACAAGCCAAAAATGAGCAGGATATAGCATGCATCCAGCGGCTTTTTGATGATCTGACTGAGGAGACGCGCAAGATGCTGCAAGTGCTGAGGCAGTATTAAGTAGGAGTTGACAAGCAGGATATATATTGAGGCAGAGGCTTTGGTCAAGGAAATAGAATGCCTTGTAGAAATGTCAGACATCGCATTTCTACAAGACATAATAGCTATACTTACTCAGCAATTTGACTGACTGACAGCTTGCGATTCACCTTCTTGATCAGGCCACTTAGGACCTTTCCTGGTCCTACTTCCTGAAATTCTGTTGCACCGTCTTGTTCCATCTGCTGGATGGTATGTGTCCAACGTACAGGAGATGTCAGTTGCTTGAGGATGTTCTCTTTGATGGCGGATTTGTGTGTGTGAGGCTTGGCGGTCACGTTTTGGTATACGGGGACTCGGGCGTCTTCAAAAGGCGTAGCCTCGATCCCTTCGGCTAGTTCAATACGCGCAGGCTCCATAAGTGGAGAGTGGAAGGCCCCATTTACAGGGAGTTCTAGCGCACGGCGTGCCCCTCTTTCTTGCGCCAGTGCGACCGCACGGGTAATACCTGGCTTGCTACCAGAGATGACGAGCTGTCCGATCGTATTATAGTTGGCGGGTACGACGATTTCGCCTTCCTCGCTGACGATTTTACAGATTTCTTCTACTACTTGATCCTCCATGCCCAAGATGGCAGCCATGGTAGATTCTTGGCTGTCACACGCCTTTTGCATGGCATTGGCTCGGATAGCCACTAGACGCAGGCCATCCTCAAATGAGAGTGCGCCAGCTGCCGCAAGGGCAGAAAACTCACCCAGAGAATGTCCAGCCACCATTTGCGCAGTATCCGCCAACTGATGTACCTGTGCGGCAATGACAGAGTGGATATAGATAGAAGGTTGTGTTACAGAAGTCCGTTTCAGATCGGCTTCTGCGCCTTCAAACATAATAGATTGGATGTCAAAACCGAGTACTTGATTGGCGGTCTCAAATAGGCTTTTAGCCAGATCAGAATTCTCGAAAAGGGATTTACCCATACCGGGAAACTGAGAGCCCTGTCCAGGGAATACGAGCGCTTTCATTATTTTTTTCGATATATTGAAAGAATAGTCGCGCAAATATAATACACTCATCGCTAAAACATGAAAATATCCTTACAAGATCAGGTCATTTTACTGACTGGGGCCAGCAGAGGGATCGGAAAAGGGATTGCGTTGCTGCTAAAGCAGACTCAGGCAACTGTTGCTGTACATTATGGACGGAGCAAAGAATCAGCCGAAGCACTGGCAAGTGAAATTGGCAATGGAAGCCTGGCTTTCCAAGCAGATTTGTCCCAGCCTCGTGCAGCTCGACAGTTGGCACAGGATGTCATGACGCATTATGGAAGGGTGGATGGATTGGTCAATAATGCAGGTATCGCATTTGAAATGGAGGAGGAAGGAGATTTTGATTTGTGGGTAGATCAATGGCAGCAAACCCTCCATGTAAACCTCTTGGCGGCGGCTGTACTCTGTCGAGAATTGGTCCCACATTTTGTACAGCATGGAGGTGGAAGAATGGTACACATTTCCTCTAGAGCCGCTTTTCGGGGTGATACGACAGCGTATATGGCCTATGCAGCATCTAAGGGAGGGATGGTATCATTGAGTAGGTCTATCGCTAGAGGATACGGGAAGCAGGGCATCAAGTCCTTCGTTGTAGCGCCTGGATTCATTCAGACTGATATGGCTCAACAGTTCATCGATGTGTATGGAGAGCAGTTTGTATTGGATGATTTGGCTTTGGATACACTGACCCAGCCTAAGGATCTTGCGCCTACCGTCATATTCTTACTCAGCGGTTGGATGGATCACGCAACAGGCTGCACCATAGATGTGAACGCAGGAAGTTATGTACACTAAGGAAATGTCACTTTTTTAAGTGAAACTCAATGACCTGCATATTTGGTCTATTTGTTTATAAATGGCTGTATATCAAAAGGATTTTCATGATTGGTCCTATGGTTTGTTTGAATGCGATGATGGTTTTTTGACTAAATATAAAGAATATTGATATATTACGATTTTTGGAATTGTGTAAGGGTTTTGCGCGCTTTGATTCTTGATCCTGCTTGTAAGGAGATACCTTTAGGTAAATCAAAAAAACGTTCTCCATATGTTTATTCCTAACAACTTCACACAAGTATCAACTGCTCCGACCTCTTTCTCCACAAGACAAGCTACGCCTAAGTCGAAAAATCATAAGATGCTGATATCCATTGGGTTTGGGATTATTCCTACTGCTCTTTTGGTGTTTGCACACTTCGGCATCATATAAGCCAATTTGCATGAATGGTTCCTGAGTATGTATAAATGGTAGAAAAATTGGTATGAATGGTATTTATTTTCTAATTTGATGTATCACTCAGTATTTGATATTCTGAATATCTGATCATATAGAAAATTTTACCTGTTAACTCGTTCATTCATGCTACAAACTGCTACTCCTACTCGCTCAGGTTCCAGTATTCTTGAAAAACTAGGCGGTACCAAACTCATAGGCTCTATGGCTTTTGGCCTGATCGCTACGCTCGCACTCGTAGTCGCACACTACGCCTGATAAAACTTACACATACTGGCATGAAAAAGGGAAGCGCCTGCCTCCCTTTTTTTTATTCTTCATTTTCCTCTTCTACATCAAACCTGTTGGCTCGATAGACATTGGGCAAATCTTCTAACTTTTTCAACAGACTTTTCAGCTCATCGGTATTCTGGACAAATACATGAAAAACGCCTTCAAACAAGCCTTTGTGCGAGTCAATTGTCAGCCTACGAATGTTGCGCTTCATGCGCATAGAGATTACTTTGATCAATTCGTTTAGCATCCCCTGCTTATCCACCCCTACGATCTTGATGGCCACTAAGAACTCAACGTCTGACTGCCCTTCAGCCCATTTGGCCTTGATGATCTGAGAACCAAAGCTCGACATAAGGGAAATCGCTTTGGGACAGGAGGTGCGGTGAATCACGACTTTATCTGCGTGAACAAAACCTAGGATCTCATCTCCTTGAACAGGTCGGCAGCATTTGCCCAGCACATAATGGTCGATGTCGCCTTTTTTTCCAAGAACCAATGTCTCAGGATCGACCCCTAGATCCTCCAAGCGAGATTGAAAAATCTGCTGACGGTCCTTCCATTGGTCCATCTCTTGGGTATCGAACTCCTTCCCTTCTTCTTTGAGACGAATGAACTCCTGGATTTTTTGCGTTTCAATTTTGTGTGATCCCAGCAAGTAGAAAAACTCCTCTTCATTGGGAATCACAAAGTAGACGAGTAGTTCTCGCATCACAGGATGATTTTCATCCACCCCATACTTCGCAGCCCGCCAATTAAAGAGTGCTTTTCCTTGCTCGACTACCTCCTTACGCTGCATTTTCAGGGCGTGTTTGATGTAGTCTTTGGCGCGTGGCGTTCGTACATAGCGAAGCCATTCCTTGGTAGGCTTGGCTTTGCGAGATGTCAGTACCTCGACGGTATCTCCAGAGCGCAACTCGTGATCGAGGACTTCGACCTTTTGGTTGACACGTGCACCGATTGCGGCACTTCCTAGATCTGTATGGATCTTGAAGGCAAAGTCCAGGACCGTCGCGTGGACGGGAAGTCGAATCATCTCTCCCTTCGGTGTGAAAACGATGACATCATTGGGCTGTAGATTTTCTTTGAATTCGCGTACCGCTTCTAGCGCATTTAAACTGGGATTGGCGAGTACCTCTCGGATTTGGGCAATCCATTCGGACAGGAACGCTTCCTCCTCATTGTCTCCCTTGTAGATCCAGTGAGCGGCGATGCCTTTTTCTGCGACTTCGTCCATGCGGGTAGTACGGATCTGAAGCTCAATCCATTGTCCCTCAGGGCCTCGCAAGGTCGTGTGTAAGGACTCATAGCCATTTTCCTTGGGATGGGTAATCCAGTCCCTGAGTCTTTTGGGATTGGCACGATAAAGCCCTGAAAGGACAGAGTATACCTGCCAGCAATCCTCACGTTCCTTACCCTCTCGTGCCTCAAGTATGATCCTAATGGCATACAGATCGTAGATTTCCTCAAAGGGTAAGCGCTTTCTTTCCATCTTTTGATAGACGGAATAAATGGACTTATACCGACTCTTGACGGTGTATTTCAGTCCTGTACTGCGCAGTGCTTTCCGTACATCTTCGATAAACCTTTGAATGTAAAGCTGGGCTTCCTCTTTACTGGCTTGGACCTTTTCGGCGATTTCATTGTACTGCTTCGAATCGCTGTACTTAAACGAGAGATCTTCCAGCTCGGTCTTGATCTCGTACAGACCGAGACGGTGGGCCAGCGGCGCATAGATATACATGGTCTCTGAGGCGATTTTCAGGACTTTCTCTTGCCTCATCGCACCCAGTGTACGCATATTATGGAGACGATCTGCCAACTTGATCAGGATCACACGTACGTCATCCGAGATGGTCAGCAGGATCTTGCGGAAGGTCTCTGCTTGTAGAGAGACGAACTCGCTCTTGACTTCAGAACTGGCTATCTTGGTCAGCCCATTGGTGATCTCCATGATTTTGGGACCAAACTGACGCTTGATGTCGGAGAGTTCAATATCTGTATCTTCCACTACATCATGGATCAGGGCACAGGCTGTAGCTACTGCATCCTTGAGTCCCATCTCCTTGACGATGATGGTCGCTACGGCTAGGGGATGCAAGATATAAGGCTCACCCGATTTGCGTCTTGTATCCTTGTGGGCTTCCCGTGCGAACTCAAAAGCTTTTGTGACCATGCGCTTGTCTTGCCGACTGAGATTTCGGAGTTGGCGCATGAGACTTTTGAAGACGCGATCTATTTCTTTTTGGTATTGTTTCTCTTGTACGGCTGTTAATTCCATAGATCCCTGAGGATGAAGGTGTCAGAATGTTTGAAATACGTAGTAGCGAGCCTTGGGTTAGGCAAGGAAAAAGAAAAATCAAACTATTTGTCTATTGTGTTTTCATAAAAGAAAAAAACATCTATATTTGCAAACCCAAAACAAACAGCTCTTTTGTACATGCGGATGTGGTGAAATTGGTAGACACGCTAGATTTAGGATCTTGTGCCGCAAGGCGTGGGGGTTCGAGTCCCTTCATCCGCACTCTTACATGCAAGCCTCAAAATATAGATGAGGCACAAAATATAAGTGCTTCCTACTTCAGGAAGCATTCTTTTTATCAACATTTCAAATCTGTAGTGTCTTGAATATTTCTCTACAACATAAGGAAAATCTCACAGCAGACTTAACCTTTACGCTAGAACCTGCCGACTATAAAGACAAAGTTACGGCAAAGATCAAGGAATACGGAAAGCAGATTACCCTTCCAGGGTTTAGAAAAGGAAAAATTCCTCTCGGTGTATTGAAAAAGATGGTGGGAACTTCTATCATGATTGAAGAAATCAATCAGATGGTTTCCCAAAATCTATACGATTACATCAACGAAGAGGAGCTAGATGTATTGGGTGATCCTGTTCCCCAAAGTCAGATGAAAGAGGAAGATTTTGATCTATCTTTTCAAAGCGATCTCACATTTGTATTTGAAGTAGGACTGGCTCCTGAGTTTGAAGCTACAACAGAGTTTGCGGATCTTCCCCCGCGCTACCAAGTCAAAGTGGATGACGCTTTCCTTGAAAAGGAGATTGGGATCTATCAAGATCGTTTTGGTGAGTCAAGTACGCCAGAAGATGTAGCAAAAGGCGACATTGTATTTGGTCAAGCAACTTTTGAGGAAGAAGGAGCAGAGGCGATACCTGCACCCGCAGCAGAAGAAACGGAGGAAGGAGCTGAGACAGAAAACGACGACAAGGGAGTCTACATACCACTTAATCCCAATCGACTCGAAAACGAAGCGATCTTTGCTCCTCTAGAAGGAAAGAGTGTAGGGGATAAAGTCGAAGTAGACTACAAACTCATCGCAACTGAGCCACAAGCCTTAGCAGATTTGTTGTTTATCGATGTAGAGCAAGCTACCGAGTTGCTGGAAAAGCCGAGCAAATATGAGATCAAGCGTGTCAACCGTGTAGTAAAAGCAGAAGTCAATGAGGAGCTTTATGGAAAGGTAGCCGAATCCCTCAAGTGGGAGGTAGGCGAAGAACCATTGACAGAAGAAGACTTTAAAACACGTCTGTCCGAAAGCGTACTCGGAAATCTGGAGAAGAATGCCCGTGTGTATTTTCACAATAAGCTGACAGACAGGGTGATTGATGCGCATGACCTCGAGCTCCCAGATACTTTTTTGAAGAACTGGTTGGTGAAAACCAATGAGAATAAGACAGAAGAGGACATTGAAAATGAATATCCAGATTTCAAGCGCTCCTTGACATGGACTTTGGTCGAAGGAAAACTGATCAAAAAGTACGATGTCAAAGTAAACGATGACGAGATTGATGACCGTCTCAAGCAAAATCTACTGGGTAATCTCACCATGCAGATGGGAGGTGAACCAGACGAAGCGCTTCTGAAGTCTTATATGGAGTATATGAAGCAAGATCAAAACTCTATGCAAGGGATCTTCCGTCAGGTATTGTCTGAGAAGGTACTCACGGCACTCGAAGAGGAGATCGGACCTGAGGTCACAGAGATGGACGCGACCGATTTCATGAACCTCGTCGAAGCGGAGCGCAAGAATAACTAAGATAAATGAAATAATTTGTATATAGGCTGATGCGAACATCAGCCTTTTTTTGTGCCTTCAGGAATAATCATAACATTTGGGAAAAATTAGCAACATGCCAGAAGTAAAACATTATGCGGTAAGAGTTCATGGAGGTCCTAAAGGAGAAGGGCACAAGATCCGTGCACAGATCCACCTCTTTGATGATAAAAATAAGCTTGTAGGTGTCATAGACTTTTTTGATCCCAAGACGACGCTTCCCGAAGATGAATCAGGCGAGCTGATTCGCATGGCCCTCCCCAGCGACCAATTGTCGACGATCATCGACATCCTACGCAACGAGAAACCCATCTTCTTAGAGTGGCAAGATGCCTTGAAAAACGCCTACATCAGCACGACACAAGAACCCGTAGGAGAAGGAGAATAGATCGTATTAGCAGATAAAAATCATCTCGTTTTTTCTGTTAGATAGGCATCTTTTTATAGTTTTTTCTAGATATATCAGTAGGAATAGGATGCCTAAGTGCTTCCCTTTTCATTTAACTTACACCTAATCAAAGAATCACGCGGAGAAGCTGTAAATGGAGATTGAGAGCGCATCAAACAAGCTATCCATAGCTTTCCTTCGCATGTATTAAATCAGAGTGAGACATGAGTCATCGTATTTTGTGGAGAATATGGATAGGAATGATCTTGTATCTTCCTGTTGTGGGGTTTGCACAGACCTATCCAGATGCCAATCAGTTCATTTTTGCTGATAAAGAACCCGAACCCCTCAACTTGGCAGAAGTTCAGTCTTCTATCGGATACCCAGAGGACGCACGCTCGAAAGGTATAGAAGGAACGGTTGTCGCACGTGTGTTGGTAGACAGTACAGGTCGATACATCAAGCATATTATGATCTCTGATCCAGACCCTTCCCTCACCTTTGCTGTAGCAGAAAAGCTGTCCAATCTTCGCTTTAATCCTGCTGTGGCAGGCGACAAGCCCATCAACTTCTGGGTGAATCTTCCCTTCCGCTTCAAACTGACGGGAGAGACCCTAGCTGAGATCGAGAGTCAGATTGATGCGATCACGGATAGTTTGACAGGAGATCAGGAGAACTATCAGTTGTGGTATCGTCGTGGGCTACTCTACATGCGTAAGGGTGACTGGGAAAAGGCGCGTTCAGATCTTGGCGAGAGTTTGGTGTTCAATCCTCGTAAGAATAAGAAGAAAGATCCCACCTTTTTTAAATATTTATTCTTTGCGACTTACTACCGTGCCAATGTCTACAGCCAAGAAGAGGCTCCAGCGCAAGCTGTGCAAGACTACACCGATGCACTTGCATTCGCCACTGAGATGAAAGCAGCAGATAGTACCGTCGCCAAGATCGTGCCTAGCATCTATCTAGAAAGAGGCTACATCCAGTTGCTCGACTCCAACATGACAGCCGCTAAAACAGACCTCCGATGGGTAACCGAAAATGATGAGGAAAATGCATGTACAGCTTACCAATTGCTGGCAGACATCGCATTAGGAGAAGATGATAAGGAAGCTGTAGTGAATGCCTACACAGGATTGATCGAATGTGACCCTGAAAATATCCTCCTGCGATACTCACGCGCGTATTACCGCTCGGAGTTGGGACAGTATGACGAAGCCATCGCCGATTTCAGTGAAGTTGTACACAAGACAGAAATGACGCCTATCTTGCTGGCCGCGCACAATCGTAAGGGCTGGTGCTACCTCCAGCAGAAGCAATATGACAAGGCGACTATGGAGCTAGGGGAGACATTGTCTATCAATGTCTTGAACGCCCAAGCGCATTATATTCAAGGGTTGATCTATCTAGATCAAGGATTAACAAATAAAGGCTGTGAGTCTTTGAGAAAGGCACTCATATATGAGATCGAAGGAGAGGAAAGGGAGGATGCGCTAGAAAAAGCCCAGTCAATCTGTGGATATGAGGGAGACTAATTTTGTACAGACAAGATAAAAGAACATCCTGTAGTGAACGATGCTACAGGATGTTTTTATTTTCATATGGATGGAGGGAGCGCACTTGCGATCATCTGTCTTCTTCATCACACTTTCCTCCGCTTCACCTCTTCTGCCAGTAGGCGAACCTCCCGGCTAGACTGACCTGCGATCGAGGTGTTTTCTTCTGCACGGCGCATCAAATAGGGCATGACAGCTTTTACGGGACCGTAGGGTAGGTATTTGGCTACATTGTAGCCAGCATGGGCGAGGTTGAAGGAGATGTTGTCGGACATACCCAGCAGTTGTGCAAACCATATTCGGGTATCTTGTGGCTCTAGGCCCTTTTGTCTCATCAACTCTGTGAGGTGGAGGCTACTGGCGTCGTTGTGCGTGCCAGCGCAGACTGCTACATGCTCTATATTCTCTATACACAGTGCCAAAGCGGCATCGTAGTCCCTGTCTGTAGCTGCTTTGCTGGGCTGCATAGGGTCTTTGTAGCCCTTCTCCTCGGCTCTTCTGGATTCTTTCTCTAGATAGGCACCGCGAACCAGCTTTACCGCCAAGATGTATCCTTTCTCTTTGCTGTCTTGAATGAGCTTCTTGAGATAGGCTAGACGATCCCATCTGTACAGTTGGATCGTTTGCCAGACAATAGGGGCAGCCTGGTTGTATCTTTCCATGAGGTCTTCCACCAGTCGATCTATGGGATCTTGTATCCACGTTTCTTCTGCATCTACAAAGATGGGCGTCTCTTTGGCTGACGCGGCTTCGGCAATGGTCTGAAGGCGGAGGATCACACGATCCCAAGCTTCTTGCTCGTTGGGCGAGAGGGACTCTCCCAGGTGTAGTTTCTCCATGATGGGGAAGCTAGCCAGCCCCGTCATTTTGAGGGCGCTGAAAGCGACCTCTTCATGTGCATGCCCATGGTCGATGGTGCGAAGGATTTCTTCTTTGGTTGCTTCGTATCCCTTTTCATTTTTCTCTCCCTCTACCGAATAGTCCATGATGGTATGGACCCCAAATTTTTTCAAATAAGCAGACGTACGCGCAGTATCCGTAAGAGATTCTCCCCCCACAAATAATTCAAATATCGTATTCTTGACGACTCCCTTCACAGGCAGACCGATCTGAAACGCCCAGGTCAGCATCTTAGGACCGACCTTCGTGAGGAAGGGGTTGTCTATCATTCGAAACATCCAATAGGTCCTGCTGAGCTTGGCATTGGACATGGCCTGAAAAGCGAGTTCTGTGTTCGTGAAATCAATGGGTGGCGCAACCGTTTCCTTTTCCATCTGCAGCGATTTTTATCTGAGAAAATAAAGTGATTTATAGTTAGTTCATGGACATTGGCGGAAAAGTGATCAGCAAAGATCAAGACCTATTATTTCTTGATGAAATCGCCTCCCATTCCCCAGAAAAGATGATTTTTTACCTTCTCCTCTCCGCAATATATGCGTATGTGCCATAAAAAACACAGGAATTTATGCTTTGTTTTTTCGAAGTAAGACTCTTTTTCAAAAAAAGAAAAATATGTTCTTATCCCCTGATGGATAGTTATTTGCATTGTCTCAATGTATAAGAACAAACGCTAACATTTTATTAAAGAAATACTGAAATCCATAGATTTTTATCGGGAGAATGATCGAAGGAGATGGATGGATTCTTTAGGGAATAATATGCTGGTATGGGCTAGGGCAATCCCAGACTCAAAAATCGGGGCGGCGATAGATTCAATAGGTATCTGCTTCCTCTAAATTGTATCTGGAGCATAGATTACGCTTCAGTTACAAACTGAAGGGCGCCACTTCTGTGCTTAGTAGGAAGATGTACGTACGGGACGATCTTGAACTTAGAGACTGGGATCGGGCAAGCCATCACTTAAAAATTATCTTACGCTTTATTTACTTCGTCCGTACCATTCGATCTTCCACAGATTTCAATGCCTCGGAGTCCACGAGAGGAGGAGGGATAAAAGCAAGCTTTCGAGGTTCTGCCGAAAGATAAAAGTACTCTAAACTCTTTTTCCCAGGCTGGTAGTTCAGGCGGTTGGTAAGATCCAATTCGATTTCTGTCTCGTCAGCGAGTAGGGTATCGGTTCCTGGTGTAAGGGACTTAATGATGTTTTCGTGAAAGACAGAGTAAGACTGATGATCACTCACATATCGATAAGATTCCTCTCCTTCAGTGAAAAACGGCTCAATCTCTGCCTTGTCTCCCTCTCTCCAGAAGAATCGGTCTTTCCGCCAGCCGACATTGAGGGCCGTGGAGGTCTCCAGATAGCCACTATCGGGAATGATAATCTGTTGGACCCCGTCGATCTCAGGTAGGGCAGGAGCGTGGGGGACGCTGTATTTGATTTTGATCCAGCCTGTATAATCCTCTGGGAGGAAAAAGTCACGATCTGGGGCTTTGAACCATAGCCACATACCCAGGTAAGCAATGGCACAATTGATGAACCCAATCAATATGATGATTTCGACTTTTTTAAGCTTTCTTTTGAACATAAAACGATTGATAGCAGCTTGAGGCGATACTTCCTTCTTACTCTTGACAGACGGATAGACTTAAATCTCTATTGTACATTTACCTACAGAAGTAAAAATATACCATTAAGTTTATACGTAGGCTGCGAAATTAAGGATTCTTCACATCATTCCATCTACTCAAAATCAATTTGTCGAAAGGCGTCCACAAAACAGCAGGCAGTCCAGCTTGTTTGAAGCCACGGTTGAGCCAGTCGTTGCAAGTATAGAACACATGATAGGTATAACCTGCCTCTATGAAGCCGTCATTGCCTGCGTGGTGGTCTTTGCAGCAGTTGATGTGTATACTTCTGCCATCGGCATCGAGTCTTAGCGTTTCGACGAGATAGCGGACGAGGGATTGATATTGTTCAGGAGAAACTTTGAGGGTGGTATACTTGATCTTATTTACAGGAGGTGTATCGAAGGAGATGGTGTGCATAGCAGAAGCGGTCGGTAGAAAGAGCGAAGCCAGCGTGACAGAGGCACTGAGATCACCCCAGGTAGGCGTCGTGATATAAAAGGCGCTGTCTCCCCAACCAAAAGCAAGGTAGTTGCCTAGATGGGCATTGTCATACTGGGTAGCATCCAAAATAGTATGCCAATCAAATACTTCATTCTCAATGGGGAGCACCACATCCAGATGGATGCCTGTCGTGTATATGGCGATTTCGATTCCGTCAGGATCTTCTTCAAAGTCATGGTTTGCTGGAATTAAACCAAGAATAGCACCTGTCAGACAATACATCAATATGAGTGCGAGGAGTATCAAGAGGGGCCGAAAAAGCCACTTTCGTAGGAGTTTCATGATCACAGGGTTTTAATAGGGTGTGCTATCATTCTGTAAGAAGAATACTTAGATTTGCGCAATCACAAATCAACCCTAATATGCATCTTTTTTTCCGTACTGTTCTCCTATTCCTTTTGTCTCTTTGTTTGTTGGATATCCAGGCCCAGACCGATTCAATGGCCCTTCCTACCCCATATCCATTGGATAATCCCAGGAATGCCGTTTCGAGACATCTTTATTACCTCAATAATGATGAAGGGCAAGAGAACCCCGCATTGGCAGCGGAAGCACTATCACTGGAAGGTATTACAGAAGCCGAGCGATTGGATCTATCCCTGAAACTCAAACAGATCTTCGATGCCAAGGGAACGGAAATTAAGACTGCACTGATTCCAGATAATGCCGATTACGTGGATTCTATTAGGCAGATTGCCATCTACCAGGTAGCTCCTGAGCCATATCCTGAGCTTTTTGTCAAACGAAACCCCAAAGACGGAAAGTGGCGGTATGCACCAGAATCCGTAGCAGAAATCGAGAAGATACATAAGCGCGTCGTGCCTTCATTTGCCGCTTTGCTGCAAGATATTTTACCAGGATTTACCAGAGGGCGAATCTTGGGCGTACAGATATGGCAATATCTAGGTCTGATCCTTATTGGTTTCTTCTCATGGTTGATCTACAGGGTATTGATGTGGGCCTTTGACAAGTTGACTACACGCGTAGTCCCTTGGATCAAAGAATATACTGCCCTCAATCCCAAGTTGGTGCATCCTGTCACACAACCACTTAGCTTATATCTGATCACATGGTTGTTGAGGGAAGTATTCATTCCTGCATTGATTCTCCCTATCTCTGTAAGCAAGTACCTCATCTTGATTCTTACGGTTATCGCTCCGATTGTAGGTGTGATTGTCTTCTATCGACTGATAGACTTGGTGGCGGATCTTTTTCTGAAGCTCGCAGGTAAAACCGATTCGATGATGGACGATCAGGCCGTACCACTCATTGCGCGCGCAGCTAAGCTGGTTGTGGTGACCTTTGGTTTGCTCTTTGTCCTTCAGGGCTTTGGGGTAAATGTGACGGCACTTCTTGCTGGGGTATCCATCGGTGGTTTGGCTGTGGCACTTGCTGCTCAAGAGACTGTACGGAATTTCATCGGGTCACTGACCATTTTCTCAGATCGTCCTTTTGTCGTCGGAGATTTCATCGAAACCTCCAATTTCTCGGGAGTCGTCGTCGAAGTCGGGGTACGATCCTCGCGGGTGCGTGCATTGGACGGAGCACAGATCACCGTCCCCAATGGAAAACTCGTAGATATGATCATCACCAATCATGGGGTCCGCACGTACAGGCGATACGCGACAAGCCTAGGTGTTACCTATGATACCTCTCCTGATATATTGGAAGCTTTTGTAGATGGGGTGAAAAAAATCGCGACAGATCATGAATTGGTTCGAACAGACAGTGTGACTGTGCAGTTTCATGAAATGGCTGACTCGTCTTTAAATATTTTCTTTGCTGCCATTTATGAGACACAGGATTATGGGGCGTGGCTCAAGGCGAGGCAGGAAGTATTCTTAGCTGTTATGCGTTTAGCTGAAGAAAAAGGCGTCAACTTTGCTTTTCCTTCTACTTCTGTTTACATCGAAAGTATGCCAGAAGCAGGCGGCCCAGACATTCAATCATAAACAATGGATCAACAATCTTCAAAGGTGGCACGGGTAAATCATACACTGAGCAAGGACGGTTCGTCGACCTTGTGGGCACCCGATTTTGATGAGCACTATCACTCCGTACATGGTGCGCTGACGGAGTCTCTCCATGTCTTCATTGAAGCAGGGCTTCGCCATGTGGAGGCTGGAGCAACTCCTCTGCATATATTTGAGATGGGATTCGGTACGGGCCTCAATGCACTCTTGACATTGGCACATCGAGAAGCACGTCCGATATACTATACGAGTTTGGAGTTGTACCCACTACAAGAAGCGCAATGGAGTACTTTAAACTATGGAGAGGCTACGGGACATCCCAAAGCTTCCGTTTGGTTACAGGAATTGCATGAGGCGAAGTGGGGAGAGTATGTGGAAATAGAGGAGGGATTTTTTCTCAGAAAGCAAGAAGTAGATCTGCTGAGTTATGAAGAGGAGCAGGAAATAGATGTGGTCTACTTTGATGCTTTTGCGCCCAGTTCTCAGCCCGAGCTATGGACACCTGAGGTCATGAAGAAAATCTTTGACTTGTGTCGGTCAGGAGCCATCTTTACCACTTACTCTGCCAAGGGAGATGTGAGACGGGCACTAATGGCGGCAGGTTTTGATGTAGCTAAGATCCCTGGCCCTCCAGGAAAACGCGAGATGCTACGCGCAACCAAACCCTTTTAGAGGTAGGAATAACCATTGACAGATGAATTTTGGCCTCAAATGTAGGATACATTGGCTAGTCAAGGCTGGACTTCTATATTGGGCGAGAATAAATCCAGGCGGATGAACATTTGCGCTTCCGTACCATAGGAAAAAGAGAAATAGCTGAAGGAATTATTGGAAAATAGGTTGTTGTCATATAAGAATCGAATGCGTTGGGGGAGCAGTTGGCTTCTTTGTCTGGTGATGTGGTTAGGAATAGCTTGTGAAGCCCCTGTCCATCACTATCAGTATGGATACTTTTCACAGGAAAGTCGTAAACCCAATGCACAGGAACGAGAATTGCTAAAATCTGGCCAGCAGCTTCAAAAAGTGTACCTCCCTCTTTTTCAGATCGATTGGGACTGGCGTCAAGAGGCTCCCGTCCCTTTGAAGAGCCAGAAAATCAATTACGATGTGTTTCCGCCTCACTACGTCTGTGTACCAGTGATCAGTGGTACGGAGCGCATGCTGGATCGTTTGACACCTGAAGACCAGGATCAACTGATCGAACAGATGGTGCTGCGCATACAGTCGCTTACCCAAAAGGAAAAACTACAAGAAATCCTGCTACAGATCAGTTGGCATTCGGGCAATTTTCCTGCGCTTTCCTATTTGATTGAGGAGCTACGAGCGAAGCTAGATGTAAGGGTGGGAATCGTACTACCGCTTCACTATCTCCGCTTCGGAAATGAGACAGGTGTCCCGCCAGCAGATTTTGCCGTATTGAATCTGTATGATCAGTTGAGTTTGCAAGTCATCAGCGAAAAAGAGAGCATCATTTCTACAGATTTGATTCAGCCTTATTTGATGGGCTTCTCTCAGTACGCTCTTCCCATTGAGGTGGCGATTCCTTCTGGAAATTGGGGCTTGGTCATCCGAAACAACGAACCCATGGTGATTCTCCCCAGTGTGCGGCGCGCGTTATTTGACGACCCCTACGCTTTCCGATTTTTGGATGAGTATCTGATCAAGGTTCAGCGTGATACGTATTTCCAAGGTTTATATCTAAAGAAAGGCGACTTCATCCGCATCGATGTCATTCGGATGACCCAGTTAAAGGAGACCCTACGTTTCATCCGTCCCTTTATACAGACCGACACTTTTCAGATCAATTTGATGCAAGCAGGCCCTGAAGGACAACCCCCACTATTCATTGATTCTTTAGAAAGTTGGCTTTCGAATTAAGCCCCTGTTTGAAACTTCAAATCTGTGAAAAGTTTGTGCTTTCAGAACCTGAACTTCATCTATTTTGATCGATTTAGCCCTCTAAATCTCACAAAATAGCTTTCGTCAGAACCTAACCTCTCTGCCTTTTAGCTAGATTTTTATTGTTCCAAACAGAGTCTAAGTTATAGAATAGACGCTATTTATTTCCCTTTTGTGTAGCTCAGTAGACGCTGAAGATGGTTTTTTGGGGTTAATATGCATATTGTATGAGCATAAAGATCCATCTATAATCAGCATCCTTTATAAATGAAATTTCAACAACTAGGAAAATCAGGCATCTTCGTGAGCGATTTGTGCCTGGGAACAATGATTTTTGGAGAAACCGAAGGCAGAGGTACATCTGAAGACGTCGCCATCAAGATGATCCATCAGTATCTAGACGCAGGAGGGAACCATGTAGACACAGCGAATGCCTATGCAGGGGGGAGATCGGAAGAGATCACAGCCAAAGCCCTCGCAGATAGAAGGCAGCATGTCATCCTAGCCACGAAGTACAACTTCCCCCTCGTGCAGGGACCTAACAACTTCGGGGCCTCGCGTTGGAATCTTATCCAGACGCTGGAAGGTAGCCTCAAGCGCCTCCAAACCGATTATATCGACTTGCTGTATATCCACTGCTGGGACCCTTACACACCAGTGGAGGAGATGATGCGGAGTTTAGATGATGTCGTCCGTCAGGGAAAGGTTCGATACATCGGGGTCTCCAACTTCAAGGCTTGGCAAGTCATGAAAGCGCAGGGTGTAGCTGAGATGCGTGGCCATGTATCCTTTGTGGCGGCTCAGTATCAGTATTCCCTCGTCAAACGAGACATTGAGTATGAATTTATAGATCTGCTGGAAAGCGAAGGCCTGGGTCTATGTCCATGGGGACCCTTGGGGGGCGGCTTCCTTTCAGGAAAATATCATCCCGACCAAAAGCCGACGGACCTCTCCGAAGGAAGGATTGGGGGTATGTCAG
>JBCBFT010000008.1:0-80470 GCA_038527485.1 Bacteroidota bacterium
AAAACCATCTCTGACGCACATAAAGACCTACTAACCCTCCTAAAATGGACATACACACAGATTCCTATTGCGTGTTATATAGGTATACGCATGTCTATTATCCTCCCCAACGTATCTTACAGTCTATCAAAGGTGCGCTTTAATTTATGTGAGGCTAAATCTCTACTCCGTCAATTTTCATTCACAGTCTTCTCTACGTGGAAATCTAGCCTAAAAAGACGGGCAAACTCCTTCAACTTGTTCTTGCGATAAGGCAGAACCTTTCCTTTTATGTAGAAAAGCTATTTACTAGGAAAACGGTCAGCAAAGCATGGCAGATCCCCGGCATATAGCTGTCTGATATATGGGGCGAATTGACACAAAAAAACCACCTCTCAAATTTGAGAAGTGGTTAGGTGTATTGTGAGCCATACTGGATTCGAACCAGTGACCTCTGCCCTGTCAAGGCAGCGCTCTAAACCAACTGAGCTAATAGCTCCTGAAAGGATGACAAATATATCACCTGTTTTTTTGTCGTGCAAAGAGAATCTATCCCTTTTTGAAAATTAGTGAGGACTAGGGATGATTTTGTGGAAGGCTTAGGAGTGAAGACTTGGAGAGAATCTATTGGAATCTAAAGTATCTACCCAAATAAAAAAGTGAAATACTGCCTCCTCCAGATTGTATCTGGAACAAATACGTAGCTTCAGTTACAAACTGAAGGGGGCCAGTTCTATGGCTCGCCTAGTCCCGATCTTTAGGTTCGGGAGTAAAAATGAAAAATCACTTCGGAGCCTGAATCAGTAGCCAGACTGCCAGGGGGAAGAATAAGATGTTGGGGAACCAAACAGCCTGCCAAGGAGGGAAGCTATCCCCCACAAAGACCTGCCCCGCAAATAGCAAGACGATGTAAAAGAAGCACAGCAGCATGCCCAAACCAATCTGCAAGGCAATCCCACCCCGACGCTTGCGCGAAGCCATTGCATATCCCAATAAGGTCAAGATGATGACCGCTGTAGGATCAGAAAAACGCCGATGTCGCTCGATATACAAGGTATTGAGGATGTCAGAACCCCGCATCTCCTCTAGCCGTATGAACTCCACCAAGTCAGGATAGGTCATGCTCTCCGCCAACTGCTCCTTGATGAAAATGTCGTCAGGTGTGAGTAGGAAGGTGGTGTCCATGACATTGAGGGTGCGCATATACTCACGCTTGCCGCGCAACTCGCGGATCTGCACCCGATCCAATCGCCAACTCTGCGTCGAATCGACCCATGAGATCTTCTTCGCGCGCACTTTGGAGACAATCTCACCATCTACGATGCGTTCTAATCCGAAGTTATTGCCCGAATTGTTGCGCTCATTGAAGTAGCTCATGTAGATGTAGGTGTCCTCCGCTACCTTTTTGTGTATGTCTTTCGAACGGGACACTCTCCGTTTATTCAAATACTTATATTCGAACTCTAAACGTGAAGCAGTAGACGTAGGAATGACAAAAGACTTGAGGTAGTAGGAGAGTCCCCCCATCAGAAATGAAGCGACAAGATAGGGAGCCAACAGTCGATAAAAACTAACGCCTGTACTCAAAATGGGAATGAGCTCCGTGCGAGAAGCCATCCGAGAGGTGAAGAAGATCACCGCCAGGAAGATGCAGATAGGGGTCAGTAGATTGCCAAAGTACGGGATGAAGTTGGCATAGTAGTCAAAGACAATTTCCGTCAAAGGCGGATTCTTGTCGAGAAAGTCGTCGATCTTCTCTACAAAGTCTACCATGACACAAATGGCCAGTACCAGACCCAAAATAAAGAAGTAGGTCAGGATGTATTGACGGATGATATAACGGTCTACGATCTTCATGCAACCTAATGTGTCAGCAAGGCGTCCCAAAAGATGTATGGGACACGCTAAATTAGAAAAAATCAACGCGAAGGAACGATTTTATTTGTTAGTTTTGCCAGATATGAAGAGATCAGGTTGGATAATATTACTGGCCATTGCTGGATTGTGGGTGTTGAGTGCCTGCTCTCCCGAACTCCGTCAGTACAATACATATACGAGAAAAGGCTCTATCTCCGAAAAGGATTCAGCGGCCTTTTACTTCTACAAGAGAGGCGATTACGAGAAGGCGTCTATCCTCTTCGAAGAGTTGCAAGCAGCTTACAGAGGATCTGACCGCGCAAAAGAAATTGCCTATTATTATGCGCAGGCCAAGTTCAAGTACGGTTTCTACACCGTCGCTGCTTATTACTTTGAGCAGTACGCACGTTTGTATCCTGCTGATCCCCGCACACCTGAGTGTGTCTACATGGTGGCAGAATCTTACTATCGCGAATCTGCTCCCCACTACCTAGACCAGACATTCACCAAAAAAGCCATCAATCAGTTCCAACTGTTCATGGATACCTATCCTTATGTGGAGCAAGCGGATGAGGCGCAAGGCAGACTCTACGAGTTGCGAGAACGACTGGCCAAAAAGGATCTGGAAATCTCTCGCCTGTACTTTAATATTGGCAACTACAAGGCAGCAGTGACCAGCTTCAAGGTGACATTGGAAAAATTTCCCGATTCGCGCTATCGTGAGGAAGCTGAGTTGTTCCTGTTCAAATCTGCTGTTGCACTAGCAGAGCAAAGTACAGAGCGACGGAAAAAGAACCGCTATCTTGACGCCATTGATTATTACAATCGGTTCATCGACCGCTATCCGCAATCGACCTATCTGAAAGAAGCGGAGAATCTATACATCAAAGCTAAGCGCTCCCTCGGCAAGCTGAATGCAGCAAATGCAGGCTAGATCTTTCGAGGGTACGAAAGAAGATTGATTCCTAAGGGAAAATCCCCCATATTTGCATACTTATCGCAACATTCATTTGGGTGTTGCGTTTCTCTACATAAATTCCGTAGTCAATACATATGAGAGATAACGATTTTCTCCCCATCGACACACGCAAGTTCGCCGAGTATTCTGGCAACTTGTACAGATCCTTGATGCTCGTAACTAAGCGCGCCAATCAGCTGACACTCGAAGTAAAAGATGAGTTGACGCAGAAGCTGGCTGAGTTTGCGCCTGCTTATGACAACTTGGAAGAAGTGATGGAAAATAAAGAGCAGATTGAGATTAGCCGTTTCTATGAGCGTAAGCCCAAGTCCACGCAGATCGCGCTGGAAGAGTTTATGGAAGAAAAGGTATACTGGAAAGATCCCAACACAGGGGAAACTTTCGAAGGAAGTAGCGAAGAATAGTCAAGTATCAGTCAGTAATGTATTTACTTTCTGAGGAAAATATCATGGAAGCGAGCCTTTTGCAGGGTTCGCTTTTTTGGTGTGAAAAAGGGGGACATCATATCTAAAATAGACTATGAGAAGCGAAATTCCTTTCGGGATCGGCTCTCAAAGTCTCTCTTCAATAATCTTATGATATGCTTTCGGGGAAAAAAATCATATTAGGTGTTTCGGGTAGCATTGCAGCTTACAAGGCGATTTTGCTCCTTCGTCTCCTCCAAAAAGAAGGAGCTGAGGTAAAAGTGGTGCTGACGCCTGCTGTCTCTAAGTTCGTTGGGGAACTGAGTTTTTCGGCGCTTACAAATGGGGAAGTCTTGAGCGATCTCTGGGAAGGTGGCTGGTCTGACCACGTGGCGTTGGGTACTTGGGCAGATCTAATGATTGTCGCGCCTGCCACAGCCAATACGCTGGCAAAAATGAGCCACGGTATCTGCGACAATGCCCTCTTAGCTGTTTATCTCGCCGCACGCTGTCCCGTGATGGTGGCACCCGCTATGGATGCCGACATGTATATCCATCCGCGTACAGCGGCCAATCTGCACTCCCTTGCGGAAGATGGCGTGATTCCGCTGCCTGTAGGTTCTGGATTTCTGGCCAGTGGCCTGATCGGACCTGGAAGACTGCTAGAGCCAGAGGAAATCGTTGGCGAGATCAAGGATCATTTTGCTCGTATGGCTTATCAGCCCCTTCAAGGGCAGTCGGTCCTGATTACCGCAGGTCCCACACGCGAACCTTTAGATCCTGTACGCTTCATCACCAATCACTCTTCAGGGAAGATGGGCTATGCCTTGGCAGCACAAGCGGCGAGTCTTGGTGCCAAAGTCACCCTGGTATCAGGGCCCACCCAACTCGCGACGCCTGCTCAAGTCGAGCGAGTGGATGTAAGCACCGCACAAGATATGTACGAAGCCGTGCATGCCGTAGCAGCCCAACAACAGATCATCATCATGTCTGCGGCGGTTGCCGACTACACACCGGCCCAAGTAGCCCATCAAAAGATCAAAAAGAAGGGGGACGATTTATCCCTTGAATTGATCCGCACAAAAGATATATTGAAATCCGTCGGTGAGACCAAACAAGCACATCAGTTTTTGGTGGGCTTTGCGATGGAAACAGAAAATGGGATCGAGAACGCCCAGCGAAAGCTAGAAAAGAAAAATCTGGACCTCATCGTTCTCAATTCGTTGAGAGACAAGGGTGCGGGTTTTGGACATGATACCAATAAAGTCACCCTCATCGAGCGCAATGGGGCGATCACGGAGCATCCCCTGATGTCGAAATCAGCCGTCGCAACTGAAATTTTTAAGCAAATTTTGGCGCATTGGAAGCCAATAAATCCATAAACATGAAGTATTTCGTTTCTACCTTCATTTCTCTCTTCTTACTCCTGAGCACCCAAGCGCAGGAGCTTCTTGTCAATGTCACGGTCAATGCACAAGGGGCAACCAATGACCAGAATGTCTACCAGGATTTGGAGGATAACATTCGCAATTATTTCAATACGACGGCTTTTACGACAGACAAATATGAGGGCTTTGAGCGAATTCGTGTCAATATGGCCATTCTGATTCGTCAGCGTCCTTCCTCCGACCGGTTTATCTGTCGTGCGACACTACAAGTGTATCGCCCTGCCTACAATTCTACCTACGAGTCTATTTCGCTCTTTTATCGAGACGATGATTTCAACTTTAATTACGTCCCTTATCAGAGTTTGAACTACGCCGAGAATACCTATACGGACAATCTCACGGCGATGCTCAATTTCTATGCATTCCTGATTTTGGGTTTTGATTACGCCAGCTTTGGGCCGCTGGGAGGTGTGCCCTACTTCCAGCAAGCACGTGACATCGTCAACCTCGCCAATGGGGTGGCTACGGAGTCAGGCTGGAAATCCAGTGAAAACAATCGAAAAAATCGCTTTTGGCTGACTGATGCTTTGCTGAACAATACGTATCGACCCTTTCAGCAGATCATTTACAAATACCACCGCCAAGGGATAGACCAAATGGTCGTCAATCCTGTCCGTGGGCGCAAAGCCATACTCGAAAGCCTGCGAGAGCTACAACGTCTCAACCGTCTGGGTGCACGTCTTTATATCGTCAGGATGTTTCTCGACGCCAAAAACGCCGAACTTGTGAAGGTCTTCCAAGAAGCGCCTCTGAATGATAAAAAGGAGTTCGTCAACATCATGGCTGATGTAGATCCAACCAATCAGACTAAGTATAACTCTGTCCTAGAGGATCAGAAGTAATAAAGGGGACGGCATGTGAGAAATGAAATACGAAAAATGATACCTGTCACTGTCTTTTTTCCACATGTCCCATCACCTTCTGCTTGATTTCTTGCCAAGCGTCGGCGATATCGTCATTCCACATATAGTCATTGAGCTGTATGGTGGAAATGATCATGTCGATGAATTGCTCAAATTGGATAGATTCTAGGCCTTTGTGTGCAGAATGCCCCAAGATGTGGGTCAGGTAATGCTCATTGTGGTCAGAGGCAAGCATCAACGGAATCGCGCTTCGCACCAACCGCATGCGGCGTCTAGGAGGCATGCTGGGATTATCAAAGTAAGGCTTCATCTCGGGATGCGCTTCAAACAAACGATCATAAAATGACTGAATGAGCTGGTTGTTTCGTGCACAACTGCGGTTATAACTGGCTCTTGCTGTCTGGGTAGCTTGAGGTAGTGCCAACTCTATACTGTAAAATGGCTTCAAGGCTTCTTCAATACTCGGGAAGCGATCTACAGGTCTATGCGATAGCATTTTATCAAGTGTCAACTGGATTTTGCGTGGAGCAGGAATGGACTGGATGATCCTTTTACGATGGGCCTTGTTATGGAAGAAATCTCCTCTACATGTGAATAATTCATGCAAACTTTCCCCGCAAAATAAGGGCTTTCCTGTGAGTAGTTCATAAGCGACCAAAGCAAGCGAAAATTGATCGGATTTTTCGTGTGGCAACTCCCTCGCCAATTCTTCGGGACTGTCATAGGTCAGGTCATCCATGAGTTTGTCCAAGCCATAATGATCGTAGCTGGTACTGAATAACTCAAAGGGCGAAATCATGGGCTGTTGTTCCAGGTCCACCAATATCTTGGAAGGGGTGATCTTGCCATGTACGATGCCTTTACTGTGAAGATAATGTAGCGCATCGCCTACTTTGGTGACGTGATGGATGACTTCAAATAAAGGTCTGGAACCTAGCTTGAGGATTTTACTAAGTGCCGTACCGGAGTTGATGTACTCTAATACCATGCACTCGGGAAACTCATCTAGATAGGTACCGATCATGCGGATGATGTTGCGATGTCGGATGGTATACAACTTCTCAATGATCGCCTTGCGCTGTTCGAGGAGCTTGGGGTTTGCCCTCAGCGCACTTTGCGTAAAATCTTGCTTTTTGAGGGCACGAATGGCAGCATTTTGATGGGAGTAGAGGTCTTCTGCTTTGTAGATAATGGCTGTATTCCCCTCTGCAATCTGGCGCACGATTTTATAGCTTCGAATGAGTTTGTACTGGACCTTTTCTTTAAAGCTATCAAGTGAGATCTCTGTCTGCGTGTTTTGAAAGAGCCCGTTGAGTTCGTGCTCCATCTGCTCGAAGAAATTTAGCAGGGCTTGATTGATGCGGATATTGCGGATCTCCGCATCGCGATCGTTGAGGGTTCCAGCATCTTTTTCTTTGAGGAGGTTGGCGTATCGATTCTTGAGGCCGATCAGTTCACGATTGACTTCGTTGAGATAGTCAAAATAACCAGAGAGATTGTCTAGCGCTTCGTCGGTACGGCCTTCAGCAATGAGTTTACGGATCATAAGGGATGCGAAATACGAAGGATGGAGGTTGTGCGGCTTGTATTGTTCTTCTAATAATACGCATCATTTACCAAAATATGCATGCGGGAGGCTTCTGAAGTGTTAATTAAACAGGGTGATTCGATTTTTTTGTGGGAATGAAGGTTAGGTAATATTTCTTCTAAGATCTTCAAAACTGTGTAATGCAGAAAAGGGGATTTTCTTTCTCCCCCTCCAAGATTCCCTAACTTATATTCCACATAATCAATTGTATTAGAATCAACTTTATCTTCTAGAACCATGAGAAAGATAGCAGTTATCCTATGGATGTATGTCATAGGAAATGGAATCGTCTTTGCCCAAACTATTCCTTATCCACCTGGATCTGAGACATTGGATGTCAATGATGTAGCCTTCCGTGTCAATGTCGGAGGAGACCTATCCTGGGATCTTTTCTCCGACCCAGGATGTGAAGTGCCTAAAGGAAGTGGAAAGCACGCTATGTTTGCGGGGGGGCTTTGGATAGGAGGATTGGACGGAAACGGCGATTTGCACACCGCAGCCACCACTTATCGCCAGCAGGGCATGGATTATTGGCCTGGACCTCAAGCACAAAACTACGATGCGGCCTATTTCAATCGCTATGGCAAAGTCTGGACTGCAAGAGCAGATGAGATCGTTGTCCACAAGCTATTGTACAACCAGCCTGGATACGTCATTCCTGCGAATATCATGAATTGGCCTGGAAATGGCGATACGGCAAATGGTGAACCCGCGCAACTCGCGCCATTTTTTGATCAAAACCTGAATGGCCTCTATGAACCTGAGACAGGCGACTATCCGTTGATCCTGGGAGATGAAGCCTTGTACCTGGTGTATGGTGACTACCATTTTCCCAATACAGAAACGCTAGGTTTACCTTTGGGATTTGAAATCAGGCAGATGGTCTATGCCAAAGATACTTCACAAGGAAACCCCCTAGATCAAACCATTTTCATGTCTTATAAAATGATCAACCGTAGTGGAGAAGATTATAAGGATGTGTATGTAGGCTTATGGATTGATGGAGACTTAGGCAATTTTTTCGATGACTTCGTCGGGACGGATGAAAAGAGCAATATGTTCTACACTTACAATGGAGATCCACTCGACGAAGGACCTACTGGCTACGGATTGACGCCTCCTGCTTATGGCATCACATTTTTGAATCGCGGACTGGATTTCATGCGCACCTATAACAATAACTTCACTGCCGCAGGGAATCCCACAGTTCCAGAACACTATTACAACTATCTGAAAAATCTATGGCAAGATTCTACTTTTCTGACTTTTGGGGGAAATGGTTATGGAGGGACAGTGCCTACGAATTTTACCTATCCAGATCTCCCGACAGATACAAGTGGATGGTCTGAGGTGACAGCAGGAAATATGCCTAGTGACCGCCGAATGTTAGGATCTTTTGGTCCGATTGGAGTTCCTATAGGAGACACTGTCTGTTTCAATGTCGCACTTGTATTTTCGCGAGCAGATAGTGGAGACCATTTGGCCAGTGTTCCACTCCTCACACAAAATGCCATTAAAGTACGCAGCTATTACCTGCAAGATGGAAATGCTTGTAACCTCAAAGTCATAGGTCCTGATACCACCACACAGCCTGTGGATACCACCACACAACCCGTAGATACGACCCAGCAGCCTGTGGATACTACCCAGCAACCCGTGGATACAACAGGCGTGTTTATTTCAGGCTTGGAAACCCGAACAGGTGTGAGGCTCTCTCCCAATCCTGTCTACAATGACCTGTACGTAGAGGTAAATGTCCCTTATGTGGAAATCCAGATCATGGATATACGAGGACGTGTGATGCTCAATAGATCTTGGAAAGAAGGCAAACATACACTCTCAGTAGAGGAGTTACCCCCTGGCATCTATTTATCAGAAATACGAAGTCCTAGAGGCAGAGAGATTGTCAAATGGGTGAAGAGATAAATGGGCTATTGAAAAATGAAAAGTATACGGATTGAGTATATAGACCATCATTTACATAGATGCATGTAATGAAAGACAAAAAATAATGAGCGGCCGTGTATCAGTCGTTTCAAGAATTCGAGTTCACGTTCTTATTATTCCCTTTTTGGAAGACGTCCTGCGTACCTTGGTGCGTGGGACTCTTTAGTTTTATGGTCATCCATCCAAAGAAAATATGTGTGTAAAAAGGATGAATCTTTCACTAGGAGCATATTAAGTCCAATATTTGGTCTCTTTTGGTTTACCCTCTTCTACATAGTTTGTCTTACTTCGAGTCATTCTTCTATATTTGCACCGAATACATTCGATTGAACACATTCTCAAATCAATACTTCATGGCCTCCTCTCCTAAAGTTAGCTTGACTGTTGCTGAGCAATTGGGTTTACTGCCTGACGAATACCATAAGATCGTAGAAATCCTGGGGCGCACCCCCAATTTTACAGAGCTTTCGATCTTTTCGGTGATGTGGTCCGAGCACTGCTCTTACAAGAACTCTATCCTCCAACTCAAGACACTGCCCAACAAAGGCGAAAAAGTACTGGCTGGCGCAGGGGAGGAAGGAGCAGGGCTCATGGATATTGGAGATGGTCTAGCGGTAGCTTTCAAGATGGAATCTCACAACCACCCTTCAGCGATCGAGCCTTATCAGGGCGCAGCTACGGGAGTAGGAGGGATTCATCGCGACATCTTCAGTTTGGGAGCCCGTCCGATTTGCGCCCTCAATTCGCTTCGTTTTGGAGCCTTGGATAATCCGCGCACCCAGCACCTACTCAAAGGCGTAGTCAAAGGCATCGGAGACTATGGCAATGCTTTTGGTGTACCTACGGTTGCAGGAGAGGTGTATTTTGATCCTTGCTACACCATCAATCCCCTCGTGAATGCGATGTCCGTCGGGATCGTCGAGCGTGGCAAAGTTGCGACAGCTACAGCCGCAGGTCCTGGCAACCCCGTATTTATCGTGGGTTCTGCTACAGGAAAAGATGGGATTCACGGTGCGACATTTGCCTCAGAGGATATATCCGAAGAATCGGAAGAGAAATTACCTAGTGTACAGGTGGGCGACCCCTTCGCAGAAAAGTTGTTGCTGGAAGCGACGCTTGAGGCCATTGATACAGGCGCGATTGTAGGTGTACAAGATATGGGAGCCGCAGGGATCACCTGTGCGACCTCTGAAATGGCTGCCAAGGGTAAGGTAGGCATGGATGTCTGGCTAGACAAAACGCCCATGCGTCAAGATGATATGCAGCCCTTTGAAATTCTGCTTTCAGAGTCTCAGGAGCGTATGCTACTGGTGGTCGAAAAAGGGCGAGAGCAAGAGATCATAGATGTCTTCCAGAAGTGGGACCTATACATCGCACAGATTGCGGAGGTGACAGAAGGTAGTATGCTTCGCTACTTTTGGCAGGGGACTCAAGTAGGGGAGATTGATGCGGACAGCTTAGTGCTGGGAGGTGGAGCCCCTGTCTACGAGCGCCCACAACAAGAACCTGCGTATTTTAAAGAAATTGCGAAATTTGATCCAGAGAAAATCGCCATTCCAGGTCATTTTGATAAGGTAATTCGCTATCTATTGGCTTTACCTAGCATCGCCTCCAAGCGCTGGATTACTGAACAATACGACTCCATGGTCGGCACCGCCAATATGTCCACCAATGCTCTGAGCGACGCCGCAGTCGTCCGTGTGCGTGGCACGAAGAAAGCCATTGCGGTTACCGCAGATTGCAATAGTCGATATGTCTACAGTAATCCAGAAAAAGGTGCAGCACTAGCAGTATCTGAGTCTGCCCGCAATCTCGTCTGCGCAGGCGCTACTCCTCTTGGTGTAACCAACTGCCTCAACTTTGGCAATCCCTACAATCCCGAAGTTTATTACCAGTTTGCCCACGCCATCAAAGGAATGGGAGATGCCTGCCGTATCTTTGACACTCCAATCACAGGAGGAAATGTTTCCTTTTATAATCAATCGGATGAAGGTCCTGTTTTTCCCACACCCACTATCGGGATGGTCGGTATAATTGAAGATGCCTCACAAGGGCATATGACACTAGATTTTAAAAGTGAAGGAGATCATATATACTTGCTGGGCCACTTAAACGACGATTTGGGTTCGTCCTCGTATATTTATCATTACCATCAAATAGCCCACAGTCCTGCGCCTTACGTAGATCTAGAAGAGGAGAAGGCGCTTCAGCATAAGCTCTTAGAGCTCATTCAAAAGGATTTGATTCAGTCAGCACATGACGTCTCCGATGGAGGCTTGGTAGTCACGCTACTTGAATCTGGTTTTCCCACAGGTAAAGGGGTATCTATTACGTTACCACAGAACCTACGTGCGGATGCCTTTTTATTTGGTGAAGGGGGTGGACGAGTCGTGGTTTCTGTGAAAGAATCTCAATTGAAGGCCTTTAATGCAACATTAGGAGAGTTCCCTGCCTTGAGCCTAGGAAAGGTAGAAGGAGATACGTTGGTTATCAATGGAGAGGAGCAAGGGAAGATAGCAGATTATCAAGAGATTCATGAAAACACCATTGGGAATCGAATGAAATAAAGAGATAGGATAAGATAAAAAATTGACGGGCTCCTGGAGCCCGCCGGGTTAGAATTATCCTCACACCTGTTATAGTGTTTCTAACCAATTCTTATATGTGGTGAGAAATTATCTTGAGTAGTAGGTGGGGCAAATATACTAATATAATCACAAAAAAATAATATGTCACTGATTATCAGGTTATCTTCGGTTTTTTGGATAGATAGGGAATGGGTATTTTGACTCAATTGATCCATCTCGAAATTGAAATATTTGAAAGTCAGATCGTTGTCAATTCTAGTGAACTTTAAATATCTCAAAGGGCCAATTTGATTGAATAGGAATATGAAATTCCTAAAAATAAAAAGGATGCAGAAAATCCTACACCCTTTTTAGTCATGAATAATGCCAGAAGTGACCTCAGATGGGCCAATGGTTACTCATTAATCTTGATCAGCTCGATATCAAAAATCAGCGTAGCGTCAGGACCAATCTTCGGAGGTCCTTGCTCGCCATAGGCCAAGTCTGAAGGAGAAACAATGCGGTATTTGGCGCCCTCTTTCATCATAGGGAGAATGATCTGCCAAGCCCTGATCAATTGCCCAAGTCGAAATGAGATGGGTTCTCCTCTATCCACGGAGCTATCAAATACTGTCCCATCTACAAGTGTGCCATGATAGTGAACAGTCACCTCATTTTCCAGACTGGGCTGTGGGCCTGTCCCCTCTTCAAGGATTTCATATTGTAGGCCCGACTCATGTACGATGACCCCTTCTTTCTTTGCATTTTCAGCTAGATATGCCTCACCTGCTGCTTTGTTCTTTTCTCTGAGCATGGCATTTTCCTTCTCCACAGCCTCTTGCGCCAGTTGTTGGAGCTTGGTCAAGACCGCGATGACCTCTTGCTCTGAAAGGACTGAGTCCTGCTCCTCATAGACATCTTTGATGGCTTGGGCCATGATATCTGTGTTGATTTGCATTTTTTGGCCTTGAAGATTCTTGCCAATGTTGATTCCAACGGCGTAGCTAGCAGAGTCCTCAAACGTCTTGAGCTCGTTTACATGAAGTAGATCACGGGCTTCCTGAATGGCTTTGAGTGCCTTTTTTTCTTTTTTTGTAAGTTTCTTCTCAGGTGCGTCCTGGGCATGTAGAGGAGTTACGAGAAGAAATGTAAAGGCTAAAACGGCGAGGAATAATAGGTTTCTCATTTTCTTTTCTGTGAATGAATCATGGAATTTATAAAAAAAGCCCCACCAGATAAACGTGGAGGGGCTATGAATTGTATGCGGAAGAGAATTATTTCTCAGGAGCTTCTGGGTTGACTTCAAGCAGATCAATATCGAAGATCAATGCCGAGTTAGGGCCAATATTTGGGGGTGCCTGGGCACCATAGGCCATAGCAGGGGGAGAGTAAATGCGATACTTAGCGCCTTCTTTCATCAGAGGAAGAATGACTTGCCATGCTCTGATCAGGTTGCTAAGAGGAAATGTAATAGGCTCACCGCGATCTACGGAGCTATCAAATACTGTCCCGTCTAGTAAAGTCCCGTGATAGTGGATCTTGATCTTGTCTTCAACGGTAGGGCTTGCACCTGTACCTTCTTTCAAAATTTCATACTGAACACCTGATTCGTGGACGATGACTCCTTCTTTGTTCGCATTTTCAGCTAGGAAGGCATCTGCCGCTGCTTGATTGGTTCTGCCTTGTTCCATCTGCTCTTGCTGCATCGCCATCTGGCGCTCACGCTGGTACTGAGTCAAGACCGCAATCATATCTTGTTCTTGCAATAGCATATCTCCTTCTGCTATCGCATCTTTAATCCCTTGTGCCATGGCTGTGACATTGGGGTCTGTTGTGCCTTGATCTTTGAGATTCTTACCGACAGACATACCGATGGCATAGCTGACAGAATCATTATTATTGGCGAGTGAAGAGACAGTAGCTGTACCTCCTCCACCTTCATTACATCCCCAAGCCAGTACGCTTACTAGCAAGACGATAGAAAAGATTATCTTGTTGAAGTTCATAATAAAGAATAGTCGATTTTTATGACAACGAATGTCGCCAATGGCAATAGAAGAACCAAGAAATAAAGTGGATTTAAGATTTCCCTAACATTCATTTCCTCCAGATGGAATATATATAAGGGCTAAAACTAATCTATACTAGGTAAATCTTGACTAGGTAAATCTTGTAAATAGATGTCTTTGACAAACGGCTGATACGTCTCTTGAGGAATGACCAAGGCATGACGGGCTTCATCCATTTGGGGGAGCATGGGAACTTCAACTGCCCACTGGTTGGGAATCTTTTGATGGTAAAGGAGTAGGCCTGTGTCTAGGATGGCTGTGTAAGGATAAGATTGTGTCAAGTCCTCTGGTGAAAATAAAGGCTCCTCTCCTAGCAGGGTAATCATAGTCTCAAGCACTTGCGGTTGATCTGTCACCTGCTCCCAAGTCAGACTGGTGCCATACGCTGTATCAAATGTAAGAATCGACTGATAGCTCTGGTGAATCGTATCTCGGACGACTTGGCTTGTGAGTTGTAGGGTCAGCAAGCGTCCTGTGTTGTGTAAAACCTGAAAATCGGTCTCCAGGCGGATCATAGGTGAATGGTGCGTATGACCCCATGTGGGCTCCTTTTTGATCTCCTCCAGATCTAGCTTGGCAATGACAAAAAAATCATCTATCAATTCTACCAGTGTCTGCGCTGTATCCAGTACAGACGAATTAACCTTCTTAAGCGTGTGCTGTCCCATTTGACTCAATACGAAATTGCGGCTCCACTGATATACAGCTAGTTTGAGCATGGGTTTGCCCTGCGCGATGTGCGGATACTGAATGTCAAAATGTACACACCCTCCAGGCAAATTCTCGCATGAGATATCTGTTGGGTTCCCGCGCACAATCTGAGCAGCTTCTATTTTTACTTGGTCCTGGGAAGGATTTTGTTCAGGGGTTGGTGTTTGACAACTGCTGACCAAGGTGATCCAGATGATCCACGCACAGGGAGAGAGACAAGAGCGGTAATGTTGCTTCATATACAGACAGACAAGTACAGGATACTTACTTCATTTTACGAACGAATTCAGATCCTGTTATTTGTATAATGAGGGAAAAATAAATCTCCCCCTTCAGTTGCTGTGCTTGAAGGCTTGATGCTCATTTTATGATGGAGGTTGCGGAGAGAGGTCACATTTTTTTGAAATAGATGTTTAGATAACCGCTACAGGTCGAATATCCCTTCCTTATTTTCTAGCGAAATTTTGGATAGGCGTTGATATCCTTAACATGCGCTCTAATCTGGTCCTCATTAAAATAGCTGTAAATCAGCTTGTAGCGTGGATATTTTTTTCCATCATACTTCTCTAAATACATAATTTCTTTCATCTCCCCATCCTCTCGATAGTTCATATGAATTTCCCAGTCGATGTAACTATCTCTTCCCAGATATCGCTTAGTAGCAGGTGTACTTTCCCATTTTTGAATATGCATCTCAGCTATCCTTCTTTGGGTTGAGTCATACACAAGCTGGCCTACATAGGCGAAATTCATTTGATAGTTACCTTCTGCTTGACTCTGAACCTTGATCTTCTGAAGCTTAAAATCTTTATTGTAAGTGAATCGTGCACGCTTTTGATAGGTATTATTGACATAATAGTGCCTGTTAAGCACTTGGCCATTGGTATTATTGGCATATCGCCACTCACCTTCATGATCGTCTTTGGCCCCCAACCAATAATGAGGAAGGAGATTCTTATGGAATTTTCCGAAAGGAATATCCCAATTCGATTCTTCTAAAATGCGACCGTATAAGTCATATTTTTCCATCCAGATGGTATCCACCTGTGAAGTTGCAGGGTCAAAGCGGACGAGTGTAGACTGACTAGGAACCGAAAATAAATGTCCCATATGTGTCATATATCGAAAACCGAGTGCGGAAACTTGTCCAGGGACCATGATGGATAACTCAGGATTGAGTGTATCGTATACATGTGTAGATGTATGCTTTTGGATCAAAAGTCCATCTAGTCCTGCCTTTTGTGCTTTCTCTTGAAGCTCATCCATGACAGCTGCATATGAGCCATTAGGATTGAAGGTCGCATTTATGATCTGAACCTTAACAAAGTCATTATCTCTTGGTGTTTGACCTGGAAGGTATATTTCTACTTCACGTTCATGAGGAGGGGTAGGGATAGGATAGAGTCTAGGAGCGACATAAGGTGTAGATTGCGTAAGAAGCGTGACACATCCAGAAAGTAAACTCGCTAGGGTAAGAAAGATGAAGAAGAGATTCTTGCGTGTAAAAGTATTTTTCATGTTGTGGGTTAAAATCATAAGGTTACAAGTGATGACTTATGAGAAATATACCATTCTAAAGAAGAAAGATCTATCAAGACTTTTACAGCGTGTAGGATTGGAGGGAAAATGCAGGGAAGATTATATCAAGCGTGTGAGCTTAGGGAGAAGGAAGATGTAAATAGTCTCTTAGCGTGAATAGTACTTCGATCATATGTAATAGGTATGGTCTTTGCTGTTTTTCAGCGAAATATGAAAATCTCATTTAGAATAATCTCAACTTCTTATTCGTTAGTCTGATGGTTGAGCATTTTGGGATATGCTGATTTATAAATACTTTTAATCCAAACAAATTACCGGGACGTATGAAAAACCTCACTGTGATACTTACCCTCCTGGCCTTCGTCTTTACCCCGATGGTGGTAGACGCTCAAGTGTCTAAGGAAGAAAAGAAGTTCTGGAAGAAAAAAGCCAAAACTTATTCCAAGAATCCTTTGACTCTGAAAGCAGAGTTTGAAAATTATCAGGAGCAGATCAAAGATCTTAAGCAACGCAATATAGACCTTATGAGCCAAGCGAGTTCTTCGCAAGGGGGAGAGGCTGAAGATAGCCTCCGATGGGCCCTAATCCAGGCTGAAAGCCAACTGGAGCGTGTCACCAAAGAGAATAATAGACTAAAGGAAGAGCTTCGCTCTCAAAAATCTTTTGTAGGTACAGGAAATATGCCTGGACTCGTCTATCGTATACAAATCGGTGCCTACGTATTTTTCCAAGCCGACAATATCCCTTCTGGAAGCGGAGAAATTGTCGCAGAGCGCGCCGACGGATTTAACAAGTATCTTTTAGGCGCATTTAGAGATTATGATGAAAGCATAGCCTTCCGCGATGAAATGAGAGAGATGGGTATGAAGGACGCATGGGTGGTTCCTTACATTGATGGAGTCCGTGTATCAATGGAAGAAGCCAATGCTTATCAACAAAATCCCACCTCAGCTAACATCCTCGATGACTAAGGTTTAATGAAAAATCATATATATATTAGATCTAATGTTTGGGGGTGACCTATATGCTGAAGATCAGTGAACTATAGTTAGTCCTCAAGAAAAAAATAAGAAATTCCCTTCTCCTAGGTAACTAGAGAAGGGAATTTTTCATGTCGGGAAATGTAGGAATAGCTATTTGTGAACTCCGATTTGTTTTTGTAAGTTTAGTTAAGCAGGAAATGATGCGGTTATGCCGTTTATAACAATAGAAAGTCATATACCCAATACAAGCTTAGGGCTCTGGAAAATCGAGGAAGATGAATATTATTTTCTGGAAAGGGTCAAGTTATATGACAATGAATGGGTACAACTGGGCAAGGTCATTCATCCCAAGAAGCGCCTGGAGTGGCTCTCAAGTAGATTGTGCCTAAAACACCTACTCGACATCAAAGATACCGCTCGTATAGAGTCTCTTCGGATGGATTCAGGTAAGCCCTATCTCTCCAACCAATCTTATAATATCTCTTATTCTCACTCTCTCGAATACTCCGCAGCCATTGCTTCTCAAGCACATGAAGTAGGTGTAGACATAGAGTATCTCAAGCGTAAACGAAACATCCGTACGCGCTTTCTTTTCATGGACGACGAAGAACTGGACTGGTTTGAAGAAAATCCCACATTCGAGAACTTTATCCTGATCTGGAGCGCCAAAGAATCCCTTTACAAAATCGTCGGTCGAGGATTTGGATTTAAAGAGCATATCCACATTCGCCCTGATTCTTCTCAGCTAGAATGTAACGGTATCTTACCTGCTTACGTAAAGACCAGTGAGTACTATCAAGAATTTCAAGTTCATTTTGAAGTTAGAGAAGAAGTCGCTTTAACTTATACCTATCTCCCCCAGCTACAACAAGTAGAATCTCCCAATGCAATAGTCGCATTATCAGGAAACTAAAATTGATCCTATCACAAGATTCTCACATTCCCTTCGTTTCACCCTTACACCTTATCTGATGGAAATCAGTAGGCTTCTGAATGATTCACATTGCGTATATTCAGGAGAATGCAGAGATTCAGGATACAACCACACAATTAACTGTCAAGCATATGAAGCGTAAAATGATATTTGGGGTAGCTGCCCTGGCATTTTTTGTCCTTGCTTTGGCTCCCTACTCTCAAGCCCAACAGCTGAAAATTGATGACTTTATTCTGACAGATACCCAAGGTCAGCAATTTCACCTTGCAGACCACGCCGAGCAAAAGGCCGTAGTCGTCTTCATGACGAGTAGCAACTGTGTATTTGCTACCAAGTATGAAGATCGAATCAAGGAACTTTATGAAGCATATCAATCAAAAGACATCGGTTTTGTGGCCATTAATTCCAATGATCCTTCTATCAGTGATCGAGACGATGTCAAAGTCATGAGGCAATATGCTCCTTTTCCTTTTCCCTATGTGAAGGATGAGGCACAAATTGTCGCTAAACTACTAGGAGCAGAGACCAATCCCGAAGTGTTTATCCTGCTCCCAATGGGAACCACATTTGAGCTTGCCTATCGTGGGCAAATCGATGATAGCCCACTGAGTAGCACCCGTATCAAAGAGGCCTATGTCCAAAAGGCGCTCGATGCCATCCTCGAAGACTCAGACGTACAAACGACATTTACAGAAGCGAAAGGTTGCCCTATCCGCTGGAAAAATCAGTAGCTACAGTGGCAAAACCTGCTATGTAAGACATATAAAGATTCATTATTTTCACGAGGGATTGGGGATTACCTGATCCCTCGTAGCTTTTTATAAATATTCTTTATCCTATGTACGCACCTACGCCTCATGATTGCTGGAAAGGCAGGGTAGATCCTGAAGATGGAGACCTTGGATTGCGATGGCACCAAATGATTCAACTACGTAATCTCTCTCTTCCTCTCCCTGCCATTGAAATAGAAGGCACCCATCTGATGTTTGTAGGCTTCGAATGTGAGGAGGGAGTAGCGAGGAACCAGGGAAGATTGGGTGCCAAAGAAGGACCTCGATTTCTCCGCAAGGCCATGGCCAATTTCGCGCACCACTTGCCTGCGCATGTTCATTTGTATGATGGAGGAACTGTGATCTGTGGGGCAGGGAAATTAGCAGCGGCTCAACAACAACTATCCCAGATGATCCAAAAAGCGCATGCAGCAGGTTACCAATGCATCGTATTGGGAGGGGGGCATGAAGTGGCTTGGGGGAGTTTTGGGGGATTGATTCCGCAACTTTCCACGGGGAAAAAGCTCGGAATTCTCAATTTTGACGCACATTTCGATCTACGAAAACCCTCAAAAGGTCCTTCCTCAGGTACGCCTTTCTATCAGATAGCCGATTGGTGTACCCAACATTCGCATGAATTTCATTATCTCTGTTGGGGCATCCAGCCTATGGGCAATACCCAAGCGTTGTTTGCAACTGCCCAAGAACTTCAAGCTGGCTATCTCACGATGCCTCGCTTAGCCGAAATGACGGCACAGGCACAGATGCTGTACCTCACCCGATTTTTAGCGGAGATCGATCACCTGTACCTTTCGATTGATCTAGATGGATTTGATGTTGCTTACGCACCTGGGGTGAGTGCAACAAATGTGGGGGGATTAGTTCCACAGGAGGTGTTTCCGCTTCTTCGCCTGATCGCGCAGTCAAGTAAACTGGTGCTGGTAGACGTTGCAGAACTCAATCCGACTTACGATATAGATGGTAAAACAGCCAAGCTGGGCGCTAGATGTTTGTGGGAATTGATCCAACATAGGTGACGGAATATCTAATTCAACGACTGTAGGAATACGAAAGATACTTGATGAATTCTTTCGCATACCGCACTTGAAAAATCACACCTTTATGAAACAGTTGTTGAAAATTCTTCCCTTCGTCTTCCTATTTTCTTGCTGTATGCTCCAAGCACAGCAACCACAGCACACGGGCGTATACGTCAACGGCGAGGAGCTTTCCATGGAAGATGCATACTTTCTTCAGTACCTGATAGGTCCGATCTATCAAGGAAACTACTACCTCGATGAGCAAGGCAACTTTGGGATGGTCGGCTACCATCCCTCCTGTAATCTGATCCAAATCCTTGCTTACATGCAGCAGATGAGTCAAGCTTACCAGCAGCAGAATAGCAACAATTATCCCAACTCCTCATACAAACCTGCCAACAATGGAGGAGGCTTTTACTGGCAGGAAGGGGGACAATCGGGCTACATCAACAATCGGACAGGCGTCAGTGTCACACCTGCAGGTGAAAACTCTGTCATCAGCATTGGAGGCCGCGTATTGAGCCTGCCTTAAGATCTAATATTTAAAACGCTATCTTTACGGGACTTTTTCAGACGGAGAACAACATTTGCTGTTCTCCGTCTCTATTGGCCTTAATTTTTCAACTCCTTCCGTAGTTTTTTCGCTTTCTCATAATAGTAATGCCCAGGATACTGAAGGATCTCCTCTAGCAACGCTTCGGTCTTGTCCCACTGCTCCATTTTTAGCCACGTCAGGGCTTCATACCACATGGCACTTTGTGCATCAGCTCCTTTTTGAAAAATAGCTGCGGCAAGACTCAAACTGTCCAAAGCTAGATAGGCTGTTCCCATTTGCATGTAGATACTGCCTTTTAGATAGGAATCGAGGGTGTCTTGCTCAAAAGAGGCGAGATAGTACATGAGTGCATCTTCCATTCTGCCTTCCCGCATGGCCATATCTCCCAGCAAGTATTGACGCATCTCAGTGGTCCTACCTCGTGTAGGGGAGGGTAGGGCATAAGGTTCATAATATGCCGCGAATAATTCCTCAGATGTGCGCTGAGGCGCCTCGATCAATACATTGCGAAACAGAAGGAAAAAGAGCAGACAAGCTGCTAACGTTGTGATCCAGGGCCAGATCTTGAGGGGAGGCTTATGCTCCACTTGATAGAGCTGCCTCAACGTGGACCATTGGCTTTTTTGAACGGCGATTGCCACCGAAAGCTCTGCCATGAGATGTGGAAGAAATTGATTGCGAAATTCGAGATCTTCTTTCATTCGATCTTCCAAAATCTGGCGTTCGGAATCGGGCATCTTTCCGTTCAGATAATTTGTTGCAGAGTTAAAAAGTTCATCCATAACCGATTAATTTTGCTTTGGAACTAGATAAGCGAAGAAAGCGTACAGTATTCATCCCTCTATTTGTTGGTTAACCCGTTTGCGATACAGTTCGATCAATTTTTTCCTGCATTGATACTTTTGGCTTGCTGCACTCTCGCCGCTAGTGAACCCCATTTCCTGTGCAATCTCTGAGGTTTTGTAGCCAGCACTACTCATCATCAGGATTTGCTGGCATCGCGCGCCGAGTTTGTGCATCAGTCCTTGTACGAAGTTCCATTCTTCTTTTTGCAGGATTCGTTTCAGAAAATGCGTCGCATAGTCAGGGATCTGTACCCAATCTTCTAGGCTGTCAGTCTCTATAGACGATCCCTTCCGGACTTTATCAATACACTTGTTATAAAATACCTTAGACAGATAAGTGTGAATGCTACTATCGCCCCTGAAGCGTTCAGTTACAATTTGACGAATGAGCGAAACAATGGAATCCGTATAGAGATCGCCCAACTCTTCTTCTGTGAATCGAAAAGACTTTCCCTTTTTCCAGGCGATGTACATGAATTGCTGGTACAATATGGTTTCGAATCGGTGACGTTGGCGACCACCTTCAAGGATTCCGGCAAGGATGACTTCATCAGTATAAAATGGACGTGCCATAGGTGATGACTAATGGGTTTGACGAGGTTTATTTCATTAGTCTCATGAGAAGGGAAAAGCTAAACAAAGATCTGTACAAAAAATGAAATGGCTATAAAATTCTGATCTACAGTATTTTGAGTTTTGCTTTTTCTGTCTAAAAAGCCATGAATCTGTAAAATTACTTTAGATTTTCCCATACACTCCGTCCATAAAAATCAAATGTAAAGGCAGGACACCTGTCTTTGATTACACGGAAGCCGAAAAGTGTCAAGAGTAGGCCTATCTCATAACAAACAATACCATGGGTAAAAGACATGTGGATATCACACTTACATCAAATGAAGGCTGCCTTCTACATATCGAAGGTGACATAACATACACGATCCTTCCCCCAAACATTACGGGTTTTAGCGGGTCTGTTACAGTATCAGGAGAGGGAGACTGTCCCAATGGCAAGGTCACCTTTGGACTTGTTAACTCTAGAGAAAGTGAACATGCCGACAAGGACATTACCCTTAATCTGGACAGTCAGAATATCTATGCAATGAATGATCTGAAATGGAGAAGAAATATCACTCCAGTTCCTAAAGCATTGAACAGTAAGGAGAGTAGAGAACAACTCCTTCAGGAACTTCGATCTACTCAGAAAGATATGCAGAAGGAACTAGAAGAACTCCAGAGTTGCAAGGAAACGGATCGTATACATCCTGACATTTCTGTCAACGTGCATGTGACCTATGCATAGTATTTAGAATTCATAGTCTAGCTGCTGGCGCTGCTTCTAAAGCCGCTAGCTAGGGCTATCTTGAGTACTTTCGGTATGTTTAGGACGATAACAGAAGATCCCAAGCATACCGATTTTTGAGCTGAGAATGCGCGCACTACTCTCTATCCAAACGATATAGAATTGCTTGTACCTTTCCCTCTCCACTCCTGGTTGCGACCAAGATTTGGTCCCCCTCAGCTCCAAAGCAAGCGTCACGTATACTTTCTTCTGTTTGGATCGTCACTACGTCTTGCCCCTCTGCATTCTGAACCTGCACTTGTCCATTCTGCCCGACACTCAGGATGTACTGTCCACTGGGATCAAAAGCGACGCTTCGCACCCAGTCTTGATGGCGTCTCTCTACTGATACTTCCTGTGCGAAATCGCCCGTAATATCCCACGTATGGACATTGCCAGACCGAGTACCTGCAATGAGTCGTTCACCCTGGGGATCTACATCGAGGGCATAAATGGTACTCCCTGTATCAAACGATTCTAGGGCTGTTTCCTTATCCTTACTCCATCGTTGGACGACCCCCCGATCTCCTGCCGAAAAGACATCTCCTTGGCCATTAAACGCCAAAGCAGCGTTTTCTTGATTCAGGGTATTGAAACGCCTTACCATGGACCAATCCCCTGTGGCATAGAGAAGGACACGGCCCCGCGATGTCCCGATAGCCAACCACTTGTCGTCTTGAGAGAACGCAAGCCCTATGACTGCGCCCGATTGTCTTTCTAGTTCCTGCAGCTTGGTTCCTGAAGGAGACCATATGTTCAGTCGCCCATCTGCTGTCCCTGTAATGATGTAGCGTCCATCATGTGAAATCACCGTCGATCGAACTCTATCAGGATGATAGAGCGTAGAGAGCGCTTGCAGGCCATTGGCAGAGAGCACCCGCACGGTACGATCGTCAGAAGCGGTAACAAGATACCGTCCGTCTTCTGATATATCGACTGCGACAACCTGCCCTTTGTGTCCTTCCAAAGGATTTTTGGCGACGACTTCCCATTCTTCTTTTGGGCATATACCGTTTGGCAGCGTTCGAGGCACGCAATTGCCCTCTCGATCTATGAGGTATTTTTTCCCCCACCGCTTCACCACTGCAAAGGCACCTTCAAAGTTTTTGGCAAGCTGAAAGCGTTCACCTTTAAATGCTTCCTTTCCCCGTGTATTGATGAAATAGTAGCGTCCACCCTCTTGTACGACAGCCAGTGGTTCCATCCTGTCGGGAAGTAGCTCAGGAGATTCAAACTCTATGGCTTGATTGTAAGTCGGGGAGACAACATATGCCCCTGATTGGTCGATCAGTCCCCATTTTTCCTGTTCTTTGACCGATGCTACACCGTAGCGGAAGCCTTTCACCTTGTCAAAGGATCGATCCATGGCCGGTGCGATTTTTTCATCCTTATATATGACAAATGACCAGCCTTGTGAGGATTTTACAGCTCCTACTCCCTCAGAGAAAGGAAGTGCGTCCTCATATCGGGTGGGCTGCAGTACTCCATCGGGAGAGACGAACCCATATTGTCCTTTATATCTATACAACACAGGGCCATCGAGGGGATCTGACAAATATTCAAAGTCTGTCTGAATAAATGTCTGAAGCTCTTGAGAGGAAGGTGAAGCGATAGGCTGCTCTTTTATGTTGGTTGGCTCGACTTTTTCTCCTCTGATTCTTTTCTGGATTACATCAATGGCCTCATTTAGCCCTTGATCATCTATTGCTTGCTTCAGCCGTTCTAGCGTCGGTTGAGGATCTTGATGAGTTTGAAAGAAATTGGCCGCCTGAAAGAATTGGGGATTTTGTTCCAGGATCGCGTCAATTCGACTGAGGGCCAAGGAGAGTTTATTCTTTTGATTGAGCCCTTCTAGGTTCTCTGCTTTTTTCAGTAAGACCAAAGCGGCCGCGTACTCAGCATCTAAAGAGATGCGTGCCGAAGGGTTCTTAGAAGCTTCACCAAAACTCTCTACAGCTCTGGCTTCGTCTTGAGACCGAATGGCAATCAATCCTTTATTGTAATCGGAATTGGATTTGATGTCGATCAGGGATTCTTTAGGTACATGATCGGCTAGCTTTTTTTCAGGTTGGTCCAATATATTTTCCGCCTCTGAGCTGAGCCTCGCAAAGTCCTGTGAAGCCTCAATTTCATTGCCTGCCAGGAGTTTGAGCGTACTCAGGTTGTAGTCAGGTGTCAAGTACTCGGGTTCATTGAGTGCTTGACGTATTTCGAGGGCGCGTTCATACTCCATTTGAGCAGAAGCATATCGTTCGTCCTTCAGATAGGCATTTCCTTTGTGGACGTGAAACCGCATGTGCGCCGTATCATTGGCCAGATAATAAGTCTTCCCTTCGAAATTGTACAAATGCATCAAGGATTCTGTATTCCAAAGACTGTAAAGCATGCTCGAGGCAAACAAGATGCCCATGGCTACGCGGAGCCAAGGGCGAATTCCCAAAGAGGGTTCTCCTTGCTCGAACACCGTCTCTGATACAGGCTCGGGAAGCGTAACCTGTGGTAGTACACGAGGATGATGGTGCAGATAATGGGTGATCATGGGATCTTCTACCTCATGATTCAGGGCAAAGTCCTGGATTTCCTGCATCACTTGTAAATGGCGACGGATGCCAGGGTTGAGCTCCGCTTCCAGGATATGGAGCTTGAGTTGATGCTCTGCTGAGGCATAGGAAGCAGGTGGAGGAGGATTCTCTCTCAACATATTAAGGAGGACCTGCTGCGCCAGTTGAAGGTCCGTCTTGGGGAGAAGCCCGATGAGCTCGCTGCGTACATCTTTTGGGATACTCCCCTTCCTGAACCAGGGCAACATACTCAGCTTGGCCACCAGTGCAGGCGTAGTCAAGGGCATTTTCCTGACTTGTCCCAAGGCAGAACCCATACTCAGCGTCAGGTCCCACGTGAGATCCGAATGTATTGCACACATGCACAGCCAAGTGAAAAGATCTTTTCCCGAACCTTCTCTGTAGGCTTCTTTGAGATCCTCTAGCTGTGTATCAAAGTAGAGGTGTAGGGCTGGAATCAGATTATCCTGCGCTAAGTCGGGGACGGGAGGATAATGATTTTGCTTGAGCCAATACCTCAAAGCGGGACGCTTCTCGGGTTGAACCAACTCTGGTAGTGCCGTCAGTGCTTGTAGTGTGGTCGGAATCAGCGTGTAGCGTTCAGACACACGGATCTCGCGCTGCCCCCAGGAAAGGGGACATTTGGACGTCATAAAAATCGGCCTCTGCCAAGCGTCTAGTAGGTTGACCCATTTGAGCCATTCGTCTTGTACGGGATCAAACAGGATCTCAGCTTCAACTATAATCAGAAGCTGGTGATCAGGATACAATTGGTGAAGGTCGGGAAGGTCTATTTCTCCTGTGAACTTTTGCCTCCATACCCTCCGAGGATCATGGTCATAAAAATACCGATCAATTTTTACGCCCTGCTGTGTCATATCCATGATCAACTGATCCGTGAGCATGGCCAGATGATCCTGTGCCGCCTGTTTTTCTATCAATACTAGGAAGCATTTGCCTTCCAGCCCAGGTTCTGACGCTACTTGTTGTAGCTGGACTGAAGCCTCGAAGAAATCGGCTTCCTTGGAGAGTTCTACGCGACGGTTGTGGTGGTGGACGTTCCAGAAATAGGGGGGATGTAAGGCCGCTTCCCTTTTGTCGAAAAACTTGCGTCGGTTGTATTTATATAATTGATAAAAGACCAGGAATGAAAGGATAAGTAAAATCCCTAGGACTTTCAGCAGGGTCCCGTATTTCTGGAAAAACCCCGCTTCGAGATCACGGATGTCTTCTTCGATGATGGGGGCTTCTGGAAGGGCAATTTGAGGTTCTATTTCTTGGGGAAACCTGGCCGTAGAGTCGATCAGGAGGGGTTCAGGGGGATCAGTGGCACGTATTTCTGAAGCGGGCTGCATGGAAAAGTTGTTGCCCAAAGTTTTCTCATATGCACAGACAAACATGGCATCTAGCTGTCGTGTCTCTCCCCAACATCTGATCAGTTGCCAGCCGACCAGTCCAGAGACTAACAGGATCATCAGTTGTACCATGAGATAAAACCTCCGTTTGGAGAGCAACCAGTCTCCTCTGCCAATCTCTGCTCCCTCCAACTGCTGGCTGTTCATACTGGTATCGTGTACCCTGACAGTTATCGTATCTTGAGTAGCGAGATAAGGCTGGAAATATTGATCAAATAAGGATGTAAATGTTTCTCTGGTATCAGGATTCTCTCCCAAACTTTGCGTGAGTTTAGGTTTGAGAATGGCGATTTTGACAGGCATTTCCTGCGCTTTTACAGATTTTTGCATGGCCCGCGCCTGCTTCGCACTCAGGGGTAAGCCATTTTGCCGCATGAATGCGATGAATGCAGATAAATATACGGTGTCTGTATAGGGCCTCATCTGTTATTCTTGATTAATGCGCATGCTTTATGATGACTCCTGTCCTTCTTCTTCAAATAAATGTCGGCGTGCCCTTGCCTGATTCAATCTACGAATCTCTTGCTGAACTTTGGGTTCTATATAAGCCATAGGCAAACGTTTCTGCGAATTTTCCTCAAATAAGATGTCTGCAAAACCTGCCAATTCACTTGGATAGTATTCATCAATCCAATTTACGACATCCGCATAGGGAATGGATTTTAATTCCCTTAAGATATGAAATACAGGTCCGCAGCTCTTAGCAATTCGATGCAACTCTTGGATAATTCGGTCTTTCCGATTCGTTCCTCCCAGTAATCTACTCAAAAAAGTTCTTCCTTCTTGTGGAAAAATGATATTGAGGAATATCACAAACTGTGGCAATTCCTCTCCTTCTCTCAGTTCCCAAAACTCACGTACATACCACTGGATTAATTCTTCTGTCGCTGTATCCCATTTCTCTGCGGATAGTGTATGCTGAAAAATGACGACGCCTCCCTGCATGCGTTGTAGGGCAATCAGTTCCTGGGCTAGCCATTCTCCTCCAACCAACCCGTCAAATTCTGTCGCACGCGCAATTGCCCGCTTGAGGTTGCGCTTCCTGAGGCCTAGCTCTCCTGTATAAGGCCAGTCCTTGACATCATAAAAATATACATATCCATTTTGCATCCCCATGAGGCGCTCAGATTGATATCTGATGTCGTCCTCTTTGAATCGCTTCACTAAGCTCCGATGGTTTTCCTCTCTCGCTCCGTGAATCACATAAAACTGGGGAGGATGGCTGGGATCTTGTAAGACTGTCTCCAAGTTGTCGCGAAAGATCTCTACTTGTCTGTTGCGATCAATCATCAGATGTGTGATCGAACCCATCGCTTCCTTCTTTCGGATGGGGAGTCGCCACGCGCCACGCGCACCCAATAATCCCCAGGGAAAAACTTCGGGTATATCTTCTACCTCCCAATAGAGCGATCGAAATCCCCTTTCGGTGAGCAGCTGGGTTTGTACCTTGATTTCTGCATCTTTGAATGCTTTGGAGAGTGACACCTGCTGCACTAGGCGCTCGTAGAAGCGTGTAGCAAAAATTGAAGCAGCCCGATCATTGATCAGTTGGGAGGTCGCGACTACTGCGGGGATGCCCGCCTCGATCATGGCGAGCGCATGGGCTTCTGTGGTACAGCCATTGAGGAAGACTAGGGAGAGTCTCGAAAGATTGGTGAGCATGCGTGTGAATCCCGCTAGTGAGGCACCTGCAGCTTCTCCCTCTGTATTTTCCAGCATCAGCTGTAGACTATCGGCATGGCCTGCGTAGTGAAAAAGCACAATCTGATCTTCATAGCGATCAAATACTTCGATAAGGTCCTCAAGAGTAGCGTTAGGCCTCAGGACAATCTGATAGGGAGGCGAAATATGTTGCTCCAATATTCGTCTTACCCCACGGATTTCTTCCACCAAATCGCGGAGGTAACGCGAGGCGTCTACACGATCATTAGCATAAGCAAGTACGATTACCGGGTCTCCCATACGACAATAGCAGGCTCGTAAGTTAAGTAATTTTGCCTATAAAGATTAGTTAATTTAATCTTACGTAAAATTGCTCCTTTCCGATCATTATTCTGTACCCAATGGCACTTTCGGCAAAAGGAAAAGTAAAAATATATACCTAATGTGTCGGAAAAGAGAAGTGCGATATTTTTCAACTTCATATTTCAACAGCAAAAAATATACTTATGAAATTCTTTATTGACACAGCGAATCTAGACGAAATCCGCGAAGCGAATGCGATGGGGATACTAGATGGCGTTACTACCAACCCCTCACTCATGGCCAAAGAGGGAATCACAGATGTCATGGGACATTACTTGGCGATTTGTGAAATGGTAGACGGAGATGTCAGTGCAGAAGTAATCTCCACCGATTTTGAGGGGATTGTAAAGGAAGGCCGTGAATTGGCTAAGATTCATCCCAACATTACCGTCAAAATCCCCATGATCAAAGAGGGCGTCAAAGCTATCAAAACCTTGGCGGGTGAGGGAATCAAAATCAATACAACTTTGATCTTTAATCCCATCCAAGCACTCGTGGCAGCCAAAGCAGGTGCCAAGTATGTCAGTCCATTTATTGGGAGATTGGATGATATTGGGCAGGAAGGAATGGAATTGATTGAGCAGATTCGGATCATCTTTGACAACTATATGCTCGATACCCAGATTCTAGCTGCCAGTGTGCGCCACAACAGCCACCTACTCAATGCTGCATTGGCAGGATCAGATGTCGCCACACTTCCCTTCAAAGTCATTGATGGTATGCTCAAGCATCCGTTAACGGACAGCGGATTGGCTAAATTCCTGGCAGACCACAAGAAGGCGACTCAAGGATAAAAGGGACTGGATCCAGTTACAAGAAGATCTTTTACGGCATAAAACACAAATAGGAACAGCGGGGAGCTGTTCCTATTGTTGTATAAAGTGGCCTTAATTTCCGTAAAAGGGGTTTCAAAATGGTGAAGGTTATTCAGAATGCTACAAAAACGGGTTTGGGGTTGGACCACTCATGAAAATAACGCCGCGTCCGTGATCATATTGTATATCTGCATCCTGATTTATTTCTGTAGTTCTATTCAGCGACCTGTTTTTTGGCACTGGGTTTGGCCATCATTTTCTGATAGATCTGTGGAATCAGGTTTCCCAGCAAAGGGCTCCGATTCTTGCGAGTAGGAAAAAGATCATATTCGTGTATGATTCTCAAAATCTCAGATACACCCCAAGCTTGTGCGATACATCCTCTGGGAATATTGGGACTTTGGGCATCAAAGATTTCTGATACTGTGCCTATACCCGCTTGATCTAGATGTGCTTCAAACTGTTGGAGGATTACTCGGACTTGTTCCTTTCCCCATTCATTTTTGACTCTGATCAAGACATCCATATAAGGTCCTATGAGCCAGCTCCAAACGGTCCCTTGATGGTAAGCTTTGTCTCGATTGTATTGATCCCCCGTGTAAATCGGTTCGTACAGTGGATCGTGAGCAGCGAGACTGCGCATACCTACAGGCGTGAACAGATGGTGTGATACCTGCTCCAACATTTGCTGGGCCTGATCATGTGTCAAGAGAGGGAAGGGGAGACTCACCGCAAACAACTGGTTGGGTCGTAACGCATCGTCCTTTTTACCTTCTTGAATCACATCGTATAGGTATCCCAATTCAGGTGACCAAAACTGTTCTTGGAAAGCTTCATGAATGATGTGTGCTTGGTTTTCTGCTCGATTGGCCTCTCCTTCCTCACCTATTTCATGGAGGAAGTGTGCATATATTTTCCAGGCATTGTACCACAAGGCATTGACCTCAACTGCTTTTCCTCTGCGGGGTGTGACGATCCAGTCATTTACTTTGGCATCCATCCAGGTGAGTTGGGTTCCCTCTTCTCCTCCTGAAAGTAAGCCATCATTGTCCATGCGGATATTGTAGCGGGTTCCTCGCTCATGCCACTCCAAGATAGCTCCCAGGATAGGCAGCATCTCCTCTTGGATGAACGCAAGCTCTTGCGTCGCCTCATAATACTTGTATATGGCGACAAAGAACCACAGCGTGGCGTCTATATTGTTGTATTCGGGTGCTTCCTGATAATCTGGGAAACGATTGGGAATCATCCCCTGGCTGGTATTTTCACCAAATGCTTGCAGAATTTTTTTTGCGTCTTCATATCGTCCATTGGCTAGGCATAGTCCAGGTAGGGCAATCATGGTATCTCTTCCCCAATCTGTAAACCAGTGATAGCCTGCAATGATCGTCTTTTGATTTTCGTTGCGCTTGACGATAAATTGGTCTGCGGCTAGCACCAACCGATCGATCAGCGGAGACTGACCAGGACCTTTCTGGATCAATGCTATACGGCGTACTTTCTCTGCCTCATACAACTCGATTGCATCTCGACCTGTAGCAGGTGCCGTCGATAAGATGATACCCAGTTTTTGTCCTTTCTGAAGGTCCACCTCAAACTGCCCAGGCGTAAAGAGATCTTCGACAGCTTCCATGCCTCGTTCTTGCTCTACTGGAAACTCAAAATTGTAATACCAATTGGGGTCCTCTGAGAAAGAAGCATGAGGTACTCTGATGAAAATGGGCCCTAAAGAAGGCTGTGGAAGGGCGTAAAAGGTATCCCCTTCGAAGGAAAAATCTGTGTTAATGGGGGCTGATCGCTTGGCGAGTGCGTGGTAGCTTCGGGGATTGTACAGCGGCTTCAGAGACAACCGCATAGGCAGATTTCCCTCTAATATTTCGTAGAGGATGACCACCGTATTTTCTTCGTGAATGCCAGCAATTGTTTTCCGTATGGTGACATCCTCTACCTTGTAGGTAAAGGTGGGAAAGAGACCTCTTTCGAAAGAATGGAGGTAAATATATCCATTGGGATGAATGGCACCCGCGTACTTGTTGGTGCTGAGTTCATGTATCCGATCCTGTATGTGGAGTGTCTCATCCAGCCGCGAAACCATGACGGCTCTTCCGACAGGGGGATTGACTGCTGCAACGAGCAAGCCGTGATACCTTCGCGTATGGGCACCGATGACGGTAGAACTCGCATAACCTCCTAGGCCATTGGTTTCCAGCCATTCATGATGGATGGCTTGGTCAAATTGGCGGAGTGTCGCTGGACTAATGGCAGTTAACATGTCCATTAATTAAAGGGAAGACTCGATTATTTTTGATGATTCAGATCAACTGTAGGTTTGATTTGTCGCAATAAAGTAGACCTATTGCACTGGAAGGACTCAAAGCGGCTTTTCATTTCCCTTTAATCATTTTGCATACACAAATTCTTCTCAGGAAATATCATGTGTGGTGCATGCAATTTGATAGATTTTACGAGAGACGCGAATCTGATTCAAAACAAATTCTTACACCTTTCCACGTTATACTTTTCCATTGTTTGTAAAGGGATAGCGCTTCGACTGCTGTAAATGTGTCTTACTGTTGACACGATCTTGCATCAATTTTTAGGTAGCGCGGAAGGAACGTTTCTATCGGTCGATGTACACATAGATTGAGCTTCAGGGAGTTACTGTGTTTGATCATTATAAATGAATTGATGATTCTTGATTGAGCGAGCACAGTAGTTGAACATTTTAAAATTAATATTCTTTTTGGGTGAAAAAAATTAAATTTTATATGTAGTTCTTTTCATTTTACTAAACATATGAAAATATCTTCATTTGAAAAAGACCGCTTATGCCTTACCATAACCTCTATACCTTAGGGTAAGGTATCTAGTGTGTGGTATAATGGAATGAGTCTGAAAAAAATCTTACATCGAAGAGGGGCTAGGTCGAAACTTGTTCTTCCAGTTGTTGCTTCTGATAGATTCGCGCATAATATCCACCTTTTTGGATCAGTGACTCATGCGTACCCACTTCGGTGATTTTACCATCTTCCAAAACGATGATTTTGTCTGCATCCTGTACACAAGAAAGTCTGTGGGCAACCATGATGATAGAGACATCGGGATTTTCTTGCTTGTATTTTTGGAGTTGGGTAAGGATACTTTCCTCTGTTTTTGTGTCTACAGCTGAGAGGACATCGTCGAGGACTAGGAACTGTGGTTTGCGTATCCAAGCTCTGGCAATGGATATTCGTTGTTTCTGTCCACCTGAGAGCGTGACTCCTCGCTCACCCACCAGCGTTTCATATCCTTCGCTAAATCCTTCGATGTTGTCATGAATGCTAGACCAGCGGGCAGCTTCTTTGATCTGGGCTTCGCTCGCACCAGGCAGGCCAAAGGCAATATTCCCTTTGATGGAATCAGAGAATAGAAATACATCTTGGGGAGCAAACCCGATTGCGGAACGCAAAGAATCTTTGGAATACGTCCGCAGAGGCATTCCACCCACAAAGATTTCCCCCTTCGTACTATCCCATAGCCGAGGGATCATCGCACAAAGCGTAGATTTACCTGAACCTGTAGGCCCTACAATGCCGAGTTTTTCTCCTGGCTTCAGTTCAAAGGATATATTTTTTAAGGCTTCAATTCCCGTATCGGGATAGGTGAAGTCGAGTTGTCGGAACTCCAAGGTTGCATGAGGGACAGCTTCACTCTTTCTCGGGAAGCTCAATTCGGAGCGCTGCTCAAATAATTCATTGAGGCGCTTCTGACTCGCAGCAGCTCGTTGGATCAGGGTCGTTACCCACCCCACAGCAATGATCGGCCACGTCAGGAGATTGATGTAGATGAGAAATTCGGCAATATTTCCAATGGTCATGCTGCCCTCTATGACCTTGATACCTCCGACCCAGACAGTCAAGACGACACTGAGACCTACTAAGAAGACTACCAGTGGGAAAAATAAGGCATCTACACGAGCGAGATTGAGCGAGCGTTCCTTATAGCTCTCAGATTCCTCAGAGAACTTTTCGTTTGATGCGCGCTCTTTCACATAAGCCTTGATTACACGGATACCCGAAAAGATCTCTTGAGCATTGGTGGTCAAAACAGAAAGTTGCTGCTGAATCTTCTCACTTCTTCTTTGGATGATCGACTCTACATAGTAGACCAGGATGCTGAGGAGAGGGAGTGGGATAAATGCATACAGTGTCAATCCTGGATTCACAGAAAACATTGTGGTCACAACTACGAGGAAGAGAGTCACTGTATTCAATGTGTACATGATCCCAGGTCCTAGGTACATGCGGACGCGAGAGACATCCTCCGCAATTCTAGCCATGAGGTCCCCTGTTCGGTTCTTTCTATAAAAACTCAAGGACAGTTGTTGGAAGTGATTATAGAGGTCACGCCTGAGATCATATTCGATTCTTCGCGACATGACGATGATGGTCTGACGGGTAAGAAAGAGAAAGAACCCGCGAACCAGTGCCATCCCAAGGACAAGAGAGCCAAATAGAAAAAGTGCATTTATTAGCAAATCTCTTACGTTTCGGACATAGTCAAATCCAGCGAATTGTCGGTAGAAACCTAGCGTGTCTCCGACCATGTCTATCGCATGCCGAACAATCTGTGCAGGGTAAACAGCAAACAGATTAGAAACAGCGATGAATATAATGCCGAGAATGAAGTGTCCTTTGTATTTCCAAATGTAGGGATTGAGTTTGGAAAGGGTTCGCATAAAATCAGGATTTGCTGGCAAAGATATAGATTATGATACGGGGAAAGAAATATATAGGAAAAATAGATTTATCAGCTCAAATCCTTACATGTGTCTTTGCGCAATAGACCAAGTCCCATTCAAGATTGCACGACATTTGTAAGATAGTCCATGTCGTAAAATTTAATTTTCTCGTTGAGTCTTGCATTGCCAAGAATATGTAACACTGATGAGAAAAGCGTCATTAAATTGGTTCATGTATATGATTATTTGAGGATAATGCTGCTCTGCTTTACTAACCCCCGAATGATGGCTCACAAAACACTCATAATCACAACAATTTTTATCAGCTCGATGCTGCTCGCAACGGTCTTGCCAGCGCAAGATCGGAACTCTGTCTTTTTTGGCGGAAGCATGGCGGATTTGCAACAGAAAGCTAGTGCCGAACAAAAACCTTACATCCTTTATTTCTACACGCGTTGGTCTCCCCCCTGCGCAGAGATGGAACAAAATACATTCTCGTCGCGAGAGTTACAGTCTTATCTCAAGCGTCATTTCTTTGTATTTAAAGTCGATGCAGAGTCCAACTCTAGAAGTGGAGTGAATCTGGCCAAGGTCCATGAGATCATGTTGTACCCGACGATTTTGATCATGAGTCCAGAGGGACAAGTCATCGGAAGGTACTCAGGCTTCAAAGGCCCCAGAGCTTTGCAGGCAGACCTCATGATGGCCATGGAGCAACCAACCAATGAGCCCATCATTTTTGACTTGAATACTTCTCCCGTTCCCAATGAGGATGCTTGGAGTACGGTCGAGCCAGATGAACCTGAGCAAAGTATCGTCTCCTCCTTCGAGCCAGTTCCAGCTCGACCCGAGGCAGCCCCTGCTAGACCCATGATTGCTTTTGGAGTACAGACAGGATCATTTCAAAATCTGCAAAACGCTCAGCGACTGGAGACCACACTAGAGAGAAAACTCGGGACACAGGTCATTCTAAAAGAATATTTTAGAAATGGGAAGCTATTTTATCGGGTGATATTGGGGCCTTTCACCAATGAAAAAGATGCAGAAATCATGCAAGCAAGATATGAACGCATCAACCCTACGGCGAATACCAGTATGCTGATTGACTGGGAGGAGCGATGAAATAGTGGAGGTTGAGAAAAAAGATGTGTATTTAGAATATACAATTAGGGTGAGGAAAGACAGTTTCCTCACCCTTTTCTGTATGATGAATCTGTTCTGAAGATCTTCTCCATCAATCAGATACTTTAAAAATAGGACTTTCCATGGTACAACGGAATGAATTTTGAGCTGGAAAATTTCAGGAAAAGGTTCCTTTGTTCGTTAGTAAGGAAAGCTTTTAGCAAAAGTGCCTGAACATGAAGGTAATTTGCTATATTTGTAATAAGCAAGACCGCATAATGTGATATAGCAGTGAACAGAAACTATCTGATTTTAATTGGGCTGGGAGTCGCCACCATTCTTGCACTCGTATTGATCAACGCTTTTTCAGGAAGTGGTACAGATGATGTACAGTTGCAGCAACAGTTAGACGATTACTTACAGGAAATCGAAACCCTGGAAAGTGAAGTACTGGAAACGTCTGTCATCAATGAGTACACCATCAATGAACTCAATAGCCTCAAAGGACTACTAGAGGAGAAATACACACAGTTGAATTTTTATGAGCAAAAGATCAAGGATCTCGAAAAGTCAGGAGTACAAAACGAGACCGAGATTAGTAATCTCAAGCAGAAACTTGTGGAATACCGCCAACGCTTGAGCGGGGCTACGATCAAGCTCTTGCGTACAGAAATTGATGTGCTCGTAGAGGACTATACCGATCTGACCAAAGCAACGGATAGCATCGTCTTGAATCGTCAGAGAAGCGATTCTACCATTTTTGCGCTCCGACGCCAGTTGCGAAATTCAGAGAGCGATTTCAAAGACTGTATGGATGCCAAGGGCTTAGAAGTACCGACCAATCCTCAGCGACCACAACTCAATGCCAGTATCACAGGCCTGCAGATGATCAACTCAAAGACAGGTCAAGCAGGAGATAAGAGACTCAAGCGTATCGAAACGGCCAATATGAATAAGTTTAAAGTGTACTTTGATTTGACAGGAGAGTTCATCGATTCAGGTAGTAAGACACTTTACTTGGTTGTCCGCCACAATGACGGTAAGTACTATCGAAGTATTCGTAGTAGAGATATCGAAGTAGAAGGGAAAACGGTCACTTATGTATCAGATGCGATTGTAGAATATAAGTCAGGAGTAAAAAATGAAGTAGCCATGGAGTTCGAACTTCCTGAGGGAGTCGAAGTGAAAAAAGGTGGAGCTAATTTCTTCATTGTGTATAAGGGAGAATTTATTGAACAGCATTTTGCACTGATTCTCTAGTCGATGCAGAAACAGCATATAAAGAAATCCCCTGCTTCCTATGAAACAGGGGATTTTTATTTCATTCGCTGGCAAGCAGTAGCCTACAGCGGTTTCATCTGTTCAAAGGTCTCATTACAATCGAGGCAATGGTGAATCGCACGGCAAGCTGTAGGTCCAAAGCTATTGAGGAGCTGCGTATTCTTGCTTCCACAGACTGGGCACTCTGCATGTGCCAAAGTCTCCAGCGTCACCTCTCCCTCATACTTAGGTGGGGGACTCAATCCGAAGTCCTTCAAAACCTGTCGGCCTTCATCTGTGATCTGGTTTGTACTCCACTCCTGCTTGAACTTTACGTGGACGATGACTTCTTTCACACCAGCTTCTGTCAGCTGCTTCACGATACTGGCCTTCATCACGTCGATGGCAGGGCAGCCTGCAAAAGTCGGGACCATGTCCACTTCTACGGTATCTCCATCGATACGCACATCATGGATGATGTTTAGTTTTACTACAGATAGTACAGGGATTTCAGGATCTTTTACCTGCTCTAGTACCTTGTATATGTAATCGCGGGTCAAACCCGTAGTTGGTATAGACATTTTTTTCGAGACTGTGAGAATCGGGAATTGGGATGATGAGACAATGTATCTTGCTGCCTCAGCTCTCGCCTCTCGCTCCTCGGTTCTTAAAATTTACCACTTAGCTGTGGGATCAATCGCAAATACTTCTGTCATCTCAGACAAAAGGGGTTGTAAGAACTCTGTGTGATGTCCGCTTCTTCCTCCAAAATATCCTGAGAGATCTTCTACATGGGGAATCTGTAAGTTGCTGCTTTTCAGGAAAGCTTCTACCTCTACTCTCCACTGCTTCATCAATGTATCTTCTAATGGCTGTATACCCTCTTTGGCAAGTGCCTCAGTATGTATCGTCGGCTCAAACATCGAGAAAGCCATCGGATAGGCTTCATTTAGGGCAGATTGCATACGCAAACGTGCCTCTTCTGTAGACCTTCCCAATTGTTGCACAAATGTCTGCGCATGTAGCTGGTGATACTTTTCTTCTCTTGCAAGCTTGGCCGCAAGTGCCGCCAATGGCTCAAAACTGGATGCCTTCAGTGCTTGCAAGCGGACCTTATCTGCCATATCAAATAAGTAGTGGCGAATCAGGCTGAAGGCATAGTCTTCAATGGGAAACTCCACAAACTGGCAACAGGTAAAATCTTGTGCCTTGCGATTAAATGCAATCTGGTCGGGTTCTCCTTCGCCTAGTTCATGTAAGATTTGATAATAGGCCTGGGAGTGCCCCACCTCGTCCTGTGCCATGGAGGCAAAGGCAATATCCTCTTCCAAAATAGGTCCCATGCCAATCCACTCTGAGTGGCGGTGACCAATGATCAACTTATCATCTGCGAGTCGGTAAAGCAGATTCTTTAGGGCCTCTACATTCATGCTTTTGTAATGATTTTGCGTGGACGCTTACCCTTGAGCGTAGGGAGATTGTACACTTTGAATCCTTGAGAGATGGTGCTCACAGGTTGTGTAGGTGCTTGTTGTCCAGATGCCTCGCGACTGTCTATACGCGCAAATAATTCCTTTTTGAAGGCTTCAATTGTATCCTTGACTTTATATCCTTCAGCATCTCGATAGCTTTTATCAAAAGCGTGCTCAAACATATCAGAGTCATCATAGGAAGTTGCATGTACATCTGCAGACTTGACGACCCATAGATTGGCGCATTGCTCGCGACGGCCATACTGCTCTTTGGCAAGTACAAGTGCCATCTCGGGATTGGGCGCATGTAGCGATCCTACGTGTACATGCTGCTCCCCACGATTCTGCTGCTGAAAGACCTCGTAAGTCTGCCACTGAAATAGCGTATCTTCCTGAAATTTTTGTTCGTCTTGAGGAAGTTCGATTCGATTGACCCGAGGATCATGTGATTTTTCCATAAGGTAAGATTTGCGGTGGGATTGTATAACAATATAATTTGCCCACTTAAGGATCTATCCATTTGAAAATCGCCTACTCCATGAAAAGGTTGGAGTAGGCATTGACGGGTAGTAGTGTATATTTTGAGAAAAACAGAGGAGGAAGACAAAAAATGTAGCTTCAGTTTTCGTAAGAGATGAGGATCTCTATATAGACAAAATGATAAGCTGTTTTTTGTGCATTCCTGTAGTCATTTCTTATGCTAAAGGTGCTACGTAGGACTCTTGCTTATTGAGAAGGGCAGCTTTTACCCAGCGGCCTTTTTCTTCAGCCCAGCGGCGAACAGCCAGACGCTCTGCGTTGCAAGGACCATCGCCATTGATGACACGCTTGAACTCTGCCCAGTCAGGCTCAGTGTACTCCCATTTGCCTGTCTCTTCATTCTTGCGCAAGTTAGGATCAGGCAGCTCGAGTCCTAGTTCCCAGATTTTGGGGATGTACATATCGAGGAATGCCTGACGCATTTCATCATTGGAAGCGAGTTTGACTCTCCATCGCGTCAACTTCTCAGAGTGGACAGACTGCTTGTCGGGAGGACCGAAGAAGTGCATGATAGGCTCCCACCAGCGCGTCAGTGCTTCTTGCACCATCTGGCGTTGCTTATCTGTTCCTGTAGCGAGCGCGACCACATTGTCGTGTCCGTACTTGAGGTGAAAGGACTCCTCATAACAAATCCGCTCGAGTGCACGGCAGTAAGGACCATAAGAACCTTTGGAGTTGGTCACCTGATTCACGATCGCACCTGCGTCGATAAGCCATGCAATGACAGCTGTATCAGCCCAAGTTACAGCAGGATAATTGAATACGTTGGAGTATTTAGACTTGCCATTGATCAGATCCATGATCATCTGCTCGCGTGGCTTGCCCAGTGTCTCTGCAGCTGAGTAAAGCAGCTGTGCATGACCCACTTCGTCCTGTACCTTGGCCATCAAGGCGAGCTTGCGACGGAAGCCAGGCGCACGTGTGATCCAGGTCCCCTCAGGTAAAGACCCAATGATTTCACTGTGTGCGTGCTGCTCGATCATGCGTGTGAGCTGACGACGGTATTCGTAAGGCATCCAGTCTTGAGGTTCTATTTTTTTGCCTGCAGCAATTTTAGCCTCAAACTCAGCCACTTTCTTTGGATCTTCTTCCTCTAGGCGCTTGCCTTCGTTATCGATTTCGATGACCGAAATATTTCCGTACATATTGCTTGACTTTCGTAGTATGCGAATTTAAATCCTATGCTAGAAGCCCTCCCAAAATGAAGGCTTGAAACGTTTTGCTAATGTCCTCCACACGCATTTTTCCTTCGGGCTTGTACCAAAGCTGTATCCAATTGATAGCAGAAAGGATGGTGGAGACTGTAAATTTTGCAGGTATTTCCTTAAAAATCCCTGAAGCCATGCCCTCTTTCACTACCTGGACAAAGGTGGATTCATATTGTTGAATCAAGCCAGCGTATTCTTCCTTTCTCTCTCCTTCCAACTGTTGCCACTCGTGGAAAAAAATGGCAGAGGCATCTATGTTCTTAATGATGACCTCCACATGGGCTTCAATCATCTTTTTGAGACGTATTTCGGGAGAACCATCACCTGTTGCATGTGGAAGCACATGATCAAAGAACTCGAAGGCACATCGCATAGCAATCTCCCATAAAATTTCATTTTTAGATTCGTAATGGCTGTACAGACTAGGAGGCTTGATATTTAATTCCTTTGCCAAGTCTCGCATGGAGGCCGATACAAATCCCTGCCTATTAAACAGTTGCTGAGCAGTATCTAGGATCTGTTGTTTCCTAGGAGATAATGCCTTGCGTTCTGGAAAAGCTATGCTACCTAACATTCGTTAGCCAATATAAAAGTTTACGATAGGAAAACCAAATGGTTTTAAGTTGACAGACAGCCGTAAGAGGTCATCCTATGAGGGATTTCATCTCATTCAAGAAATCAGACTAAAAGGGCTAGTGGTGAAAGGATTTTTCTTTCATCATGCCTTTTTTAATCTGACCTATTACTTAATATAAGAAAAAAGCCATTCCCTGATATAGGATAGGCTTGCTTTTCTTTCAGTAATCACGATGAAAATTTTTTGGGCAAACATATACAACCTAATCCTCTAGGTTGAAAAAAACTGTCCTCTCATCCATATTCGATGTGGAAGCAGGCTTCCCTGCTGGTATAAGATTTCTCTGTAATCGTCTACAGGAAAAGCGATGATGTCTGCGCGACAATCAGGGGCGAGTTTTCCTCTGTCTTGCAAATTGAGGGCACCTGCTGCGCGCACGGTCAAGCCCGCCAAGGTCTCCGCTGTACTGAGTTTCTCGTACACACTCAGCAAGGCCGCTTGAAGTAGAAGCTGACCCATAGGAGCTGAGCCAGGATTCCAGTCCGAGGCAATGGCCAAGGAGGCACCTGCATCCAACAGCTTTCTCGCAGGTGTAAAACGATCACCTAGGCCCAAGGAGGCACCTGGAAGGGTGACGGCGACTACATCGCTTTGGGCAAGTGCTTGGATTTCTCTAGTCCCTGAAGCTTCCAGATGATCTGCACTCAGTGCCTGTAATTCCACCGCCAATAAGCTGCTCCCAGGATGAAACTGGTCTACATGCAAGGTCAAATCAAAGCCTGCTATCTGTGCTGCCTTGAGATACACACGCGCTTCCTCCACTGAAAAGGCACCTTCTTCTACAAAGATATCCATTCGTTTCGTCAGCCCTTCCTGCAGAAGTATAGGCCACAATTCTTCTTGGATTTCCTTCAAGTAGCTTGAAGCACTACCTGTATGATCTTTGGGAGGAATGTGTGCTGCCAGACAGGTCGGAATGAAGATGGGATATGTCTCTTGGGCAGATCGAATGGCACGGAGCATGCGCAACTCGGACGCGACAGATAGCCCATAACCACTTTTGACTTCTATGGTCGTCACACCTTGTGCGATCATGCGTCGGGCACGCTTCAGAATATGGCTTGTAAGCACCTCTTCGCTCGCATTTCTCGTAGCCGTCACGCTCCGCCAAATTCCCCCGCCTTCTTTGGCAATCTCCAAGTAGGATTTTCCTCCGATCCGCATGCTGTAATCCTGTGCACGCGAGCCTGCATGACAGATGTGTGTGTGTGCATCGATCAGGCCTGGCATGCCGACATTATCCCCTTTCAGATACTCCACCTGAGCTTGGGGGTATTGACTTTGGAGCTTTTGAAAATCGCCTATGGCATAGACTTTCCCCTGATCATGAACCACCCCTCCGTGAGAGATGATGGCTAGATCTTGATCTGCCAGAGGTCCCTTGAGGGGGAGGCGATCCATGGTCAGGAGTTGGGAAAAAGGCCCAATAAGCTGCATTAATCGTATTTTTTATGTTAAGACTAGGTTTGGACATTTTACATATGGCCTAAATCTAGCCCAAATTGCTTCGCATAATCCTGAGCCGAAGTATAGCCTGCATCTGCATGGCGGAAGATACCCATGGCGGGATCATTGTAGAGGACGCGGCGTAGGCAGCGATCGGCACGATCTGTACCATCCGCGACGACGACCATCCCTGCATGCTGTGAGTAGCCCATGCCGACGCCTCCTCCGTGGTGGAAGGAAACCCAGGTGGCACCACCGCCTGTATTGGCCATCAGGTTGAGGAGGGGCCAGTCAGAGACGGCATCGCTGCCATCGAGCATACCTTCTGTCTCCCTGTTGGGAGAGGCTACTGAGCCACAGTCCAGATGATCTCTCCCGATGACAATCGGTGCTTTGACTTTGCCCGTGCGAACCAGTTCGTTGAAAAGAAGCCCTGCTTTTTCTCTTTCTCCCATACCTAACCAGCAGATACGCGCAGGAAGTGCCTGAAAAGCGACTTTTTCTTGTGCTTGATGCAGCCAATTGTGCAGGGCTTCGTTTTCTGGGAAAAGCTCCATCAAGGCGCGATCCGTCGTATGGATGTCTTCAGGGTCACCTGAGAGCGCGACCCATCGGAAGGGCCCTTTCCCTTCGCAGAAAAGCGGACGGATGTAGGCTGGGACGAAGCCTTCATAGTCAAAAGCATGATCTTCTCCTCCTTGTCGGGCAAATTCTCGCAGATTGTTCCCATAATCAAAAACAATGGACCCCTTTTGCTGCATTTCGAGCATCGCATGTACGTGCCGCGCCATACTCTGGAGAGATTGCGCTTCATAGGCCTTGGGATCTTTCTGACGGAGTGCTTCCCCTTCTTCCATGGACAATCCGATGGGTAGGTAACCATTGATGGGATCGTGAGAAGAGGTCTGGTCTGTCAATACCTCTGGAATAATGCCATCGGCGAGCATCCGTTCGAGAACTTCTCCCACATTGCCCACAAGCCCTACAGATAGGTTCTCCCCTTTTTCTTTTGCTTCGAGTACCCACTGAATGGCTTCCTCATAGCTGTAGGTCATTTTATCCAAATATCTTGTTTCGATTCTCCGCTGTATCCGCTCGGGATCGACGTCTATACCTAGGAAGGTCGCCCCTGCCATAGTCGCAGCCAAGGGTTGAGCACCTCCCATTCCCCCTAATCCTCCTGTCACGAGTAGCTTATGCCTCAAGTCGCTATTGAAATGTTTTTTTCCGCAAGCAACAAAAGTCTCATAGGTTCCCTGTAGGATGCCTTGCGTGCCGATGTAGATCCAACTTCCTGCTGTCATTTGGCCATACATCATGAGGCCTTTCTGATCGAGCATATCGAAGTGGTCCCAGTTGGCCCAGGCAGGCACGAGGTTGCTATTGGCGATGAGTACACGAGGGGCCTCGGGATGGGTACGGACGACGCCTACAGGTTTGCCTGATTGAACAAGCATACTTTGGTCTTCCTCCAGGTCTAACAAGATCCGAATCATTAATTGGACTGCTTCGGGATTTCTCGCTGCTTGTCCACGTCCACCATATACAATGAGTTTGGCAGGATCTTCTGCGTTTTCAGGATCGAGATTGTTGAGTAGCATGCGGAGGGGCGCTTCAGTCGCCCAAGATTTGGCATGGAGTTGAGGCCCTCGAGGTGCACGATAATGCGGATGCTGGGCGTACAAATCCAGGAATGTCTGATGCTTATTTGTTTGAGAAGTAGTCGTCGTATTCATATCAAGTAGCTCTTTTTGAAAACATACCGAATCCTTAGGATGGATTCAATGATAACCTCAATTTTATGAAAAAAAATTCATATCTGATCATGGGAATGTTAAAGATGAAAAGTAAAAGTATGATTGGAGTTCTTGTAACCAAAATGATTGGATGATAGTCTAATAGTATGTATATGTCAGGCAGTTTTAGTTCAAAATCGATAGATGTTGTTTTAATGTGCTGAGTGAAATGGTAAGGGGAACGCGATTTATATAAAGACAGAGTGGGATGTTAAGGGCAGAGCCCAAGAGAGGAAGTACCTAATATTTCTTTTCACTGGAAAATAGGAAAGAACTGGGGATGTTATGATTTATTGAAATTTTGGATAAAGTCGAATAATAAAGAGCAGAATGACGTGGATCGCTATTTTCTAAGTAGCTGGTTACAAAGATTATAAGTGTAATGAGGACATAATATTTTTCAGATACACAACCTAATTACTATTGGTAGTAGTTTTATCCATTAAATCGGACATTTATTAGGATATAATACAAATAGGCATAGATTTTGATCCTTTCCGAAATAAATTGAAGCCAGAAATACATTGACTTAGACGAACAAGTAGAATGAATAAATCGCTTTATCTTCTTTTCTTTTTTATCCTAGGCTTCCTAATTGAAGGTCAAGCACAGACCAGTTATACAGCAGTAGGGATTCGTGCAGGTACAGGAATGGGGTTGACGCTCAAACACCGTGGATATAACTCGATGGGTGCAGAGGCCATGGTCATGTACAGACGAGAGGGATTCAGGCTGGTAGGTTTGCTTGAGAAGCATTTTTCCTTGGGGAAAGGGACGGATAGTTATATTTATTTTGGGGTAGGAGGGCATGCAGGATACAATGGAATCCTCAGCGAAGAATCATTCACCTCGCCAGTAGCGGGAATTGATTTTGTCGGTGGATTTGAATACGCGCCAAGACGTGGCAACATTGTTTTTGGATTGGACCTCAAGCCACATTTCAAAGCCCTAAATAATTGGGGATTTTCGGGGAACGTGGCAGGAGCCAACCTTCGAGTGATATTAGATTAATATGGTGAATTTATTCTCATACTTCCGAACGGCTTCCTTTTTGGGGGAGTCGTTTTTTGGGTTAGGGAAAATGAGAAAAAGTGCGTGTGGAAAGTCATGACTGGCACACTTTAGGAACAGGTTTGAAACCTCAAATCTGCGAAAAGTTTGCGCTTTCAGAACTTGAACTTCATCTATTTTGATCGACTTAACCCTACTAAATCTTATAAAATAGCTTTAGTCAGAACCTAAGATCTCTACTCTTTAGCTAGACTAAAGGGTCTAAGAATTTCTACAAATTCCCTCAGAGAGACTTTAATTTGGTGGAGGACTTCCCTAAATTGATTTCCATATGTGATAGAACATTTGAAATAAGTCTAAATATTTGTAGACTAGTTCCTTAGAGGATAAATATCGTTTTTTTGTCCCGTAAGAGAAAGATCCAGGAATTTATATTTTTGGGCTGTTTTATCCATTTATGACTACCAATCTCTCCACACCATATGAGTAATCGTCGTCTGTTTGCCCTTCTTGTCGGAATCGACAAATACCAATCCCCTGTACCCCCTTTAGATGGCTGTGTCAATGACATGCGTGCAATGCGCGACTACCTCAAGCGTTATGCCGAACGAAAGGGGATTCCGATTCACTTGGAAGTATTGGAAAATGATCAAGCTACTCGATTGAACATTGTGACGAAATTCGAGCAGCACTTGGCGCAGGCTACAGAAGATGATGTCGCATTTTTTTATTACAGCGGGCACGGATCTCAAGAGCATGCGCATGAGCTATTTTGGAAGATCGAGGAAGACAAAAAGAATGAGACGCTTGTGTGCTATGATAGTCGTTTGCCCGATGGGATGGACTTAGCAGACAAAGAGACAGCGACCTTGCTGGATGTAGTCGCGCGTAAGAATCCCCATATTGTGGTGATCATGGATGCTTGCAATACAGGTGGAGCGACGAGAGACATCCATTCCAAAGCGCGCAACATGAGTGCCCCACCTGCACAGGTTCGCGATCCCCACTCTTATATATTACCGCGAAGTACGACTCAATCACGGGCAGTTGCTTTCTCACCTGAGACAAGTGAGTTGGTGGTGCCCAATCCACGTCATGTGGTGCTGTCGGCTGCGCAGTCCTTTGAACTTGCCAAAGAAACCTACTTAGGAGGAACGCCCAGAGGCGTATTTACCTTTTCTTTGCTAGAGATTCTGGAAAAGTCGGTGGGGGCGCTTTCGTATAGTGATTTGATTCGCCAAGTACGTAGTTTAGTTACTAAGCGTACGACAGAGCAAAATCCTCAACTATATGCACCCGTGGAAGGTGATGTAGACAAAGTTTTTTTGGAGGGCTTGACTACGGTAGACCACAACTATTTTGCCCTCTCTCACAATGATGCGGATGGTTGGCATATAGATGGAGGATCGATTCATGGCATTATGCCTCCGAATTTTTCAGGTGAAGCCACGACGCTCAATGTATTTGCAGAGGATGCCACAGAACCTGAGATGCGCCAGCAGAATATGGCCTTGGGACAAGTCATCGTGACACGTGTACTTTCGGGGCGAAGTATCGTCACCCTTCAAGGAGACCTTTGGCTGGATGGTCGCACCATCTATCGCGCCAAAATCGTCGATCTCCCGATCTCCCCTGTCAAATACAACCTCAGTGTCTCTCGCCGTGTCGAGAAATTATTTGACGAGAGGCTGGCTGAAAGTGACTACTACAAAAATTTCATAGAAAAGGTAGACGCTGTCAGAGAGGCAGACTATACACTACATGAAAAAAATAACCAACTGTTCTTTTCGTTTGCATCCGAAGGACCTTCACAGCCTTTAGTGGAGCAGATTGAAGGAACAGATGAAAATCAAGTCATCCAAGCCATCAAGCAAATGGATCATATTGCACAGTGGCAGCGGATTGCAGAGCTAGTAAATCAAGGGAGCAGTCTCCCCTCCAATGCCATTACAGTTGAATTGATGGAGGTAGGATCAGATATGCCAATCTTTGCAGGGATAGATGGTTATCGATTTGAGTATGATCATAGCGAAGGAAAGGCTGGAAAACCTGCTTTTCGTATTCGCCTGACCAATCGTAGCAACCAACGCTTGTATTGTGGGTTGATGTATTTGGCTACAAATTTTTCCATCTTGACGAATCTGATCGGGAATGATGGTGGACTCTTTCTTGATCCAGGCGCACAAGTCTGGGTGAGAAATGGGACTGTCATGAGATTAGCTGTCTCTGATAACTTTGCCAAAGTAGGAAGACGCGAGCTCAACGAAACCTTTAAAGTCGTTTTTGGGCATAAAGAATTTAATATGGGCCTGCTTTCAATGAAAAGTCTGGGTGAGCCCCAGTCCAAATCGGTAGGAAGTGGTAAGATGAATATGCGATCGCTGATCTTCGATAGTGGACCTGTCGGTAACTTCGATGATTGGAATGCCAGTGATGTTTCTGTACAAATTGTGAGAAGAAATTAAGGACTATGATGAAGCCGTTTGATCGATTTGAATCTCCTCCACGTTTTAGCTCTGTCAATGCATACTTGCTGTCTCTGATATGTCACTACCAATATGCTGAGACATTGGGGGATATAGACAGAGCAGATACGCGTGGCTTTGTGGAAGCTTATCAGGCCAAGTTTTCGGATTGGGGAATGAACCGCCATCAATTTTATTATTTGGATCAGAGCAAATCCACACAAGGATTTGTGATGGCAGATGAAAAACGGATATTTGTAGGCTTTCGCGGCTCTGAAGTAGCCGCAGGTTGGGAGCATATAGTGGAGGATATGTTGAAGACGAATACCAAAGCTATTTTTCCGCTCAAAGTATCTGAATTTGCCTTCAAAGTAGATGTTCGCCATCTGCCTGACTCTATGGACCCAGTGGTATCCCCGCGTGTACATCGTGGATTTTACGAGGCATATCAGGAGATCCGTCAGCAATTGATCTACAGCTTAGAACAGGTGGGAATTCTGCATGGGAAGGAGTTGTACCTTACAGGGCACAGCTTGGGGGGAGCGATTGCCATTCTCGCTGCCTATGACCTGACCAAGAATTACGGATACAAACCTGATGGTATATACACTTATGGGATGCCTCGAGTAGGGTTTCAGCCAATGGGATGGAGGATGGATCATGATTTTCGCTCCTTTTACAACGATCGTCCTTATCTCGACTTATATTCACGAACCTTTCGGATGGTCAATCTACAGCATCCCAAAACAGATGGTGTCGTAACCTTACCTCCTGTGACGGGGCTATTCCAAGCATTTTCTGGAAACTATGAGCATGTGGGAACCCTCGTACACATCAATCCCGAGCATCTTGAGATCAATGCTTTTGAAAAGGTGCTAGGTATCCCTGATTTTGGTATACATTCGAGTGTCAGTTATACCAACAGGCTGCATCGTATTTTAGAGAAAAATGGCAATCTCCAAGATATGCCTGAACCTCCGCCAGAGGAGGAATGAGGGTAAAACCTCCATGCTACAGGAGTGGAACAGAATAATATGTGCTTCCTTCAGTTTTTGACTGAAGGAAGCACATGTCGTTTATTTTATCTGATGTCTGATGGATTTCTTGAGTATAGCGAAATCCCTCAAGGGATGATGTCTACTTCCCCCATTCAATCCAGTCAAACTCACCTAGTTTTTCCTTACCTGCTTTTCCTTTGAATATCATGTAGAAAGAATGCAGTCCCTCCACAGCTGGAAGCTGGATGGATTTCTCTTGCCAATCTGAATCTTTGGGGACGATATATGTTCCGAGCAAAGGTCCATCAGGTGTATTCAGCCTAAGCTGAACTTGACCGCCATTGGCACCCTTGACGTGAAGCTTTGCAGTCCGTATACCTGTAAAATCTACGGGATTGAACCCAATGTAGGCATCGATACTTGAATTGTAGACCACGCCGCGCGAGCGATCGACTCCTCGTGTCCCTTTTTTTACTCCCTTGAACCAATCATAAGTTTCTAGCTCCACTCTTGGATAGACCAGCGTGATCGCTTGGGTGTGATAAGTGGCGGGAAATGCGTCTGTTTTAGGTGCTTCGTATTGTGCTTTGAGCATCCAGACGTTATGGGGATCATCTTGTGTATCCTTAAATTTACCCTCTGTAGGCTGAGAGCGTAAAGGATCATTGAGTGAGAGAATATATCGAACCATTTTGCGCGTCGCATCCTGCGAAAGCTGTGGATGCGCGGCCATCATTTTTTCCCCCCAATTGCCACCTCCGCCATTGATGATTTTATTGGCTAGATAATCAATGGCTGCTCCATCTTTGGCATATCTCTTGGCGACAGCACGATAGCTGGGACCGATAGAATGAGTCTCTACATTGTGACAGGAATAACAGTCACTTGATTCGATGGCAAGATAGCCTTCCATATGATCAGCAGGGATCATTTTATCAGTAGTGGTCAGCAGATCTTTGGGACCATATCCCACCTGTACGAGTGTACGGGAGGTCCAGTCTCTGACCTGTCCTGTACTGGTGAGCGCATACTTATGCTCAGTCCCTGGGAAATAATAGGTCTGATTTTCAGGTTGAGGAAAGTGAATATTGGCGTGTTGAGGGCGTACCATGATCTCAACAGATTCGATGACGGTATCGTTGGCATGGTCGATGACACGTAGTTGAGGATGGTAAATCCCTGGCTCATACAGCGTAAAGCAAGCTGTCTGGCCTGAATCGATGAGACCATCGGCTTCCTCCAGCACCCACTCGTATCGCAAGACAGAATCCTCTTCATCAAAGTCCATCGTTTGGCTGGCATCTAGGTACACATCCATCGGGCTTTCCCCCACGGTTGCGTTTGCTGTGACAGTAACTTCGGGTGGGCGGTTGCCACGGGCATAGGCGATCCGCACGAGTTTGGCTTCAGGGTTGTTCAGGAAGTAATCCTTGCCATAGTCTAGGATATACATGGCACCATCTGGTCCAAACTCCATCTCGATCGGCTTCGTCAATCCTGCATCAGGTAAAAATGGCTCAATCTGCTCGATGGTTCCATCATCTTTCATGGTCACCAGCTTGATCCAGCCACGGCCCCATTCATAGATGAATAGCTTGCCATTGTAGTAAGCAGGAAACTTTTCTTCTGCGTTCTCAGGATAGAGGTCATCGTAGTAAATAGGGCCTGCCATGGCACAACGGGACCCTTTGCCCAGCATCAGGAAGGTATCGGACTGATCATAAGAATACCAAATCCAGGCAGGATGGACCATGGGGAGATTTTCGGGGCCTGTGTTGTTGGGAGAGCAATTGATCGGTCCTTCAGGATCGTAGAAGTTGCCGACGGTATCCATCGCAAAGTCACGATCTCTATAGGCTCTGTTGTTGCCGATGAAGTAAGGCCAGCCGAAGTTGCCAGGATAGGGCGCACGGTTGAACTCATCGAAGCTTTTGGGGCCGTAGCGACCTTCCTTACCTCCATCGGGTCCTACGTCTCCCCAGTACAAGACCCCTGTCTTGGGATCTACTGAGAATCTGAAGGGGTTGCGGCAACCCATGGCATAGATTTCAGGTCGTCCTTGGGAGCCATCTCTGGGGAAGAGATTACCTTCAGGGATGGTATAAATACCGTAGCGGTGGGGCTTGATCCGCAAGATCTTCCCACGGAGGTCGCCTGCATTTCCCGAGGATTTTTGGGCATCGTTGGTAAAATGACCCTCTCGCTCGTCGATAGGTGAGAAGCCGTCCGATTCGAAGCTGATGGTATTATCTCCTGTAGACAGGTAGAGACAGCCATCAGGACCAAAAGTAAGACCACCGCCAGAGTGGCAGCAGGATTCGCGCTGTACTTTTACCTTCAAAATGACTTTTTCTGAGGCCATGATAAGGGAATCGTCCCGCATCGTGAAGCGCGAAAGATATTGATCTTCTATTTCGCAGTCTTTAATAGGAGAATAGTACACATACAGATATCCGTTGTGCTTGAACTTGGGATCAAGTGTGATCCCCATGAGGCCATCTTCGTAGTTTCCTTGGGTGCACACATCAAATTGGGCGACGATGTGAGTAGCTTCCTCTGCGGGGTCGAACATCTTCAGCGTCCCTCGACGCTCGGTAAATAGGATCTTTCCGCTGGGCATGACCGCCAATTCCATAGGCTCATTTAAGTCTGCATCGAGGACTTGGAATGTGAATCGATTGTCCTTAGGAGCTGGGACCGAATGTATATTTTGAGGACGGAAGAGGTTGTCTCCGATGGCACAGGAGAGGGCTTCTGATAGGTGTGCTTGCCAGGCAGGCAGTGAGAGATCTGATTGCGTAGGATAGGATTTGAATAGCCTTCCACCATCATAGTCTGTGGCAAAAATGGGATCCGTCAATCCTGCTTCACTCCAGATAGGCGTCCATACCTGATCTTCTGCCTCTTGCGTAATGTGTTCGAGCCAGTGCCAAGTGAGTCTCTGATTGATGGCACTATGGATGAGTCCGATGGCAGCGCCTGATTGGACATATCGCTCGATGGTTTTCTGTTGATAGGGGGAGAGATTTTCTCCTGGTACTCCAAACAATACGAGTGCACCATAAGACTGCAGCGTATCAGGATGAATGAAATCCAGAGAAGTTGTTGTATCTATTTTCCATTGATTCTGTGTAGCGAGAGAGGGGAGGAGTTGTGTCATCGCCTCCTGCATTTCTGCATTTTGACCTTCACCCATCAAAACGAGTACCTCAGGAGTGGTCGCCCTCAGCTTTTCGCGAGGGGCCTGTGTCGCGGCACATCCTGCTAAATAGAGGCAGCACGATATAAGAAACCATCTGTAGATCATAAGTAGTGGTAGTCCAGTAGTTGATTTATAGCATAAGTTAGATATAATCCAGCTTATTGACAATTGTAGGAAATTACATATGTACAAATTCTTGCTGTTTGGGGGTTTTGAGGTAGAAAAATCTTTGGAAATCAAAGATCGAGCTTGACACTCCCTTGAGATGAGTATCGATCATGGAATTTCTATTAACTTGAGCTGCATTTACATTAACCCCACATCTATGCCTACAGATATTGTACAATTATTTCGAGATCGTTTTGGTAGAGAACCCCTGCAGGTCTTTGCGCCTGGGAGAATCAACCTGATTGGAGAGCATACGGATTATCACGATGGGTTCGTACTCCCAGCTAGTGTTGATTTAGGGATGACATTTGCGATGCAGACAAATGGGACTTCGCTTATTCGCCTGTATGCAGGAGATTTGGACAAGGCGTTTGATACGACACTTCCTGTGACAGGACCGAGTGAGATCTCATGGGCCAATTATATTTTGGGGGTCGTGGCACAGTATCAAGAGAGGGGAAATGAGATCGGAGGATTTGATTGCGTATTTGGAGGGAATTTACCTATAGGAGCAGGCTTATCTTCTTCCGCAGCACTGGAATCAGGGATAGGGTTGGGCTTGGCCAATCTCTTTGGATTAGAAGTAGATCGAAAAACCTTGGCCCTGATGGGACAAAAGGCTGAACATACTTATGTAGGAGTCATGTGTGGGATCATGGATCAGTTTTCTAGCTTGATGGGAAAGGAAGGCCATGTATTCAAGCTGGATTGTAGGCGTTTGGATTATACCTATCTTCCCTTTCCAGTGGAAACATACGACATCCTCTTGGTTAATTCTATGGTCAAGCATGATCTGGCTGACTCAGGATATAATGATCGTCGCCAGAGTTCGGAATCGGGTCTAGCCATCATTCAGCAGAAGTATCCCGAAGTGCAGATGCTGCGAGATGCTACGCTTGAACAGGTCATGGATACAGAACTGGATCTTTCTTCTGTAGCGCGCAAACGCTGTCGGTATGTGGTGGAGGAAAATGCACGTGTAGGTGCATTTGCTGAAGCTTTACAGAAGGGCAACTATGAAGCCTTGGGCACTTTGATGTACGCCTCACATGCAGGGCTGCAGCACGATTACGAAGTCTCTTGCTCTGAGTTGGACTTTTTGGTGGCGCTTTCTAAGCGAGAGTCTTCCATTTTAGGTGCTCGGATGATGGGAGGAGGCTTTGGGGGGTGCACTATCAACTTGGTCGAGAAGGGGAAAACAGGTTCCTTTATCGATAGATGGCAGAAAGTATATGAGCAGATATACCAAAGAGTACCTGAATATTATTTGATGCGTGTGGGGCCAGGAGCACATGTTCTTTCATAAGGAGAGAGAAGAAAAGTCCTCTCTTCATTTTCTCCATAAAAAAATCCTGCTACCAAGAGTAACAGGATGTAATATATTTTGTACCGTCTAATCTAATTTGAAAGATAGTTTCCATAATCATCATAACGCAAGGTACGACGATCCCCCCCTCTGTTGATTTCTAGATAATAGTAGCTACCGCTGGGTGCATCTCGATATCCCGCATTCAAGATCCTGTGAGAAGGGAAATTGCTTGTGAAATGACCCATGGCTTTTTCTGGTATCTTATCCGTCTTGGCTGTAGGGATATCGATGTCTGTGTAGAGCCAAATACCAGCTGTACTAAAGTAAGCACGCTCGTCAAATCCGTTTAACGTAAATCTGGCAACAAAGCTATTTCCAGATCTCTCCCAGTTAAGCAACCTCGCTTGTGGAAACTCTTTTTGGAAGTTCTGCAACACCATTTCGGGTACAGCACCATCCCTAGAAGGGGGCTGCGAAAAGGCTCCGAGACACATGCAACAGAAAGCAAATACGAGAATAAAAGTCTTCATAAAATGCGTTAATCCGACGTTGAAACAGTTACCAAACTCTTTTTAAACATAAGAAAATCAGTGCTTATTCACAATAGCGAATCATCAAGGACTAGAGAAATCTGAAAAATGAAATAATTTGACTCAGTAAAAAGGTTAAGAAATTTCTTGATTATTTGAATGAATATACAAGTATTAAGTTTTGATTTTCAGCGAAATGAAGAGAGTGGGAAATTCACTATTTCTTCATACTTGGGTCCAGAAGCCATCAGAACTGATTTCCACAAAATTATTTGATTTACAGGCAAAATATTGGGAGGTGGAGGCAATTTTTGAATGGGAAACCTCGTTAAGGCCGCTTTTTCGCGGAATCTAGCAAGCGTTACATGCGGGATCGGACTTTTTCTTATTTGAATCTTTGGATCAATCTGCTGATACAAATTATGGATCTTTTGGACTAGAAGTTTGAAAGCCTCTGTCTTGTGGTATCTCGCCCATAGCATCCGCGCTTCTCGCTTGGAGGGTGCATAGGTGTATCGATCAAAAACGAAAGGAGGTAATATCCCATCTTTCAAAGCAAGTTGGAGCAGTGCAATCATGTTTGGCAAACGCTCTACTGGAACTTCGCCAAAAAAATACACTGTGATGTGGTACAACTCAGGTGAAGTCCACTTCCAGTCCCACTCAGATGCGTAACGCCCGTACACTTCCTCTAAGCTATCGCGGGTCTCCTCTGATAGAGGAATCCCCAAAAATAATCGTATACCATTTTCTGTAGCCAATAGCGTAAAATTTCATCCAAAGTACATGAAAAGGGCCATATTTATCTAACCAAAGTGTCCAGTTTGTGTTTTATCAGTCGAAGTTTATATGAGGAATATGAAAATGAAATCGCTTTTTCTGGCAGCTATTTTATCAATTATGGGTGTATCTCTTCAGGCGCAAGTAGCTTCTACGGTATCAGACTATAAAATCAAGTTTTATATCAAGAATGCAGGGTTTACGGTGGATGGTACGTTAAAAGATCTGAGCTCAGATATCTATGTAGATCTCCAAAATCCTGGAGGGAGTCGTATCAAAGCCTCTGTACCTGTGAAGACGTTGGATACAGGAATTGGAAGTCGCGACGAGCATCTGATGAAGAAGGACTACTTTGACGTAGCCACCTATCCCAATCTCTCGATAGAGGCAACCTCCTTGACCTCCAATGGAAATGGGACTTGGCAGGGAAAGTTTAATGTGACCATCAAAGGGAAGACAAAAGCATATACCATTCCAGTGACCTACGAAGAGAAGGCAGGAAAGCTACGTATCAACAGCAAGTTTAAGATCAACCGAAGAGACTTTGGTGTAGGCGGAAGCAGCCTGATCTTGAGTGACACTGTCCGTATTGAGCTAAGTGCAGATCTAAGCATGGCAGAGGCTGCACAGGGCAAGTAGATAGGCAAGGACGATCCTGCAAAAAAACACGCCTATCCTAAGACAGACGTGCCCATCATACACCTAAAATTATGCATACTTGGCTGTGGGAACGCCACAGCCATTTTTTATTGAAAAGCGATGCCCATTTGCTGATCTTCCATGAGTACTGTAATCTCACCCAATACAACTGGATCTTCGATGGTGCTCGGCATGTTGTAGTCTTTGCCATCTGCAATGGCGCGCATCGTCCTACGGAGGATTTTTCCAGACCGTGTCTTGGGGAGACGGGTTGCAACAACGGCTCGCTTGAAGGAGGCTACAGGGCCTACCTTGCTACGGACCATTTGGATAAGCTCTTTTTCCAAGTCCTCAGATGTAATATTCACACCGCCTTTCAGTACGACAAAACCCACAGGAACTTGGCCCTTCAATGCATCTTCGATGCCGATAACTGCGCATTCTGCCACAGCTTCGTGTGCGGCCACTACCTCTTCCATTTCTGCGGTCGAGAGTCGGTGTCCCGCCACATTGATGACGTCGTCTATGCGGCCCGTGATGTAGAGATAGCCATCTTCATCTTTGATGGCGCCATCGCCCGCGAGATAATATCCAGGAAAGCGTTCTAAATAGCCTTTGCGGAAGCGCTCGTCATTGCCCCATATCGTCATCAGTGTCCCAGGAGCCAAAGGAAGTTGGATCGCCAGGATGCCCTCCTGATTGGCGGGTGCTTCTTGCCCCTCAAGATCCAGTACCTGAATGTCGTAGCCATGGACAGGTTTTCCCGCAGAGCCAGGCTTGATCGGCATGAGTTCGAGTCCTACCATATTGGCGAGCATGGGCCAACCAGATTCGGTCTGCCACCAGTGGTCGATGACTGGTACATTCAGCAACTGGGAGGCCCACTCGTGTGTCGCCACATCGCAACGTTCACCTGCCAGGAATAAAAACTTAAGCGTCTGCATCGGATAAGACTGGCGGTAGGTTCCGTTAGGATCTTCCTTTTTGATGGCTCGTATAGCGGTGGGAGCTGTAAAGAGTACTTTTACTTTATGTTGGTCGATTACCCGCCAGAATGTCCCTGGATCAGGCGTCTTGATGGGTTTGCCCTCAAACATGATGGACGTGCAGCCGTGAAGGAGGGGACCATAGACGATGTAAGAGTGTCCCACGACCCATCCTACATCAGAGGCTGCCCAAAACACATCCCCTGGATCGACGCCGTATACATATTGCATGCTAAACTTCAGCGCGGTCGCATGGCCTCCATTGTCTCGGACGATGCCCTTGGGCGTGCCCGTCGTCCCACTCGTATACAGGATGTATAGAGGATCTGTCGCATCGAGCTCTACAGGAGCTGCCGCTTCGGCAGTTGCCATCAATGTATCCCAGTCAAAATCTCGTCCGTCTACAAGGTCTCCCGCTACTTCTGTACGCTGATAAATGATGCAGTGATCGATCTTGTGACGGGCTTCTTCTAGGGCTTCACTGATGATGGGCATGTAGGAGATTTTTCGCTGGATCTCTATCCCTCCCGTAGCCGCAATCAATACTTTGGGTTGGGCGTCATCGATTCTGATGGCTAGTTCGTGTGCCGCAAAACCTCCAAATACTACGGAGTGAATCACGCCCAATCGCGCACAAGCAAGCATCGCAATGGCAGCTTGTGGAATCATCGGCATGTATATAATAGCGGTATCCCCTTTGGTCAATCCTTTGCTTCGGAGTACACCTGCAAACCGTGCGACCTCATCGCGAAGCTCTCTGTAGGTAAAGTGCTGAATCTTGCCTGTTACAGGAGAGTCATAGATCAATGCATGTTGGTCAGCTCTACCGTTGGCCACGTGATAATCCAAGGCCAAGTAAGCGGTATTGAGTTTTCCTCCCTGAAACCATCTATAAAAATCACCTTCCTGGCTTACGCCCTGAGTGGGTTGCTCGTACCAATCGAGCTGGCGGGCTTGTGACATCCAAAACGCAGATTTGTCCTGGATGCTATCTTCATAACTTTCTGAATATCGGTTCATGCGTAGTAGTTTTTATTCCCCATACTATATAAATCTATATATCTATATGTATAAAATAAAAATAAAGAATTCCCCTCTGTTGTACAAGGATTTTATTCAACAAATTTTAATAATCTATATATCTATATGTTTTATTTTTCGCTTTTATTTTCTACCTTCGAATCGTAAGCAAAAGATTTATCTAGCTACGATCATCACACATCTACAGTCTGTCTTACAAAAGGGAGAATGGTACGAAAAGCTGTTCCTCTGATGTATGCCAGATTGTGTCCATCATGCTAGATTTGTTTTCGTGTTAAATTTCAAAAGGACACAGCAATGACTCCAAGAATTACGTCTTTTGACGATTACCTCGCTACTTACCGTCACAGTGTAGAAGATCCTGAAGGATTCTGGGCCGCTATGGCGCATCGTTTTTCATGGCGCAAAAAATGGGACAACGTTCTCTCATGGGATTTTAAAAACCTGGACGTAAAGTGGTTTGAGGGTGCCAAGCTAAATATCACGGAGAATGCCCTAGATCGTCATCTTTCTTCTCGTGGAGATCAAGTTGCACTCATATGGGAGCCCAATGATCCCAATGAAGCCAATATTACCTATACCTATAAAGAACTTCATGCAGAGGTGTGCAAAATGGCCAATGCGCTGATTGCACAAGGTGTGAAGAAGGGAGATCGTATCTGTTTTTATATGCCGATGGTCCCTGAGTTGGCGATTGCTGTGCTTGCTTGTGCCCGTGTCGGAGCGATTCACTCAGTCGTTTTTGCAGGCTTCTCTGCTACCGCACTGGCAGACCGTATCAATGATGCCACCTGTAGTATGGTGATCTGCTCGGATGGTAATTTCCGAGGGAATAAAAATATTCCTGTAAAGAAAGTCGTAGACGAGGCACTGCATCATTGCTCAAGCGTAGAGACAGTACTGGTCAAAAAGCGTACAGGAGAAGAGGTAGAATGGGTCGATGGACGTGATGTGTGGTTGCACGATGCCCTAGAAGGCATGAGTACGGAGAATGAAGCGGAGGAAATGGATTCTGAAGACATGCTTTTCATCCTGTATACTTCAGGCTCTACAGGTAAGCCCAAGGGAGTCGTACACACATGTGGAGGATACATGGTGTACACAGAGTATTCTTTCCGCAATGTCTTCCAATATCAAAACAAAGATATTTATTGGTGTACAGCTGATATCGGTTGGATCACAGGACACTCTTACATTGTATATGGTCCGTTGCTGGCTGGTGCTACTACGGTGATGTTTGAAGGGGTACCTACCTTCCCTGATGCAGGACGTTTCTGGGAAATCGTAGACAAGTATAAAGTCAATCAATTCTATACAGCTCCTACGGCGATTCGTGCACTCATGGCACGAGGAGATGAGTTTGTAGATAAATATGATCTGTCTTCTCTCAAAGTGTTGGGTTCTGTAGGAGAGCCCATCAATGAAGAAGCCTGGCACTGGTACGATGACAAGATTGGGAAGAAAAACTGTCCGATTGTCGATACATGGTGGCAGACAGAGACAGGGGGTATGATGATCGCGCCTTTGGCCAATCATACTGAGCTCAAGCCTTGCTATGCGACGCTCCCCCTTCCAGGTATTCAGCCCTGTTTGGTAGATGCCGATGGAAACGAACTTCCAGGTGACGAGGTAGAAGGACTACTTTGTATCAAATACCCTTGGCCATCGATGATCCGAACCACCTATGGGGATCATGATCGGGCCATCAATACGTACTTCTCAATGTTTGAGAATAAGTACTTCACAGGTGACGGGGCACGCCGCGACAAGAATGGCTACTACCGTATCATCGGTCGTGTAGATGATGTCATCAATGTCTCTGGACACCGTATGGGAACGGCGGAAGTGGAGAATGCCATCAACCAACATTCAGAGGTGGTAGAATCAGCGGTCGTTGGGTATCCACATGAGATCAAAGGACAGGGAATCTACGCCTATGTGATTACGTTGGGCAATGAGGCTGACGATGAGAAACTCCGCAAGGAAATCTTGGACGTTGTACGTGAGGAGATTGGACCTATCGCGAAGCCTGACAAGGTGCAGTTTGTCAAAGGATTGCCTAAGACCCGTTCGGGTAAGATCATGCGCCGCATCTTGCGGAAGATCGCCGAGGGCACAGCCGATAATCTAGGGGATACATCTACCTTGTTAGATCCCGCGGTTGTAGACCAGATCAAAGGTGGAGCTTTGGTATAAGATAAGTTTCATTGAACATATTTCATGGAGTGATGCCGTATGTGCGTACCATTCATGAAAAGAATAAGCGCCATCTCAGTGTTTGGGATGGCGTTTTTATCGATTAATCTCTATGAGACCGTTGTGTAGCCAAAGGTGGAGGAGATTCATATGGGCCATCAGGTAGTGTAAAATGATCCTTTAGCCTAAAATTGAAACAATTCCTTCTCCATCACCACATACCTCTGCTTTCCTCTGTAAAAAATCTCATCTGTCTTTTGCAATCCAAACCTCTCGTAAAATCCTGTTCTCTCTACGCGCGCATTGCACCAGATCTTCCTTGCACCTGCTTTTTCTGCTTCTACCATCACATAAGCCAATAATTGACTTCCATATCCTTTTCCCTGTACGTCTTTTTCTGTCGCAAACTTTCGAAATTGAGCTATGCCATGTTCAAAAAATAAGGAAACAACCGAGACAAGGCGCGTTTCCACAAAGAGCCCATAGTGCCATCCTTCGGGATCTTGTGCAAGCTGGATGTAATCCATGGGTTTTTCGGGCCACATCACCCTGTGGCGGATCGGCCAAGTATCCGTAGAGTCAATCTGTTGGATGAGGATAGACATGGGGAACTTCTTTTGGGAAAATGGCAGAAAGCGACTCCATCATTTTTCTCAAAATGGGAGATTTTTTCTCATTTTGAAAATAAATAAAGACTAGAAAACTTCACAGTTTTTTCCAAAAAGTAAAAAACGATCCGCTCCCATTCCCTCACTCCTTCTTTTTATTCCCATTCACGAAAAACCTCACATGTTTCAATCCTTGGTCAATTTTTTGCGGTGAAATAGTGAATCTGTCCCCCTGATTCTTGCGTCTACCTGATGTATTTCCTTCCCCAAGGAAAAGATCCCTATGTCTTTACCCCAGGTCATGGTCAGTTTCCACCTAACACTCATCGCTGAACTATGGATAGAAGAGCTTTTTTGAGAGGTCCTCGGCTCGTATCGGAGGCTGCTACCGTCCAGGAGGTGACCTCCAATATGATCGAAGGGGATCTTACCCCTTATACAGGTACCTGGGATATCTCCTGTGCCAGCCACTTGCTCCGCCGTACCACATTTGGGCCCCTGCCCAATGAAATTCAGCAATCCGTGAATCTAGGCTTGCAAGGAACGCTCAATCGGCTATTCCAAAATCAAGCCTTACCTAGTCCTCCTGTCCACTATGACTACGACAAAGACGGAAAAGCAGGAGAAGGCCAAACATGGGTAGAAGCTCCATTGGATAATGGAGGAGATGACAACGCACGTATGCGGTCGCTTCGTGCATGGACTGTAGGATTGATGCTCAAAGGCGGGATGAATATTCGTGAAAAACTCACCCTCTTTTGGAACAATCACTTTGCCATTCAGGAAGGAGACGCGGGAGAATCGCGCTTTGCCTATCATTACATAAACATCTTGCGCAGCAAGGCAAAAGGGAGTTTCAAAGAACTGGTAGCAGACATTACACGCAGTCCTGCCATGCTCAAGTATTTGAATGGAGAGCAAAATGTGAAGGGACGTCCCAATGAAAATTATGCCCGAGAATTATTCGAGCTGTTTACCATTGGGAAAGGTCCATTGCTCGCTGAGGGGAACTACACGCACTTTACGGAGGAAGATGTTCGCGAAGCGGCAGAGGTATTGACGGGATGGGATATTACGACAGACAGAAGGGATGCAGGTGTCCCACAATCGGAGTTTCGCCCTGATAAGCACGAGACGCGGGATAAAAAATTCTCATCGGCTTATGGTGGGCAGGTTATTTCGAATGCAGGAGAAAATGAATATCAAAATTTGATTGACATGATTTTCCAGCAGAGGGAAACGGCCCGTCACATTTGCCGAAAACTCTATCGCTGGTTTGTCTACTACGTCATCGATGCACGCATCGAGCAGGACATCATCGAGCCGATGGCGGACATCCTGATCAACAATGATTTTGTGGTGGAGGCTCCACTCAAAGCTTTGTTGGAGAGTACGCACTTCTTTGCGGAGCAGAGTCGAGGTTGTTTGATCAAGCATCCTTTGGACATGCTGGTATCGACGCTGCGCCAGACGGAGACGCCACTTCCTCCCAACAATGACTACGAGACCCAATACAAAGTCTGGGACCGAATCTTTGAGGAGGCTAAAGATCTGCAGATGGAGATTTTGAATCCGCCTGATGTCGCGGGCTGGCCCGCCTATTACCAAAAGCCCCAATACCACCAACTCTGGGTGAATTCGGTCACCCTGCCCTTACGCATGGGCTTTATTTCGAATTTGGTGAATCGAGGATTTGATGAAAATGATTTTGAGGTAAAGGTCGATACGCTGGAGTTGGTACAGACGGTTTCCGATCCCTTGGATGCGCCGACTTTGATTGCGGAATGGACGGATAGATTCTTTCCTTATCCAATCACACAGCCGCAGCAAGACTCTTTGCGCGAGGTCTTGATTCCAGGTTTGCCCAATTTTGAGTGGACAGTCGAGTACATGGAGTATTTGGCAGAGCCCAATGATGAGATGATCCGTAAGTCTGTTCAGGCCAAACTGGATGCCTTGCTCGAATCCATCCTGACTATGGCAGAGTTCCAACTTTCATAAAGTCCGTGCGAGCAGGATAAAGGGAAGTCTTTTCTCTCGCAGTCTTTGTTAAAAGACGATCTCAGCTCTCATAGTCTCCTAATATTTCATTCCTATAGACACAAAAATTACTATATACATGAAAAGAAGAGGGTTTTTAAAGCGAGCAGGGGCAGCTTCCATGTTGCCGCTGGTCCTGAATAAGACGCAAGTATTTGCGCATGCCCTGGGATCACCCTTCAGTCAACTCGCCTCCATGGCGGACAACAATGATCGGGTCCTCGTCCTTGTACAACTCAATGGGGGAAATGATGGCCTCAATACGGTCATTCCCCTCAATCAATATAGCAACCTCGCCAAAGCACGCAGAAATCTCCTTATTCCTGAGCGTAAGGTGATCAAGTTTGACACGTATGTAGGACTGCATCCCGCTATGCAAGAGATGGCAGAGATGTACGGAGAAGCTAAGCTAGGAATCGTACGTGGGGTAGGGTATCCCAAACCCAATTTTTCCCACTTCCGATCAGCGGATATATGGAAGACGGCCTCTCCTGCTGAAGAGGTATGGAATACAGGATGGATGGGGCGTTATTTGGAGAAATTGCTACCCAACTATCCCATAGGATACCCCAATCCAGATTATCCGCATCCACCTGCGATTACGATTGGATCGGTGGTATCCAGCACCTGCCAAGGGGAACTGTTGAATTTGGGCATGGCCGTACGAAATCCTGATAAGTTCTCCGCTTTGGCCTTGACGGGTGTGGATGAGACGCCTGACTCGCCATATGGATATGAGCTATCGTACCTACGAGATATGATTGGGCAGACCAACTCTTATCTAGAGTCTGTCAAGGTAGCATCTGACATGGGGAGCAATGTGTACAACCAGTATCCGAGAGGAAATCGACTGGCGAGTCAACTTCAGATTGTCGCGAGACTGATTGCAGGTGGGCTACAGACGAAGGTCTACATCGTGAATATGGGAGGATTTGATACGCATGCCAATCAGGCAGAGGATGGAGAGCCTACCGAGGGGCGTCATGCTTCTTTATTGGGTAAGCTTTCTACGGCGATCCATGCCTTCCAGGAGGATCTACGCTTGATGCAGTTGCAGCATCGTGTGGTAGGCATGACATTTTCTGAGTTTGGGCGACGGATCGCCAGTAACGACAGTATGGGTACGGATCATGGAGCGGCTGCCCCGATGTTCTTTTTCGGCACGCGTGTGCGCAACCGTATTTTTGGGACCAATCCAGAGATTCCAGGTGAAGTAGCGCCCAGAGACAACCTCCCCATGCAATACGACTTCCGCTCGCTTTACGGATCTGTCCTCATGGATTGGTTTGGGGTAGAGGAGGAGGAAATCAAATCCTTACTGTTCCCTGAGTTTGAGTATGTCCCTGTGATCAAAGGGAAGAATAGAGCAGGGGGACCGATTTTCGAGCGCAAGGTCTACATGAAACAAAACTATCCCAATCCCTTTGGGAACAGTACGAAGATTCCGATCTGGCTGAAGGAAGCAGATACTGCTCAGATTCGCATTTTTGATGGAGAGGGGCGACTGTTGGAGACGCTGATGGAGCGAGACCTGCCTGCGGGAAGTCATGAGATCACCTTTAACGCACGTGATTACAGTCCAGGGAAGTACTTCTTCCATGTCCGTGTGAAGCATTGGCACGACATGAAGGTGGGGATTAAGACATAAGTAAGACGAAAGACGTAAGAATTGGGTATTTGAAAAGGGGAAAGTAGAAGGGGCCTTGCACACACAAGGCCCCCTTTCTTATTCTATGGCTGCCATGACTTTTTGCAAGAAAGTCTCTAGTTCTTTGGGCTCTAACCATCTCGTCACGATGACCATTTCCTGGTCGGGGAGGATCACGATGTAGTTTCCGCCGAAACCTGCGGCATAGTACATATTAGCGGGTATGCCTTCGAAGCTTCTTTCCCCTCTATTCAACCACCACATGTAGCCATAACTTTCATTTGCCTCAGAGGGTTGCTGGACCATATTGATCCACTTTTCAGAAATGATTTGCTCCCCATTCCATTTGCCTTTATTCAAAAAAAGCTGGCCAAAACGCGCATGGTCACGGGCACTGATGAAGACTCCACCTCCCGAGTGTCCACCTCCGCTGACAGATTGCATCATGTGCCCATCGACATTGACGAAGCTGTTGTCGTATCCGAACCATCTCCAGGTGGTGGAAGCGCCGATTTTATCCATGACCTCTTCCTTCAAAACCACAGGGAGTGGCTTACGCCATACTTGGAGCAAGCTATAAGCTAGGAGATTGACGCGAACATCATTGTATTCGAAGAAAGTTCCTGGCGTCTGAAGCTCCCGATACTTCCAGTCATCGACTCCGCCTTCCCGTGGGGGACGATCTGCCCAGTCTTTCATTCCAAATAGCTCTCCCGACCAGTCAGAGGATTGCGTCAGCAAGTGATCCCACGTGATTTCTCCATTATGTACCCCATCGAATGTCTTATCCCACACATAATCAGCGACTTTGTCATCAGGACTTGCAATGAGGCCCTTATCCATAGCCAATCCTGCTACTGTACTCAGATAAGATTTGGTCACACTAAAGGTCATATCCACCCGGTCGATGTCTCCCCACTGAGTGACAATCTTTCCCTTTTTCAGGATCAGACCCGCAGGTCCCCCTCGCTTTTTGGTCGGCCCAGCGATGTAGTGATAAGGCTCGCGCTGGAAGCCTTTCAGAATGGCGATCCGCAAGTCGCGACTTCCACTGTACTCATGAGATTCTGCATAATCCACCGCTTCTTTGAGTTTATCTGCCCGTAGATTAGCGGCTTCAGTGGTGAGCATTTCCCAGTTTTTTCCCGCTGGAGGGGAGTAAGTGGACGGGTCAGCCTTTGACACACGATCCTGGCCAAAAAGCGGAAGAGTCGTGAGGCATCCAAATGTGAAGAAAAGGAGGAAGAAATATTTTTGTCGCATAGGAGTAGCATATTAGTTGAGAAAAAGTCCAAGTTACAAAAAAAGCTACCCCATGAGGGATAGCATATTTATGATGGATGCCAAAGACTTGTAGCAAGTAGCCTAGGGTACTTCAACTACATCCAGTAGGCGAGAAATGATTTCTTCAGAAGAGACATTCTCTGCCTCTGCTTCATAGGTCAGTCCGATACGGTGACGCAGCACGTCGTAGCAGACAGCGCGTACATCCTCGGGAATGATATATCCTCTCCGCTTGATGAATGCATAGGCTTTGGTGGCCAGTGCCAAGGAAATAGACGCACGGGGAGAACCTCCGTAACGAATGAAAGGTTGAAGCTTTTCCAACTTGGCTCCTTGTGGCTCACGTGTGGCAAAGACGATATCCAGAATATACTGTTCGATTCTTTCGTCCATGTACACCTCTCGAACTGCTTCTCTCGCTTCGAGTATCTCTTCCATTCGGATGACAGGGTTGATTTCTGTCTTGATGGATTGCACATTTTGACGCATGATCAAGCGTTCATCTTCCTTTTTGGGATAGGTGATCACACTTTTGAGCATGAATCGGTCTACCTGTGCTTCAGGAAGCGGATAGGTACCTTCCTGCTCGATAGGGTTTTGGGTGGCCAATACGAGAAAGGGACGCTGAAGCAGAAAAGTCGTCTCACCGATGGTCACCTGACGCTCTTGCATAGCTTCAAGCAAGGCAGATTGCACTTTGGCTGGAGAGCGGTTGATCTCATCTGCCAGGACGAAGTTGGCAAAAATAGGCCCTTTTTTGACAGTAAACTCTTGGGTCTTTTGATTGAAAATCATCGTTCCCACTACATCTGCTGGCAGAAGGTCAGGGGTAAACTGGATACGGCTAAACTTACCATCTACTGCCTTAGCAAGCGACTTAATGGCCAACGTCTTGGCCAGTCCTGGTACTCCCTCAAGCAAGATATGGCCACCTGAAAGCAATCCCAAGAGGAGTCGTTCGATCATGTAGGACTGCCCCACAATGGCTTTTTTGATCTCTCCCTGAAGGAGTTCTAGAAAAGCACTGCGTTCCTGAATTTTTTCATTCAATTCGCGGATGTCCTGGGATGGCACTGCATTCATACGTGAATAGATTTCCTGTGTTTATCTCAAAAATGGCGCATGTCTGTGTAAAAACAGTTAGTACACCGTCGTCTCAATGTACGAAATTAGGGGATCACCCTTCAAGATGCGAGTAGCTAAGTGTTAAAGTTGCGTTAAGGAAAGAGACTGTCCTTAAGATGTACAAATAAGAACAATCTAGCCTCTCACCATCATCGAGTATATCCAGAAGGTAAATATTTGGTAATTGGAGATATGTCGTATATGGAGTAATAATTACAACTGATCCGTAAAAACGGACATTTCATGTTGAGTATTTGGCTTTCAGTGAAAAAAAACTGGGTTTCCTCTCAAAAATGGTCTATCTATTGTACACAGATAGCGTATACATACTCAATAAGGAGATGTACTCCTTGAAATATAGCGCGAATGACAATGATCTTGGACACACTCATTTTCTTACTCTGGGGACTGTTTTTCGTGGCGGCTGTCTTGGGCATCGCCAATGAATACCGCCAAAATCATGCACACATCTCTCAACATGATAAGTTGGAGGATGATGATCCTGTGTATTTGGTCGATACGTTTATGAAAGAGACTATCCGTTAAAGACAATAAGTGAAGGAAGCTGAAACAACAGCTTGGCTGATGCTTTTAGAACATGATGGATAAAGAGAACCAATTGTACTTCACCAAAAGGAAAAGCTACCATGGGGTGGCTTTTTTTATGCGTCGTGATTATCCAAGTAAAATGAGAGGGCTTTGTTGATCACGTCTTTGATGCGTATGCCTTTGGATAGCGCGATTTCTCGCGCTTTCTCCAATACCTCAGTTGTGATCATCGTACTGAATCGCGTTTCCAACTGTTTCTGTCGATTGGCGCGGTTTTTATAGGTCTGGGCATCGGGAAATACAGCATCGAATACATGGTTATCCAATGCTTCATCCATCGAGTCGAGGAGAGATTTTCCCTTAGATTTCTTGGTCGATTTGGGCTTTTCAGCCGTCGTAAGACTTTTGTCTATATCATCTAGGAATCGTTTGTTACGGCGGGGAGTTTCTTTCTTTTTGGTACGTTTCCGCTGGCTGGAAGGTATGACGTCCTCCAGCATATCATCTTCAAAAGCATCTCCCAATACGTCCAAAAATTTCTTCGCCATATTCACTCAATCACTAGGCTGTTTTACGTATGGATGCAGCATATCAGCTGCTTTTTATCCTAAAAAATACTTCTTTAAACGGCCAATTCTGCATTTACACGTTGAATGACTTCTTTGGTTAAGGCCATATAATCTTCTGCTCCATTGCAGGACTCATCATAATCAAAGATATTCTTCCCCATACTCTGGGACTCCGCCAAGGCGATATTTCCTCGGATGTATGTGCGGAAAAGGGCATCTTCATATCGTTCCTGGGCCAATTCTGCTACATCCCTATGCAGGACTTTACGGCTGTCATATTGGGTAATGACAATTCCCAAGATTTCCAGTTCGCCGTTCATGCGAGTTTTGACTGTTCGTAGGATCTTGATGAAATCGGCCATCCCTTGCAAAGCCAAAGATTCAGGTTGTAAAGCAATCACGACATAGTCGCTAGAGGTCAATGCAGATACTGTCAATGCACCCAGTGAGGGAGGACAGTCAATAAGAATATAATCGTAGCGACTGCGGATAGGGTCTATGGCTTCTTGTAGGATAAACTCTTTGCCAACCTCATTATTTTTTTCGAAGCCTGCCAAATGTACGGAAGAAGGCACTATGTCCATCTCACCTAGCGATTGGATCATCTTCGAAAGATCATCCTGGAATGCCAGAACTTGATAGATCGTTTGATCTTGCTTTTTGAGCCCCAGGGAAAAACTCGCATTTGCCTGGGGATCGAGGTCAATCAAAAGTACTTTATGGCCTGATTTGGCCAATCCTGCTGCTAAATTAACAGCTGTAGTAGTTTTGCCTACCCCTCCTTTGTGATTTGCAACTGAAATAACACTCATGAATGCACGCTTGGTGTTTTCCTCTGCTTAAATTTCTGAGATGAATAAAGTCTATTCGTTAAATCTAACGAAGCATACGTATATGCAAGAAAGACAATTTATTTGGCCCTAACCAAATCTAGATAAAGAACGATACATTTAAAAGCAAATTTTACACCATTCGCTATTTTTTTTAGCATCTGACCGTCAAAAGACGGAGATAAACCAAATGTTCATGACTTCTAACCATTGATTCTCCATCTGTAAGGATACGTGAGGGTATTCATTAATTTTATGGAAGAAACCACATATATTCGGTTATGAACCTAAGCGTTCATCATACGATTTCCTCGTCTTATATATGCTGTGAGGGCTACGTAATTTACATTATCACCTTTCCATTCGTATTCGTTCTTCCTTATTTTTTCTGAGTCTCCTATCAGTTTGACATCTTGGGGTGTAAGACACTCATGATGGTTTATTTCCTTGAGATGTTAAGGTATGTTGTACGCAGAAGTATCGGAGAATGATCGAGCATTCTCTCCCAATCAATATTGATACACATTTACTTCGGATCTTATGGAGGTTTTACAGCCAGAGTGGGACTTTTATTTTTGTAATGTAGAAGGGAAGTTGGCTTCCATCATGTTAGACCTTTCCCTGCACGGGATTACCCCCTTGTCTCAAAGGAATTGCCTCATTCAGGTAGCAGTAGATCTCATCGATCCTGATGAGCGGGGTCTGACGATCCCCTCAGAGGCAGAAAAACTGTTTGTGATGGAGGATATGCTAGCGGAGCAACTGGCACAAACATTACAAGGTCTGTATGTAGCTCGTAGTACTTCTGACGGGAAAAGGATCTTTTATTTTTATGCGGCAGCGATGGTCGGGTTTCAAGGGATAGTCGATGAAGTCCTCGGCAGCTTTTCAGAATATAGCTATGGTTCTCAGGCTTTTTCAGATCCTGATTGGGCCATGTATACGCAATTTTTATATCCGACCACCCACGAGTTCCATAGCATCCTCAATCGACGAGCCCTAGACCAACTCAGGGCGCAGGGTATGGGCATGGATCAAGTGCATACCTTACACCACCATTTTGAGGTGGAAAATGAAACCCATAGACTGGCGATTCTGAGAAAAGCAAAGGAAAAGAATTTTCGAGCGATCAAACGCCCTTCTGATCCTTCCTCTATATTGGTACTCAAGCGCGATGACCAACTTTCGACAGAGGAGTTAGAGAAAGTGACAGCCTATCTGTTGAATTTAGCTGAGAAGCATGACGGCGTGTATAAAGGTTGGCAAGCTGCGATGATGGCATAAAAAAATCGGGAACAAATCCTCAGTGAGGTCTGTCCCCTATTTTTTTATGGGAGCAAATTAAGGAAGCACAATTCTAATAATTTCCCGTTTTCCTCCATATTTACAGACGACGAGATACACGCCTGAAGAGAGTTCTTGTAAGGGCATTTGATGCGCTGTCTGTACATCTGATATCTCAAGCATTTTTTGACGGACGATCGCCCCTCGTGAATCGAGTACTTGCACAAAGACAGGTTCTGGATCGAGCATATACAAATGCAGATTGAGCATCCGATCGTCTGCGAGCGGATTGGGGAGTACTTGTAGCTTGAAGGCCTGGTCCTGTGGGTCGATGAAGACCGTCTGAATATCAGAAGCAGTTTGTGCCCCATTGATGTTGTAGCCGATCACTTGGTAGTGGGACATACCTGATAGGGCGCGCTCATCCACAAATCGGTAAGTAGACTTTCGGCTAGCTGGTACAGTAGCCAACTCTTCCAACTCTTCTCTTGCGCCTGCACGTTTGAGGACATAGTAAGAGAAAGCTTGGGGTTCATCAGGTTCCCAATTGAGGCGCACGCGGCCAGACTGAGGCGTCGCAACTAGATCTATCGTGTGGGCAGACAGGACCGAAGCAGAGTCTGGGTAGAGGAACATCTGAGGAACGATTTCTTGGCCATTGCCTTGGGCATCCCACTTGAGCTGGGCTACAGAAAGTCCGCGATTTTCATAATATTCCATCTTGATCTCTACCTTACTCCATGCGGGCAGCGTGACAGTCGCACTGTAGATGGTCGCACTTTGATCCTGCCATTGGTCGATGATGAGGTTGCCATTTACCCACAGCCGTACACCGTCATCAGTATTCGTGGTGAATGTGACAGGCGAAGAAGTAGGAGACTCGATGAGTCCTTCCCACTCGACGGAGTATGAGTTGTATCCCATCCCATTGATGGGGCGGTCAGTATTCCAGTAAAAATCAATGTTGGGGTCCACACGAGAGGTCAACTGCCCTGTCAGGTTGGCATTGCTGTAATAAGTACCCGTAAGGCCAGTACCTGTGGCCGAGCCTGCAGGCGCTACCCAAAATGAGCGATCTATGTAGGGAGCCTCGTTGTAGGAGGCGTCTCCCGCTTGCATCGCTCTGACGGTCACTTTACCTGCAGTCCCTGACAAAACCACAGAATCCCCCATGAGTGTCGCAGGTCCACTGACGATAGAGTAGGTCACGGGAAGCCCCGAACTACTCGTGGCATCTAAGGAGAATCCAGGAATGCCTACTGCCTGATTGGGCAATGTATCAAATGTGATGGCCTGCCCCTGCTGCGCGGCAGTCAAATAACCCGAAGAGAGGAAGTAAATGTCCACATTGGAGAGGTACTCATGATAGATACGAACATTATCCATGAGTCCATTAAAGTAATTTCCTCCGCTGTAATCGTCTCGGCCTATATATAGATCTTCATTGATGGAACCTATCGTGACAGGTCCTACAGATCCTATATTATCTGGAACTCCATTGATATAAAATGTGAGTTCATTTCCATTAAAGGCGACAGCGACATGTTGCCACTGACCTGTATTGACGGTAGCGGTAGACTGCCATTCTCCTCCACCTGATCCTCCTGTCACAGTCCCGTTATTGACACCGAATCTGAGTGTACCATTGGCCATTACCGTAAAGCGATAGGGACTTCCTGATTGGCCATAAGAAATGATGGCTTCATTATTTCCGAGCGTTTGCGGATTGATCCATGCACTGAGGGTAATATTATTGCCTGAATTCAGCGAGGGATTGGCTCCTACAGAGACGTAGTCATTGGTCCCATCAAATGCGATCCCTGATCCACTGTAGCCCGTGGTCCATGAGGCCCCATTTTGCAGCTGACCATTGAGGCTGTTGCCTGACTGGTCAGAGGTATTGGTTCCACTCCCTTCTTCAAAACTGAGGAGTATCCGCTGGTCGATGTAGGGACTGCCTGATCCATTATTGGATGCAGCTGGCAGCGACATGATCCATTCCTTGACTAGATTCATCCCGACAGAATCGATCTCATTTTTGGCCAGAGGAGGCATGGCGACCCCATCGTGTAGGCTGGCAATCCGCTGATATAAGACAGAGTGCTCAGGATCTTGTGGTACAATCAGACGTGCTTCAGAGATGTTGAGGCTTTTGAGGACCTCTCCATATATGAGAGAAGACAAGCTGACAGGGGATTCCAATCGGGCATCAAATAGGGCTTGCACACCTGTCTGTGGATTATGACAAGAAGAGCAATTGGCATCGAGATAGGACAATACGCGCTCGGTAAGATCGAGTGATGTATTGGTAATGGGAGATGCCGTAGGTAAGGCAGATAGATTCGTCGTATCAGGTGGCGTATCAAATATATCTATATGCGCCAAACTCTTTAATTGATTCGCAGTGACCCCTGTGCCTGAGTAGAACATGTCGCAGTTGAGCTGCTGAGAGCTGGGACCTAGGACATATCCACGTCCTGCATTATGGCAGGAAAGACATTCGCCACGGGTCGGATAGTACCACAGGACGTCTCGGGGACCATCGGGTGTGGTGACTTGGAGTGTATCTAGATCGTTACTCGCTAGTAGATCAGCATCTGACTGATCATCGCGCCATTTGTAGGTCACGCCATAATAGTTGCCATCGGTCCCGTGCAGCATGAAGCGAGTTTCGAGATTTCTCGTAATGCTGGGATTGCTCTGGTCCATCATCATTTCGAAGTGCTTGACCAGTACCGCACCCTGAGGAAAGGTCCAAGGATCTTTGGGACTGTAGCCAATTTGTTCGTCAGAGGTATTGTGGGTTCCATTATTGGGAATGACCATATAGCGCGTCTTGATCGCACCATCGGACCAGAAGGGAACATTCAATTGATAAGGGATGACATAGTTGAACGTACTGAGTGATGTCATATTATCAAATATTCCTGTCTGGGAGAGTAGGGCGGGAGGTTCGGGCGCACCTGGATTTTGGCGGTCTAGTTTGTATATTTTTCCACTTCCTCCAAAGCCATTCATTCGTAGGATGTAGAGTTCATTGGCGGCATCTACTCCAAAGCCAGCCACTCCATTTTTGGACGAGCCAAACTGTAAGTCTAGCAGTTCCGTCACCACAGGTGGCTGTCCAATGGTGAACTCCATACTGAACAACCTGCCGCTTCCGTTATCGGCAAAAATATATTTACCTAGCAGGTCTGGGTGATCGCTTCCTCGGTAGACATAACCACCTATGATGGCCGCTCCTCCTGTATTGGGGTAGGTGTAGATGGGATCTGTACTGGTCCCGATGAACGGACTCGGTGGACTAGGTCCTTGGGGACCGTTGCCTGTAAATCCTTCTTTGAATCCCCATTGATAGTTATGACCTGGGAGAATGAGATCGATTTCTTCGAATTGCCACCCCCCTACATCTCCAAGCCAGATATTTCCTGTCGCATCATCGAGCGTCATCCGGTGTGGGTTTCGAAAACCGATAGCGATGAACTCTTCCAGTATACCTCCACTGACATCTTGCCAGGGATTGGAATCGGGGACGTAGTAGTTTGCCGTATATGATTGATCACTACCAGAGAGCAGATTAGGCTGGCGTCTGATGGCATGGCTTGTCGCAGGGTTTCGGTCCACATCGATCCTGAGAACACCTGCCATGAGCCTGTCATTGATCCTTTGCCCATTGTTGTAGGTGTTGTTGCCTGGGCCTTCATCGCCAAAGCTGATGTATAAAAATCCATCTGTGCCGAAAAAGAGCCCGCCTCCATTGTGATTTGTGGCGCGATCTAGCTGTTGAATCAATACGAGTTCAGAGTTAGGGTCTGCGTAGGCATTGGCACCTGGATTGATGACGTCGAAGCGTGAGATGCGTGTATAGATCTGTCCATTGAAGGGATTCCACTGGTAAAAGACATAGACATAGTTGGAGTCAATGCCATAGCGTGGGTGCAGGGCGAAATTGAGCATCCCACTTTCTCCCGCAAATCTTACGCGGGAAGAAATATCCAGAAATAAGTCTTTGGTGGTTGTGGTTGAAACATTGGGTACGGAGTAGATCCTTCCATTCATTTCACCGACTAATAATCGTCCTGATCCATTCATTTCTGTCAAATGGATAGGAAGATTAAAGGTAAGGTTTGGGAAAGCATCTACTTTGATGAAGTTTCCTGATCCTTGACCCGGTGTTACATCTGGGAATGTACCATTGATGAAAGTCCCTACAGGTTGAGCCGTATTCAACCCTGACTGAAGCATAGCGATAGGTGCAAAAGCAGCCATGGTAAGAAAAACAAATAATCCAATGAGTAGGATTTGACTGGACCGGGCAAGACTGCGAAAGCGTGAAAAAGCTCGATACATAGCGTTAGGATGATAAGCAGAAAGTGTGGGGTTTAGGTAAGTTGTTAGGGAGCTACAAGTATGATAAGAAATGGTAGCTACTGGAGCAGATCAGACTTTATTGCTTATTTATAAAAGGGAGATTTGTCCCAAAATAGGACTTTGAGTTGAAAATACATATTAAATTCTGTTTAAATATTCATTGTGTTGAAGTAGCCTCATAATCAAGAATTCTTATTCTAAAAAGAACGAAGAATGAATACTTAAACATTCATGTTGCTCTCGCTTAATTCTGTTGAGACGAATGAAATGTAAATAAGTAATCTGATAAAGGAGAAAACTTCTCTTCTGTGACTTCAGGCACGGAAAGACTGAATAATAGATGCCTTCTTGATACCTATCAATTGGCGTTTAAAATATTAGTCATGATGAAAAAGAACCTTGGTTTAGTTGAACGAATTGTACGCATACTATTTGCCGTTATAGTTGCTGTTTTATATTTCACGGATATGATCAGCGGTACGTTGGCGATCGTGTTGGGGGTTGTGGCAGCTATTTTCTTGCTTACGGGTTTGATCAGCTTTTGCCCCATTTGGAGTGCATTAGGCATTTCTACCCTTTTAAAGCCTAAGTCTCAGGAGTCATAAAGCGTTCAGGTATGATCCCTTCTTAGAGTGTGTAGAGACAGACGGTTTATCCTAAGCTCCTTACCCTTGTAACGGTTTGTTGCAAGGGGTTTTCTGAATGTGTTGTGTTCTCTTTGAAATTCTTCCAAACAAATTGGCAGCAAATGTTAATTTTGTACCTCACAAAGTTTACATGAAAGAGAAAAACCGACATCTAGCTACATTTCAAAACCTCTGCATCATTGCCAGTGCAGACGGCGCGCTTGATTATCGGGAAAAGAATCTTTTGTACGAGCTGGCAGAGAGCATGGGGCTAGAGCAGGAGATCATTGCTCACTTGATCCAGCAGGCCAAAAATGAGAATCTGCAATTTCAGCTTCCTACGACAGAAGAGGATCGACTCATGGAGCTTAAACTGGGTGTCTTGATGATCTTGGCAGATGAGAAAATCGAGCCTGAAGAATATCATGCTTGCAAGCAATTTGCGACGGACATGGGGATTTCTGTGCAAATGCTCGATGACACGATCGCTTACTATCAAGAGAGACAGCAAGAGCAAAAACATCATGTGGGGATGTTTCAAAATCTGTTTATGATGGCCCTCGCCGATGGGCAGATCACAGAAGAAGAACAGCAACTCCTACTAGAAATTGCCCAACACTTAGGTATTCAGCAGTCGGACATCGATCACCTTTTGGATCATCGTGATGAGCTGGACCTGATCATTCCCCTGAGCGAAGAGGATCAATATTTCTCTCTAAAGAATCTCGTTTATATGATGGTGGTGGATGGCAATATCGATCCGAAAGAATATGCGCTTTGCAAAGCTTTTGCTGAGCAGATTGGGAAGGATGTACAGGATATTGAAGCCATTATCTCTGAGTATCAGCAGATACAGATGGAGCGGAAGGGGAGTGCTCAAGAGATTGAACAAGATAATATCGACCTCTACCTGGATATTTTTAATGACTTCTCAAGCTTGACGCTGCCGATTTATCGTGTCATCGACTTGATGCAGCAAACATTGGAAACCCAAAAATGTGCAAAAGAAGTAGCTTGGAATCCAAGGGAAAACCTTGTAGTATCTCGTTTGATGTGGCTGGCCTACGTCCGATGTCCCATGATTGCTCCCCAGTCGCTCCATATGATTCCATCATTCCTTCATCTGGCACGTAGCCGAGAAGATCTGCATGACTTGAGGGACTTCCTCATTCAGAATGAACAAACATTTGGGGGTTCGGCCATCGAACTCTTTCATCTAGACTTGCAGGGGCTTCATGTCGAAATTGAGCAACATCTCAAAGGTAAGATCGATCCTCCACATGTAGGAGACATTCCCTCTTCTCTTATCTGATAAACTCGAGTGTTACTGCCTTTTCGTGGTAGGGTCAGGCTCGCCTGAGCATGTGGTCTTATGCTCGCGACTAATTTTGAGTAGGTGCATATGGGAAAATGGAAGCGAACGTATTGTCCTCTTTCTCTTTTTTCAGAGGACCGTATTCGGTTTCATACTCCTTCAGCAAATAATCTTTGACGATTTCTCCTACTTTCACTGCTCCACGTCTATTGGGGTGTGCGTAGTCGTTTCTAGCGAGTGAGGGCTTAGCTTTGACCCACTGGATCATGGAGTTTCTTCCCCCCATGGATTGGTACAAGTTGAGGAAGCCTGTTCCTGTATTTTCGGCTACCCTGCGCTGTGCATCTACAATCAAGGGCACACTAGGATCTGTTTGAAGGACGCCTTTGATACGCGTGCTTTTATCGCTGACACTTACCAGTAGTATATCTACACCTGGACAGTGTTTTTGAAAGTGCTCCACGACTTTTTTCATTCCCTTCTCATAGGAACTAAAGTTGCGTCTATTAGGTGATACAACATTGAGTCCAAACTGTAGAATAATTAGGTCATAGTCCAACAGCTCATGAAAGGCCTTTAAGTTTTCGCCTGGGATGTCTACGAGGTTCATCCCACTGTGTCCACGAGCAGAAAAGTTATCTACAAATATTCCCGACTCACTTTCGAAGCTCATCCCGAAGACGGGCATATCGCCTGGAATGTTAAAATTGAGTTTGATATCTTCTGTCGGTTGGTTGGACAATGCCACGCCATTGACGATGCGATCCCCCGCGAGGAAGGCTGTATCTTTTTGATCTTGGGTATTGGAGACTACATAATAGTCTTGATCCGAATTGCTGCCATCTTCTTTTGTCCCATAGTAGAGATACACCTGCTCAAAGATTTGCGTCCGTGGATATTCATCTGAACCCTTGTATCGGACCCATGTACGGCCTCTATTAGATTTATTTCGGGTAAGGAAGTACTCTCCTGAAATACCATAATGGGCATCTGAGCGTCTGGGTTTCATGAAGTTATAATCTTCCCAGTCATTGGAGAAGCGGTGCCAGATCGTGCGACGGTCGCCGTAGTAAGCATACACAATGGGGACAAATCCCACACCTGATCCTCCAAACATGTCCTGCATGTCGTTGCGAAGAGATTGGGTAATGCGGTCTCCTTCGATCATCGAATCTCCAAAGTAGGCTACGCGAACGCGAGATTGATCGGGCTTCTGTACCAGATCGTGGAGGGAAGTCAAGAAGCCAGAGAGTGGCGTACGCGACTTTTTTCTACCTTTTGGGGTAGAAGATGTACGATTTTGCCAGGATTTCCATGACTCGGAACCTGGAAGGAATTTGGAAGTAATGCGTTGACTGTCAGGATCTGGAAGTCCTGGTATGCCTTCTACAAACTCAGGCAGGTCCTCTACCATGGGTGAGGATTGCTCTGTGAGAATCTGACCAGATACTACCAGAAGCGCAGCCGTTAATATCGCCAGGAATCCCTGGGTCAATGTTCCTACTTTCACCATTGAATGCGTTGCAAATAATTCTTCCTGCATCGCTGCGTCCTCTATTTAATGATTCAATGAATTTTTTCCCAAACACTTTGGGCTTGCTTATTACCCGTGTCTTTGATCTATTGTGATCCTACAAGCCGCCTTTCTACCCCTCATTTTTCTCCACTCCAAGGATGACTTGTCTCAAATCTACCGTCGAAAAATATCGTAAAACGATTTCGTCAAATGTCTAGTTGAGAAAATTGTGCCAGACCCAGTATATTGGGCTATGATTTTCGTAAAAAATACTGCCACTTCCCAACATTTTCCCCTTATGAGATACGTTTCGCTTCCCATCCTTTTACTGGTCCTCACCTTGTTAGCCTGTAACCGAAGTCCTGAGGAACTTCCTAAGTTCAAGAAAAAATTTCAGGCTCAAATTGCGTCATTCGAGAAAGAAAAACTCCAAACGGATAAAAAAGTAGACGATGGAGTATCCACATTGAATGGATTACAGACTGCACTAGACAATGCGAAAAATACCGATCAGGAATTCAATCGCGTGTATGGCAAGTGGGAGGCAGTATCCAAGCAAGTTAAGCAACTTACCAAAGAATACAACGACCTCAAGATGGACGCTGACAATTTGTTTTCTGCCATGGAAAGACAGACCGCTAGCATCAACAATGAGAAAAGCAGAGGCGAACTACAAGCAGCTATCGAAAGCACCAAGGGTGACTATCAGAAGACGCTGGGTCGTACAGAACTCGCGATCAAAGACCTTGAAAAACTCTACCAAGAGGCCTATGATGTGGTCAAAGCACTAGAGGTAGCCTATGCACTGGGAGAGATCTCCAATATCAACGAAGGGCTAGCCAATATCGAAACCCGTGTCAAAGACATCATGTCAGAGTTGACACAGACTGTCGTGGAGTCCAAGGATCTGTATGACAAAAAGATTCAGAATATTTGAATCTCTAGCTGACTAGACCACAGGCGTATAGCTCTCGACTACTTGCTGATAGTAGCTTTCATACTGTGGTACTACCTTATCTATAGAGAATGTCTGTGCATGCGCATAAGCGCGTTGGGAAAACGCTGTCCAGCGCGCATCATCTGAAAGGATGTAGAGGGCGTCTTGTGCCATCTTGTCTACGTCGCCGACGGGACTTGTGAACCCTGTTTCTCCATTGATGACTAGCTCGGGAAGGCCACCTGCATTAGAAGAAATCACGGGCACCTCGCAGGCCATAGCTTCCAGCGCAGCCAAACCAAAGCTTTCGCTATCAGAAGGAAGTAAAAACAGATCTCCGATAGAGTAGATTTCTTCCACAGAGTTTTGCCCGCCTAGGAAACTCACATGCTCGCAGAATCCGTTTTCACGACAGTACTCTTCAGCTTTGTGACGATCGGGACCATCTCCTACCATGAGGAGTCGAGCAGGAATATGCTCTCGAACCTGCGCAAAGATCTTCATGACATCTAGCACACGCTTGACCTTGCGGAAGTTGGATGTGTGGATGAGTACTTTTTCATCGTTGGGGGTGATCATCTTGCGAAAGTGCTCCTTATTTTGGCGGTGGAATCGAGTGAAATCCAAGAAATTGTAGATCACTTGGATGTCCGCCTTGACAGGGAAGTTGCTGTAAGTCGCCTTTTTCAAAAACTCAGATACAGCTGTTACGCCGTCGCTTTGATCAATCGAGAAACTGACGACAGGTTCATAGGATTGATTTTTTCCTACCAAGGTGATATCTGTACCGTGTAGCGTCGTCACGACAGGGACATGTAGGTCGTAGTCTTTGAGGATCTGCTTGGCAAGATAAGCTACCGAGGCGTGGGGAATCGCATAATGCACATGGAACAAGTCGAGGTTGTGATAGCGTGCGACATCTACCATGGTGCTCGCGAGCGCCGACTCATAGGGAACAAACTCAAAAAGAGGATAATCCTTGGTTCTTACCTCGTGGTAGAAAATATTCTCGGAGAAGAGATCGAGTCGAATCGGACGACTGTAAGTGATGAAGTGGATTTTATGTCCTCTAGAAGCGAGTGCTTTGCCGAGTTCTGTGGCGACTACACCACTTCCACCATAAGTTGGATAGCAAACGATGCCTATATTCATGTTGAATCTTATATTCCTGCATGTTCAACGACTGTAGGCAAAAATAGTTTTTTGTTTAAGCTAGGCCAAAAATGACGGTCCTTATTTACCTATATATTCAGCCTGTCGAATCATGAGAGATACGAAAAAAGTACTCCCCATGAGACGCATACGGTCTGAGCTTATTGTGTCCCTTCTATTGTGGTCTCTTTGGCCTGTGTAAGGGGCGTTAATTTTAGCAACTCCGCACCTTCTCGTGCATGAAGGGCTTCCCATTGATACGTTTCCTTGAGGTAGGCGATGAGTCCAGGCTGACTGACCATGACATAGGCAGGGACTTGAAGCTGTTCGCGTTTGCGCAAGCGGTGGATATCGTATCCTTTAGTCTCGTTGTACACTAGGATGTAGAAGGACGCGTGGAAGTTCCAGCCTTCATAGAGGACGTCATAGTCTTGGATATCAGGGGAGCGCTCCGCGACTTGTTGCATCAGATGGGCGTAGCGTTCGGGTTCACCGCTGAACCAGTCTGAGAAGTAGACGTTGTCGATTACCGTATAATAGGGGTAGGCAAAGACAGCGGCCAAAAGGAGCCAACCCGTGAGACGCGCTTTCCACCCATCGGCCCACTTAAGTTGATTTAGGATCACTTCCCATATCTTCCAAAGGCCATATCCCGCCATCCACCCCAAAAGAGGGTAAAGCGCACAAATATACCATTCTAACTTGGTTTGAGCTGTAATAATGATGGTAAGCCATACGATACATACGATCCCTAGTAGTTTGAATAAGGGCAGCATCTCGTCTCGCTTCCAGAAAATGATCCCTATGCCCACAACTGTAAAAGGAATCCAGTATAGATAATCTCGTGGAAGGATCAGGGAGACGTACCAATGCCAAGAATGCTCGTGTCCATCCATAACTTCGCTATATCTGACGACGATGTCATTTCGCCAGACTTTGGAAAGGAAGTCGGGGCACTGCGTCGACAGATAAAGGTACAAACCACCTACAGCCAATAGGTAGGCACCGATGAGTCCCCATGTATGCTTGTCTCGTAGGAGAGGAAGGAGCTTTCGCTCGGATAGGGCGTATAAAAAGAAGGCAGGAATCGTAAAGAGTGCCATCGCACTTTTGGTCCAGGTCGCCAGGATGAGGCCAATACCTAGCCAGAAGAGATATTTTTTGTCCTTGAGATCAGAGTGAAGGTAGAGGTAAAAGGAAACGATTTGTAGGATAATGAAGAAAATGAACGGGAGGTCGTGTTCACCTGAGCGCGCGACGTGGGTTTTCATCATGCCAGGTGTCGTCAGCATAATCAGCACGGATAAATAGCCCCAAGTGAGTTTTCCTGTAAGATCCTTCGAGAAAAGCAGCATCAACGCTACGAGGGCAACGACCATCAGGGCAATGGGGAGTCGGAAAGCCAATTCATTGTATCCCAAAATATGAAAGAAACTGGCTTGTACCCAGGTGAACAAGGGCGGCTTGGTATTCACCCCGCTATCCGATTCGGGCATATCGGCGTATTGACAGATGTATTCCCCATAGTGAGCCATCCCAAAGGCGCGCAAAGAGAAGTATCCTTCATCAAAATTCTTCATTCCTCCATAATCCAAGTGAAGGAAAATGGGGAAGTATATGATGATAGCAAAAAGTCCCAATGACGTACGCGTAAGCCAGGGATTGGATCGAAGTTTCTCCATAGCAGCGCGAAAAATAAGGATAAAGTCTAGTATTTTTCATTTTTCCGCGATCATATTTCGCAGGAAATATGTTTCCTGCTTCATTTTTTATGGATCAAGGAACCTATGAATCAGTGTTCATACTACGATGTCAAGTTTCATGTAACCCGTAGACCCGAAATCTGGTACGCTTTG
>JBCBFT010000008.1:80570-108378 GCA_038527485.1 Bacteroidota bacterium
AACAATGAACAATGAACAATGAACAATGAACAATGAACAATGAACAATGAACAATGAACAATGAACAATGAACAATGAACAATGTGGATATCGCACTTCGTGATCCTCACATATTTGCGTAGTTTTATATTTCATCAAAAATGGTTGAATCAAGAGGCTTTAACCTTTATATCTTTAAGGTTGGACTTCTTAATGATAAAGGAGGATTACGTGGCGCGTCCTAGAAAAAACGGTTCAAAAAGCACAAAGAAGAAGAAGGAAACTCCCTTAATGAAGCAGTACTATGCCATCAAAGCAAAGTATCCTGGCACAGTATTGCTTTTCCGCGTGGGGGATTTTTATGAGACATTTGGGGAAGATGCCATCGAGGTATCTAAGATCCTGGGGATCATCCTGACCCACCGCAACAACGGCTCGGCCGATACAGAACTGGCGGGTTTTCCCCATCATGCACTTGATACCTATCTTCCTAAGCTCGTCCGTGCGGGTAAGCGGGTGGCTGTCTGCGACCAACTCGAAGATCCCAAGCAAGCCAAAGGCATCGTCAAGCGGGGCGTTACCGAACTCGTAACCCCAGGTGTTACCTTCAACGACAAGGTACTCGAAGCCAATAAACACAACTACCTCGCGTCCGTATATCTGCCCTCCGAAAAAGAAATTGGTGTCGCGTTCCTGGAAGTATCTACAGGAGATTTTTTCTGCTTTTCAGGTTCTATTGCCCATGCAGAAAAGGTTTTATTGACCCTTCAGCCCTCGGAAGTCCTGGTCCCTCGCCAGTCCATGCGGAAGTTTACGGAGCTATTTGGAGAAAAATTTTACCTCTCTCGTGTAGATGAATGGGTCTTCCAAGAAGATTATGCCCGTGAGAAACTACTGGATCAGTTCCAGACGACTTCCTTAAAAGGCTTTGGAGTCGAAGGCAATACCAAAGCTTGTATTGCAGCAGGCGCCATCTTGCACTACCTCAATGAGAACCAACACAAAAATCTTGGACATATCGACCGAATTTATCCCTTTGATGATTCGGGTTTTGTCTGGCTGGATCAATTTACGGTGCGCAACCTAGAACTGCTACATCCTTTGCATGGCGATGGAACAGCCCTTGTGGATGTATTGGATCATACGCTGACACATATGGGAAGCCGTATGCTGCGCCGCGCAGTATTGCTTCCGCTCAAGGACCTGCAAGCTGTGCAGGAGCGGCTGGATGTCGTCGAGACATTTGTGAATGAGCGTACGCATACGCCCCAGCTTTCAGATCTTTTTAAGCGGATGGGGGATCTAGAACGACTGGCTTCCAAAGTCGCGACTGGACGCATCAGTCCCAAAGAGGCCTGTGTTTTGCGTGAATCATTGCGATTACTTGGGCCCATTTCTGAGTTGTTACAGTCCTTTGATTCGGAGGTGCTCCAGAAAAAAGCGCTACAGTTTGCTGACCCCACCGCTGCGCTAGAGATTCTACAAAAATACCTACTAGACGAAGTAAGTGCTGCCATCAGCGATGGAGGGGTGATTCGAGACGGAGTTTCTGAGGAGCTGGATGAGTTGCGAAATATCAAGTCCAACTCAAACGAACTGCTTCTCAATATGCAGCGCCGAGAAATCAATCGGACAGGTATTTCCTCTCTTAAAATCGGTTTCAATAAGATCTTCGGGTATTATCTCGAAGTGACCAATTCTCATAAAGATAAAGTACCTGAAGAGTGGATTCGTAAGCAGACCTTGACCAATGCGGAGCGATACATCACAGAAGAATTGAAGGAATATGAGGTGAAGATCCTCAATGCGGAGGAAAAGATCCTGGGCATCGAAGCGGATATTTACCGTCACTTTATTTCGCTTTTACAGAATCATCTGGTCACCTTCCAGCAGAATGCACGCTTGATCGCCGAGTTGGACATGCTGCTGAGCTTCGCTCGCGTGTCGATGAAGCGTCAGTACCAGAAACCCATTATCACGCAAGACGATCAGATTGAGATCAAGCAAGGGCGCCACCCCGTGATCGAGACGACGCTGGCACCTGGTGTGCCTTATGTCCCCAACGATGTCATGCTCGACAACGAGACTCAGCAGATAGTCATCATCACAGGTCCCAACATGGCGGGTAAGTCTGCTTTGCTTCGTCAGACCGCCTTGATTGTATTGATGGCGCAGATGGGATGCTATGTGCCTGCGGAGGCAGCAACGATAGGATTGGTCGACAAGATCTTTACACGTGTAGGCGCTTCGGATAACATCTCCTCAGGCGAATCGACCTTCATGGTGGAGATGAATGAGACGGCACAGATCGCCAATAATGCTACGCATAAGTCGCTCATTCTCTTGGATGAGATCGGCCGTGGGACGAGCACCTATGATGGGGTATCTATTGCATGGGCCTTGGTAGAGTACCTACATGAGACACCTCAGGTCCGAGCCAAGACGCTCTTCGCGACGCACTACCACGAGCTCAACGAGCTGGAAAATCGCTTGGACCGCGTCAAAAATTATAATGTCTCGGTAAAGGAGATAGATGGGCGTATTTTGTTCCTACGAACCCTCAAGCCTGGAGGCTCCAATCACTCTTTTGGGATCAATGTAGCTGAGATGGCAGGTATGCCCAAGGATCTCGTCAAGCGTGCGCAATCCCTGCTCCGACACTTTGAGCAAAACCGCGTCTCGGACCAAAAAGCAGCTCAATCGGTAAAGTTCTCCAAGAAACCGACGATGCAACTGAATATGTTTGAGTTGAAGGATGCGGATACACTCAAGATCCGTCAGATTTTGGCAGGGGTCGATGTAGACCGGATGACCCCCATTGAAGCTTTGCTGAAACTGCAGGAGATCAAGCAGGTATTGATGTTGGAAGAAGAGGTAAAGCAGTAGCGAAAATCGCTGAAGACAGCATATTAGGCATATTTAGATCATGGCCTACATATATCATACAGTAAAATCAAAGAGGCTTCCTCGGTGAAGGGAGCCTCTTTCATTTTGCTGCCTGACAAGACAATGAAACCTTTACATCAAAGGCAAACCAGGATTTTTCTTCTCTGCTACCAGGAAGAGATAGTCCCCTTGGTCATTGTCATACTTGGCTTGTACTTTTTCGAATTCTCCTGAATCGATGTCTGCACGAAGTTTTTCGAGTCCTTTTTCTACATCATTGGGGTTGTGGTGGGTACCAAATACGAAGATACCCGAACGGAATCCCTGTTCGAAGTAGAGTTCAGGACGGTGCTTACCTGAGTAAAGGAAAAGATCTGTCAGCTCTTCGGATACGAAGTACTTGTCAACGGATTTGAGCTGCCAACCCGTTGCGTCGAGTGTTGCTTGGAGACTGGGGTACCCTGGCATGAGATTCATGTAGTGTTGCATGATCTCTGGAAAGTACTCATTGAGCCAGTATCGCTTCATCTGGTGTGGCATCGCGGTGAAAATCACCAATCGGCCATTGTCTTTTACCACGCGGCTGATCTCACGAAAACCTTTGATCAAGCTCTCCCACAAGTGAATCGTCAGTGTGGTAATTGCTCCATCAAATGCCCGATCCTCAAAAGGCAATGCCTCCGCGCGTCCAGACTTCCAGTCGAGGTTTTCGTACTTTTTGCTGGCTAGGCGAATCATTTCTTCTGAAGGATCTATGCCCATGATGTCTACGCCCTGGGCATGGAGGGCTGCGGTATAGTTTCCTGTTCCACTCCCGACGTCGACAAAGCGAGCATCTGGGTTAGGCGCAAGGTGCGTGAGAAGACGCTGGGTCAGATCGGGGTCTGCGGTCCGCGTACGGTCGTAACCTTCACCAATCTGATCGTAATAAGTCGGATTCATTACAAATGCGTGATGCAATTGGCGCGTACTTTAAGATTTTTAAAATGTTCCATGCGTCGCGAACATGGCTAACACAATGCGAACATACGGAATATCTTTACCATTTTTAAACGCATCCGTACCATTAACGTTCAATTTTTAGCATACGAACGGCCAAAATTTCATCATTCCTTAATATACGTAGACAATAGTCCCCCTGTCTCATCTCATACAGGTAGATAGGAACTCGCTGATCCCCAGGAGAAACCCTTAAAAATATTTCTCGATACACTCTAAATCCTGACATCCAGGGATGAATCAAAATCTGAAGATCGACAGTATCCGCAGTGATGACTGATAGATACGTCAGATCTTCAGCGGTGTTAGGAACCAAACCCCCTATGGCTAATCGAGGAATGTCATGTGCTTTTGAAGCCAAACTTCTTGTCCGGATCTCCTGACTGAGAAGAGGCGTACAGACCATGTAAATTCCTAGAATGAAAAGCCGATGTTTCCCTTTCATGGTTGGGTGTAAATGATAATGGAGATTTTCTGAAGTTATAGCAGAGACTTCTAGTCCCAAAGGAAGACTTAAGAAGGAATCCACACCATGATATAGCGTAAGGTTACTTTTTCCTAAGGGTAAGAGATTCAGAGTCAGTGTATGTTTTTGGAAAAATAATGGATATTTCCACATCGTCACGACTTGGACTTTTGTCGTGTTATAAAGGAAAAAATGTATACGCTCATCCATTCGGAAAGTACACCCACACGAGGACAAGCTGAGTCGCCCAAAGATGCTGCGCTCTTGGATGCCTACTCACAAGCAGTAGTCGGTGCTACGCAAGTGGTCAGTCCCAGTGTCGTTCAGATTGAGGTCAAATCTGCGCAAGGTCCTCAAAGAGGAAGGCCCACACAAGAAGGGAATGGCTCTGGATTTATTGTGACGCCCGATGGCCTGATTGTGACCAACAGCCATGTGGTCCAGGGAGCTCAGGAGATGTTTGTGACCTTGCCAGAAGGGGATCGATATGTTGCGCATCTTGTGGGAGACGATCCTGCGACGGACCTAGCAGTACTGAAAATCTCGGAAAGCCAACTCCCGTTTTTACGATTTGCTTCGCAGCCCGTGCAAGTAGGACAATTGGCCATTGCCTTAGGCAATCCCTATGGTTTCTCTTATACCGTCACAGCAGGTGTCGTGAGCGCTTTGGGAAGAACACTTCGATCGCAGACTGGCCGTCTCATCGATGACATCCTGCAAACAGATGCAGCCCTCAATCCAGGGAACTCGGGTGGACCTTTGGTAGATAGCAGCGGACGCGTGATTGGGGTCAATACAGCGATCATTATGTCTGCACAAGGGATTTGCTTTGCGATAGGAGCAGGAACGGCAGGCTATATCGTCAGCAAATTGATCAGCCAAGGAAAGATCAGAAGAGGGTTTTTGGGTATTTCAGGACAAAATGTTCCACTTCCAATTCGTACACGCAATGTATTAGATCTTGAGACGCAGACAGGTATTTTGGTACAGTCTGTAGAACGAAATGCATCCGCCCAAAATGAAAGTATTCGCACTGGAGATGTAATTATTCGGTTTGGAGGGAAAGCTGTGGATGGAATCGATGCGCTACACAAAATCTTGGATGAGGTGAGTATAGGGAAGTCTTTTGAGGTCACACTTATTCGTAAAGGGAAGTTGAAAAAGGTGTACGTCATGCCAGGAGAGTTGCCGGACTGAGGAAGATTCTTTTTTCCTACATCTAGGTGATCAAAACAATTTCTTCTATCCTTGACTTTCTTGATTGATGAATCTGGATCAAAATTTCACGGAGGCCTATTTAGCAGATCAGTTGTCGCATTTTTTATTCTCTACAGGCTATGAAGTCATAGAGGGAAAAAAACAATTGCGGAAAGTGCGTCATGCGGGATTTCAGAATGTGATTTATTCAGTCTCTGCATACACAGATAGTATTTGGATCGAGTTTCACTTGGGAATTCGCATAGATGCAATCGAGCAAATGGCAGGAAAGTTTACTCGTACGCTACCTGGTTGGCGGGCTGATGCACATACCATTGTAGTCTCTGAAGGAAAGCTCAGGGGAGAAGCCTATATGAGGCGTACGGCTGAAAATGTACAGGACTTAGACAGGATTGTAGACGAATTTCATGATTTTTGGGAAGATAAGGGGAGCCAATTTCTAGATACACATGCGAGTGTTCGGGGAGCGGATATCTTACTCAATACACAGCCCCAACAGAAAAGTATTTATCTACCCAATCAAGCACATAGATACATCAAAGGCATCACGGCAGCCAAACTAGCCCAAAATTCACACTTTAAGGATCTTGCACAGATGTATTTGCTGGCGTTTGACGAGTTGCCCAATGGACATCTATGGGTAGAAGAATACAGGAAACTAGTAGCTTACCTTTCTAATTTATCTTTGAATTAGGGAAGGTGACAGCAAGTAATAAGGGATGAGTGAAGGCTATTCTTGTGATTTATTTCATGGGTAGTCGGCAGGGGCAAAGGAATTCAAAAAAATATATCTAAATCATTTCTTTTTCCAACTAAATCCGAGAAATTAGTGTAAGCAGGTGTTTGGACCTGTCAGCCTGTATATTTCTACATATAAATATTCTTCCCACACACTGCCTATGCACAAAAAGCATCTGAAGCTTCGTACACGCACCTATAGTCCAGGAGACTGGAAATATCTCAACTATCCACCGACATACGCTTCAGGAATTCAGACTTTCGGCGGGCCGACACGTCAAGTACTGTCCCGTCGTTTAGTTCGACGTAGCCGCCACGGCCTCGCGTATAATTCTTCAGATAGCTCAGATTGATCAGATGTGATTGGTGGATACGGAAAAAATTGTGGTCTGAAAGCATCTCATCATACTCTTTGATGGTACGAGAAACCAAGATCTTACGCCCGTCCATTAGGAAAATAAAGGTATAGTTTCGGTCCGATTCACAACGGATGATGTCCTCAGGATTGACGACTGTGAAGCCATTGGAGGTAGGCAGGACGATGCGTTTCAGGGGCTGCTGAAGGTTCTTCAGGTTTTGAATCAAGGCGTCCAGTTTGGCTGACTGATCTTCCCCCGTTCCGTTTGTCTTTTTCTCTTTCACACGGTTGACAGCCGCCTCTAGCTCGTCGATATCTACAGGTTTTAACAGATAATCTGTAGCAGAGAATTTGAATGCCTTCGTCGCATACTGATCATATGCTGTGGTAAATATGACGTCAAAGTTTTTCTCCTCTGTTTTCTCCAATACCTGAAATCCATCTCCATCAGGCAACTCTATATCCAAGAAAACTAAGTCAGGTTTATGTGTTTTGATAGCAGCTAAACCTTCAGACACAGAGCCTGCAATGGCGATTACGGCTACACCTTCACAGTAATCTTGAATCAACCCCTGGAGTAGTTCCTGGCTATTTTTCTCGTCTTCGATTATAAGGGCTTTGATCGTCATATAGTAGATGTCCGGTTTGTTGATTTGAATTTATGTGTTCAGGAGTGTATATGGAGTTTTTATAAGAAATGGAGCCTTGCATCTCGTAGAATTCCATACAAAGGTCCGCATAGTGAATAAAGCTTAAATGAATGCAGGTCTTCATCGAAGGCCATCCATAGGAGTCCGTCTTTTTCATGTGCAGCTTGAAACAGCAACTTAGGACTTTTTTATGAAAAAGATCAGATGAAAGACGGCATAAGCATAGGATAAGTTGTATCTCATCAGGATTTTACCTGATCTTTGAGGGCTTTTTCTACTTGGGCATATAGTTCTGCTGCTTCTTGATGGATAAAAGCCCAAATCTGCTCGTAATCTATCAGCCGATAGTCACGGTTGACTTCTTCTCTTTGTTTGGTGAGCTTTTCCCAATTGATTTGATTGAGTTCTTGTAGATCGGTACTGTCCATTTGGCTGATGATGGCACCGATGACATCTATACTTCGTGTGACCGCTCTCAGGAGAATGGAATCATTGCGAAACTCTTGCCAAGTGATTTTCTGGATAATCAATGAGGTGAGAAATTCGCTTTCTTCCAGGATCAGACGCAAGTCTTCTACTAAGCTTTTGGACATATATTTATGGTTTTTAGAAATTTACAAAAAGCTTACGATTGGAGCTACAAACTTGCACATATTCCTCTCACCCAAGCGCAAGCTTCGTGGCTTTCAAAGCCTTTTGGTTTGCACCCGTACCAGGAGACATCGGGCGAGCCAAAAGAGATCGGCCCAGCCTGTATGAAATTTTGACCCAAAAACATCTGTCCGCCGACTCTCGTCTTGGGCGTAGCGGACTTGCTTCTCAATTTTTGACCTCTTTATATATTGTCTTACTTAATTACATCCTTTTGCTAGGGAGGTCGTCAAGGCAATACGTATATCTCTGGCTGGACTGGATGCAGTAGGTTTTTCGATCGCTCTAATGCCAGGTGCTCCTTCTGTCAAAAAGTCTAGATTGTCTTCTCTCCCAGACATGAGAAAGGAAGAGGTGACAATGGTATATTCTTTTTCGGGCACTAAGGATTCTCCATTGATTTTCCAATCTGTCCCTTCTTGGGAGATACGGTACCATTGAAGATACCCGCCAGAACCTTGATTCTGAATCCCTGCATCGAGAACTTGTTGGAGCAGTTCCCCTTTCATCGATACTTTCCATATACTCCCACCAAAGGGCAGGGTTCTCAAAATATCGTATTGGGTGATTTTTCCCTCCAGCTTGTCATCGAGCCGGACAGATCCTCCATTGAATACAGCTGCATCCGCTCCTTCATAGCAAACAAACATCGCTTCGGCGATCGCTAATCCAAGATTGGTTTGACGTGTTCGGATATGGGTTTCAAGGCCATCAAGTGGCGTCGTGAGGGTGCATACATCTGCATTGGGATTGATTCCCTGCGCTCGAAAGGCTGAAAAAATCGTGTCCTCCCATTGCTGAACTTCTTGCTCGATGCGAGGATCTTGTACGATGGACTCATCCATAGGGATTAATTCTGACTTGACAGACAGCTTCCCTGTTTCCCCATCAAAATCAAATCGATGGATATAGGCACTTTTGGCATTGGCATCCGCTTTGGCGATGGGGACTTCTCCTACTGTCTCATAGTGGTTTTCGTGCTCATGTCCACCCATGATGAGCTTCAGCTCGGGAAGGCGTCTGGCCAGCTCTCGGTCCTCTTCGATGTTGAGATGCGTCAAGGCAATGACAAAGTCCGCTTTATACTGCTCCTTGAGTAACTGATACTGATCTGCAGCTGATGTATAGATGTCTTCATAGTGTACAAAATCCTTTTGATTGGCATCTAAACAAACAGAAAGTACCCCTACCGTCCATGCTTTTTTCTCATCTGAGACATAGAGTACCTGGCAGTAGGGAAGATTGGTCCCCTTACGTTGAAAGCTTTTTCTTCCCGAAGCGCCATTTTGTACGATGTTGCCGGCAATCCACGTAAACTGAGATTCGTCCAAACGCTTTTGTAGATCCTCCTCATCCAAATCGAACTCATGATTTCCAAAGCAGACATGCGTCACACCAGTTTTATTCATGATATCCACCATTTGGGCACCATTGACTTTGGCGTTGTTTTCGCCGAGTCGGACCGTACCCATGACAGAGGGACTCAAAAAATCTCCTGCGAGCATGAGGTGAGAATGAAAATATTCTTTTTGGAGGGCTTTGAACTGAGTGGCTACTCTGGCCATTCCCCCAACTGCTCCTCCTTCTAGTGGACCAATTTCGTACACATCGTTGATATGTAGAATGGCCATGCCTTTAAGGTTTGTGGGATAGGGATTGCCTACTTCTGCCGAAGTCTTTTTAAATAGGTTACATCCTAAAAGAAGGCTTAATATGACAAGGAGGAAGGGGAGGAATCGGATACGCATAAGGAGTGAAATTGTGATAGACAAAAACAGATTTCAGTATGGAATAAATGTACATCCTTTCCCCCTAAATGTATAGATGATGGCTGTATAAATAAGAGCAGGAAAACCCATGATAAAGCTTTCCTTTATTTATTTTTGGTTGCGTATAATCATTTTTTGGATCGTTTTGTGGAGCCGAGGAATCTAGCTATTTCTTTGAATCTGCGTTGGCATGTACATATTTACCTCGTATCCAGTCGAGAGGTTTTATTTTTCCTCCATCTAGCATCATCTCCACAAAATGATTGGTGATATCAATAGTCAAAAGGATTGTCTAGATCCATGTAAGACTTTAGTCGGATTAGATCGTTGACTTTCTGCGTATTTTTCTTTCGATTAAATCCTTCCAGTAAGACTTCAACCAATCCTCTGAGAATCGTCACTTTGGAGGTAGGTTGGAAATAGGGATCTTTATTTTTGACATTTGCCTGATCGAGATATTTGGTCAGGTCTGAACGAGTAAAAAACAATCCCTGATTGAAGGGATCGATGTAGAAATCTTTTTCAGCCTCCTGATAGGTAATGGCGAAGTATTTGGGGAGCATAATCCCCTGCAAAGGCAGATCTAGTGCTTCACCGAGTATCAGATATAAAGCCCCCAATGATAGAGGACTTCCCTTTTTCTTTTCTAATAAACCATTGATATAGTGGTTGGTAGGCTCAAAAACACTTCTGCGGTTGGGAGTAAATCGTTCCCGATTGAAGATCATTTTGTTGATGACACTCATCCGCTCTGTGACCGTCATATCAGGCCGAAATTCTAACCAGATTTTATTGACCAATCGACTGATATGTCCTCTATACACGTCATAGTCTAGTTCGGGGAAGTGATATTGGGTCAGTAATGCCCATCCTGTAAACAAGTCAGGCCCATCGTCTGTAATCCATTTTCGTAGTGCTTTGATGGTGTCAGTAGACTGAATCAGGTGTATGATATCTTCTATTCGAGATTGTATTTCATCTTCCTGTTGCTCCCATTCTACTTCTAGACGAGGCACGATCTCTTGCCCCATTTCTAATAATCTATTTCTAATCTGCGTCTCTACTCTAGGATCATCATCATCAAGCAGGCTAATCATAGCCTTCAGTTCAGAATCTTTCATAGTTTTTAAACTGAAAACAATAGGCTTTGGTTGCGGGGACTTTGATAGTCCAAATATAATGCCCTATGCATCTACGTAAGTATGACAATAGGCGATAAGGCGAACCTGAGATAGGGTAATATTCTGATCATCAGTGTATTTGATGGAATTTGGTATGCGCATGGCCTTATTCCATCGTGTAACGCAACAGGAATTTGTACGACACATTTTTCCTGTCTCTCTTCCCTTTAGGAGGGCTTACGCAAGAGGGCTTGGAAATCAGGGTCATCCATATATGGCTGGAAAGCAGGTGTTTCCAATAACTCCAATACATCATCGTAGTAGTGACGGACAGCGCGTTCGAGGTATTCGAGAAATTTTTCTCGCTCTCCCATCTGTGCGTATATCTCCGCTAGCGTTGCGTAAGCTATGGTATGGGTTTGATCTAATTCGAGGGTTCTTTCCGCATCTTGGATAGCTGCTACGAAGTCTCCTTGCTCTGCCAGTAGCACGGCGCGATTGTTGCGTGCGAGGGGATGGTCTTCGATATCCAAGGCATTGGAGTAATCGTCCATGGCGCCTTGCGGGTCTATCTGGTGCTTGATGACTCCTCGGTCGATGTAGTATCCTGCATTTTGTGGGGAAAGCTCAATCAGTCGGTCATATTCGTATAGAGCGTCCTCCCATCGTTCTAATTCCTGAAAGCATTGGGCGCGCCATATGTAAAGTTCTTCCAGCCTAGGCATGAGTTTTTGTGCCTCTCCAAAGTCATAGGCTGCCGCCGAAAAGTTGGCAGGACGCATTTTGAAGTGACAGACCCCTCGCATCATGTAGGCTTCGGCTGTAGGCCCCTCATTGATGACGCGCGAGAGATAATAAATGGCGTTGTCGTATTGTCCTTGCTTCGAAAGCACTTCTCCCATATGCTTGGCAGCATCTAGATTGTCAGGCTCCCGCTCTAGCGCAGTCGAAAAATCCTGCTTCGCTTCCTCTAGAAAATCGCCTACTTTGGCTGCCAGGTAGATGCGTCCTCTTAGGATATAATAGAGGGCATTTTCGGGTTGTATGGTGATGGCTTGCTCGTAATCATCCAATATCTGGTTGAAGATATCGGGATCTTTGTAAGCTTCATCCCTGTATTCTGATAGGATAGAAGAACCTCTCAAGAGAAACAACTCCGCTAAGGTTTCTTCAGTCAGGAGGTCCGAAATGTCATCCTCCTCTATTAACCGTATGGCTTGACTAAGTTCTTGGTAAGCCGCCTCATAATCCCGTGCTTCAAAAAGGGCTTGACCAGATTGTATATGACGCCGCAGCTGTCGATCGTTCATTCGTATGGTGTTCTTGTCGTCCCCTCAAATATAAGATCCTCTCTCTTTAAGTGCGAAATTTGTGGATAATCTCATCTTAGCAAATAAGGCAGAATCTTTTTAGTTCATAGTGATTATCACGAATGAATTCCGATAAGATTGATTTTCTATGTCGAGACGCGATCAATCGACATCTCTACATAGAAAATACGATACCCATTCATTCGTGATAATCATTCATCTGTAGCGATTTTTCTATAAAGAAAAACTTTTCCACAATTCGCGAATCATCAAGAGAGATTGAAAAAAAGGGTACATTATTTGCATACTTATTCAAATTAAGTACAGAATTGGGGTATCATCCTGATTTGATGTAAGTGAATAGGAAGGATGCTTTTACATTCGCTCATCTCCTATTGCAAAGCGAAGAAACAAAGCATGAAATGTTCGACATGTCAAATAAGTGGGATGAGTACTCGCTTCCAAAAAGGTCATTCTCTTACACGATTTTATCGTTTGATCCGTAGCCTAGCAATAGGAAATAGAGGAAACATTTGCTATATTCTTAGTAAATCTGAAATAGTCCCCTGCTCTGTATCTTTTCATGATTTCATCAGATCTACACGTTCTGATTGTCTCTGTGAAGGCAAATTACTGAATAGCATAATCTTAGTTTCCCCGTAGTAAGATTGGCTGCATTTTACCTCTAATTTCCTATTTCTTTTTCATACCATATGAAGAAGCTTCTGATCAGTCTGGGACTCATTCTCATCGCGTGTACTACTACACTACCTGCCCAGCAAGTAGTTGTGGATAGCTTGGAGCGAATCTTGCGCGAAAATACGCGGATAGATACTGTCCGCGTTAAGCTACTGGTGCAACTCGGAAAAGCTTACTCACAAGTAGATCCTTCCAGAACACGTAAATTTGCAAATGAAGCGATTGTACTTTCGCAAAGCCTCAACTACCTAAACGGGGAAGGGCTTGGAAATCAAGTGCTTGGAATTTCTTATGCGGTTCAAGGCAATTATGCCAAAGCCCTCAAAGCATATATCAAGGCACTAGATCTGCGCAGGCAAGCGAAAGATACGCTGGGCATGGCTCAAAATCTTGCCAACATCGCAGGGATATATTATTCACAGAGGGAGTACGCTCACGCAGAAGACTATTCTTTGCAAGGCTTAGCTCTCATGGAGGAGCGAAATGATACCTTAGGACTCGCCAATACCTATCATGCCCTCGGCCTTATAAATATCGAACAAGACCAACTTCAAAGTGCGCGTATCTATCTCGAAAAATCCGTAGACTTCCATGAACACATTTCTGAGACCTCGGCATATTCGAGTGGAATCTTACAGGCTATTGGAGATATTTATGAACGCCAGGGCAACCGCCAGCAAGCAATGACTTTCTACAACCGTGCAGTAGAAAAAGCAAAAATGATCGGGGACCATCGCACGACAGTCAACGCTGCGCTTCATAAGACAAACCTTCTGACAAAGCAAAATCGCTATCTAGACGCTTACCGCGTGTTGAACGAAATTGAACCCTTGGCAGAGCAGATGGACCTTAAGCGGGAACTTGTAGCCATTCACTATCAAAAAAATCAGATAGACTCTTTGAGAGGGGACTTTGCTTCTGCACTTACGCAGTACCAAAAGTACATGTCTTATAAGCTACAAATGCAAAAAGACAGTAGAGAAGAAAACCTCTCCGAACTGCGGATTCAATTTGAAACAGAGCAAAGAGAGACAGAAAATGAACTGCTCAAGAGAGACCAGATTCTCAAAGAAGCAGAACTAGCAGCGCAAGAGACTACCATTAGGAATCAGCGCTATCTGAGCTTAGGTGCCGTTGTCATGGTTATCCTCATTCTTTTTGTTGCGCTCTTTCTCTATCAAACCAATCTCAAGTCTAAAGAAGTCAATCAGGCACTCAGCCAAAGCAAAGAAGAAATTAAGAAGCAAAAGGAAGAATTAGAGTTTTTGAATCAAACCAAGGACAAATGGTTTGCCATGATTTGCCACGATTTCAAGCAGCCTTTGGCTTTTATTCAGGGAGCCTTGGGACTTTTGATGGAAAGTGATCTGGCCGTTGCCGAAAGGAAAATGATCATGTCTGAGATGGAGACACGCGTACGCAATTCATCTCTCTTATTAGACAACTTACTTTTCTGGGCTCAAGATCAGATGCAAGGGATTGTCGTGCGGAAAGAAAAACTGGATCTCCCTCAACTCATAGAAGAATCCTTGATTTTATTGGGACCTATTGCCCAGCGGGAGCAGATTGAGGTCCAGCGCAACTTTTCTAAAGGCCAATATGTATGGGCTGATGCGAGCATGATTCAGTTGGTGCTCAACAATCTACTGACAAGCTCCATCAAACTGACCCATGCAGGAGAGGCGATGACGATCTCTATGGAGATGCAAGGAGAGATGCTCGTGACCCATATTGCCAATTCGGGCCAAGCCATACCTGAAGCCTATCTGTCTAAGCTATTTGAGTTTGATCATCATCGTGTAGCCGAAGGTATCGCAAGAGAACAAGGAATGGGTATCAGCCTGCTCATCTCGAAAGATTTTATAGAGAAGAATGGGGGAAAAATCTGGGTAAGAACACATGACAATCACACCAATGTATTTAGCTTCTCTCTTCCTCGTGGCGGGGTGAAATTTTATGCGCAGCCCAGTGGTCAACTCTCTGACTCCACGCTCATCTCGTTTAAAAAGGATTAGTCTACTCTGATTGTACCGTTTGCTTCAAAAAATTGAAGGCTGTCAAAAATGGTCCGCTCGTTGGGAGGCAAAAACTGAGCGTAACTCTTGTCCTTGAAAAACACCCGCTTGATTTCTTTGGTATCTTGAATCGCGAGATCACCCTTCCATTTTCTGGAATAAAACTCGACTGTGAAATACTGGATCAGGTCACCATTGGGATAAATGACCGTCTCCCGCCCAGGCGAACTACTGATCCCGATGACTTCCATTTCTAAGATTTCAATCCCTGTTTCCTCCTTCACTTCTCTAAGGATACACTCCTTTATGGTTTCACTTTCTTCAAGCGCTCCTGCAGGAATACCCAAACCATTTCGATGATTTTTCTCTACAAAAAGTACCTCACCTCTTTCATTTTCTATTAAGATCCGAGCAGCAGGATGTATCAGCTTTTGTCGTCCGATTCTTTCTCTTATTCTTGAAATATAGCTCCTCATGACAATAATTTAGATCGCTTAATCTATAGGATTAGGGCTCCGTATATTTGGGAATAGATGAAGTGTGGGCTTAAGGAAAAAGGGAAAATGATGGGTTTTCACGATCTTTTCCCAGGAAGTTAGGTTTTCGGAAGATCAAAATATAAACTTTATTCATAAATGGAAGGGATTTCACATTAATTTTAACAGTTGCACACGTTTTTTAGTAATCATTTAACAAAGGGCAAGGTGAAAGGAATTAATCTTCAATATAGAAATGATATCCTACTCCCTTAAGCGTCATGATATGGATGCGGGGATCAGGTTTAAAATAGTCTCTAAGTCGTTTGATATACACGTCGAGATTTCGGGAATTCAAAAAGGAATCGTCTCCCCATACCTCAAGAAGGATGTCCTTACGGCTCGCTGTCCGATTCTGATGTAGGATCAGAATCTTGAGTAATTGTGCTTCGCGATGGGAGAGTTTGCGAGGATGCTGTGGATGCGTAAGCTCGTATTTGTAAGGGTTAAAAGAAAATGCTCCCAATGAAACGGGATGATCTGTTTCCCCTTCTTGCAGAGAGGGACCCAGAGTCAATTGTAATATATTTTCTATCCTTACGATTAGTTCCTCCATGCTAAAGGGCTTTTTGATGTAGTCATTTCCCCCCGATTGAAATCCTTGCAAGGTATCCTGAGTCTGGGTTTTTGCTGTCAAGAAGATGATCGGCAACTGAGGATGTCGCTGGCGCAGACGTTTGCCCAGCTCAAAACCATCGACATGGGGAAGCATCACATCTAAGATGCAGATGGTAGGCGCATAGGTCGCGCAAGCATCCAGCACTTTGGCTCCATCCATGACATGATAGACATCGTAGTTTCTGCTTTCCAAGCTCTCTTTCACGATCTTACCCAGCAAGACCTCATCTTCTACGTAGAGAATTTTTGTTTTTTCGGACATGATGCGCTGTTTCTAGATAGGTAATTGAATCGTGAATGTACTTCCTTCACCCAAGTTGCTTTCTAGGCTGATCGTTCCTCCATGTCTTCTGACCACCTCCGCTACATAACTCAGGCCGAGGCCGTGGCCCTTCACATTGTGGATGTTGCCGTGAGGAACACGGAAAAACTTTTCGAAGATCTTCTTCTGATAGCTGAGGGCTATACCTATGCCTTGGTCTCGAACGACGAGCGTGTACCCTTGAGAAGTCGAGGATAGGTGCACATGGATGACAGGTCGATCTCCCCCATACTTCAAAGCATTATCCAGGAGGTTGTAGATCAAGCTCGTGATGTGTAGCCTGTCGCCGTTTAGGGGGAATGCGCCTCCAGCTATCTGGACGTCTACTTCTGCTCCAAACTTGTTGAATTGCAATTGCATAGTCGACAAAATACTCCGCAACATCTGTCCAAGTTCTAGTTCCTCCATTTTGAGGATGAGCTGATCTCGCTCAAACATAGACATGCGGAGCACACGGTCTACCAGCATATTTAGCCTATCCAGCTCTTGGCGGGAGATGTCGAGATACTCTCGTGTGCGCTGAGGATCTGACAGCCCATCAAAGTCCTGTAGGGCTTCGATTGCAACTCTGACGGTGGTTACAGGAGTCTTAAGCTCATGGGTGATGTTGCTGATGAAATCATTTTTGAGGACTGTGAGCTGCATCTGGCGCTGCATGTTGCGATAGATCACAGCAAAGGCTACCGATATCACGACAAATAGTAGGATCGCAAAACCAATCTCTGTCAGCATATCCATAAAGAGGTAGGTAGATACATGGGGCAAGACCATCCGCATGCGTGTCTTGGTGGGCACATCGAAGTAGTCGCGTGTCTGAACCCACTCGCTACGAGTAGTGGAGGAATCTCTGATGGTGAGCGTGATCTGATCTAGGTAGATGCCCTCCCTAGCAAGATCCTTTGCCGCGCGTTGGGATAGGGCCTGCTGAAGTTGGGACCAGTCCTTGACTTCTATATCTGCACTATCTGTTGAGATCTTTAGTTCACCGAAGTAACGGGAAAGGTATCCCTTGGTCTCTGCTAGGGCTTCGCCTTTTTCTTTGTCATCCTGCAGGAAAAATATCTCAAATGCATCCTTCACCTTGGGAGATGTATCTGCGATGACACGCTGCTTTCCATTAGGAAGAGAATCTCGCAAGAATGCTGGCTCCTTATCGAGTGTGATGGAAAGAGACTCTATTTGGGATTTTCCATGAGAAGGCCCCGAATGGGTGAGGGTATCTCCTTCTCGTCTGATGGTCAGGTTGATGAAGGTGTCTTGACCTGATACTTGTAGGTTGGAGACGCGCCCTTGTGCGGCCAACTTGTCTACATATAGGCTGAAAAGGGAATCTTGCATCTCATTGATGGCACCTACGAAAGCTCTTTCGGCCTTGTCTGCGAGCTGCTCTTGTTTGCCTTGAAAAACCTCTCGCAACCACAGCCCTTCCAGTGTGCCCAGCATCACCAGCGAAATAAGGATGAGTAAGAGATAGGTGTGAGATGTTTTCATCTGCTTACATGTTTTTGCTCCTCAAAAGATTTTTCCCCTGACATATTCAAAGATATCATCCCCTAGAAGCGCGTACCAGCCTGTTAACCATTTTTAACATTAAATCTGGGTTGTTTAACCCAGTTTCTCAGGGATTGAGGCTAGCATTGTGTCAGAGAAAAACAACTAATCATTTCCAAACGATGAAAAATTTATTCTGGATGGCGATCATTTGTCTGATCCCCCACTTCCTTACTGGGCAGGGACTCACAGGGAAAGTAGTCTATCAAGAAGCCATCAATATGCATAAGCAGCTAGGCTCGGAGAACGAAGACATTCTCAAGATGGTTCCCGAGTTTCAGTACGCAACGAAGGTGCTAGCCTTCACACCTGATATGGCGATTTATCGCATAGGAAAGGGTGAAGAGAAAGAAAAAGAGTTCAACCAGCAAGGGGATGGCATGACGGTTCGGATGGTATTCAGCACACCTGATGATGCCATCTATCAAAATACGCAGACAGGTGAATACATTGAGCAAAAGGAATTCATGGGAAAGCAGTTTCTGATAAAGGGAGAAAATGAAGCACTCATGTGGAAGCTGACAGGGCAGCAGGAGAAGCTAGGCGATTACGTTTGCCAAAAAGCGATTCTCCAAGATACCGCGCGTAATGTTGTGGCATGGTTTACCCCTCAGATTCCTGTACCACATGGACCCGGCTCCTTTTCCAAATTGCCAGGCTTGATCTTGAAGGTTGACATCGATGAAGGAACACGCATACTGACCGCGACAGATGTTCAAATCAATCCCGAAAAGGCCCCTGTCATCGAAGTACCCAATAAGGGAAAGAAAGTCAGTCGTGTACAGTACGAAAAAATTGTCGAGGAAAAGACCCAGCAACTGCAAGAGCAGATGGGAGGAGAAGGAGGTGTGCGAGTGATTCGCAGAAACTGATCAGAAGGTAAGAGCTAGAGAAGCCGAATATGAGATTCATAATTCTGGTAGTCAATATTTCCTTTTACAACAAACACACTATGTTCCATGCAACATCTATTGATACACACAATCTGCGGAGGATTATGGCTTCTCTGTGGGCTTCCTTTATCTTTTGCGCAGTCCTATCGAATAGAAGGAAACGTGCAGGATACCCTTGCCCGACCTCTATCGGGTGCCTCTATCATGATCCTTCAGGCTGAAGATTCCATCTTACAAGGGTTTGGGCTGACCAATGAGAAAGGATTTTACCGCGTACCTGATGTCCCAAAGGGCGACTACCTCATCCAGTATTCCTATTTTGGGTATGCCCCTGAATGGAAAAAAGTCAGTGTAAGTGGCACAAACAAGGTACAGGTTCTGCCTGTGGTCATGCTTCGATCTGAGATTCTTACCCTCAATGAGGTGGAAATTGAAGCCCAGCAAGCACCTGTAGCGTTAAAGAAAGACACCATCGAGTACAATGCAGGAGCCTTTCAGCCTCAAGCAGGAGAAGTGGTAGAGGATTTACTCAAGCGATTGCCAGGCGTGGAGGTAGATGCCCAAGGAAATGTAAAGGCGCAGGGAGAAAATATCCGAAAGGTACTGGTAGATGGAAAAGAGTTTTTTGGGAATGATCCGAAAGTAGCGACCAAAAACTTACCTGCGGATGCAATCGAAAAAGTCCAAGTTTATGACGAGAAAACGGATGAGGAGGACTTCACAGGCGTAGACGATGGGCAGCGTCAGCAAACGATCAATTTAGAGCTAAAAGAAGATCGGAAAAAAGGAGGCTTTGGAAGCTTCGCCTTGGGAGGGGGAACCGATTCACGTTTTCAGGCCAAGCTCAACCTCAACCGATTTGTGCCAGGAATTCAGTACTCTATTTTGGGTATGGGAAATAACCTCAACGATCAAGATTTTTCGTTTAGCGAGTATCTGGATTTCATGGGAGGTATCGGCAATCTCATGGAAGGAGGGGTGATTCGGTTAGAGATTGATGATGCTGTGGGAGCTGCTGTTCCTTTTGGGGCGAGTATCGGCGATGGGATCACCACAGGAGGCTCAGGAGGGATGAATACCAATATTGATTTGGGGAAAAAGACGACGCTCAATCTCAATTATTATACCCGCGGAGCTGTCAAAGAGCTAGAACAGGAAACCTATCGTGAGCAATATCTGGAGGAAGCTTCTTTTGTCTCAGAGGAGTTCCTAGATCGAGAGGACCAGTATTGGAACCATCAGTTTAAGTCCTTTCTGCGCTACCGAGGCGATTCCCTTTCTCGCTTATCGCTCCGTGTGAACCTTGGTTGGAATCAAGGAGGCTTCGTGAGTGCGAGTGAGCAAATCCGACGAAATGCAGAAGCTGAGCTGGCAAGTGTGAATCTGAGGAATCAATCTCAGGATACACGCCAGATGAAGGGGAGTACCAACCTGACCTATTTGAAGCGATTGGGGAAAAAAGGAAGAACCCTTAGTTTGAGTGGGAAAGTAGAGGGAGAAATGAAGAACTTGGATGGAAATCTCCTTTCTTCTCTCTCTTTGCAAGGTTTGGGGAATGATAGCCTAGATCAGTTTCAGGTACAGGCCAATAATCAGTTTGCCTACAATGCACAGGTTACCTATACGGAGCCGTTGGGTAAGGGACATTTACTGAAGGTGAACTACAGTTATCAGAACTATCAGGATCTGTTGGACCGAGAAGTATGGGATCGCCTGCCTTTTGAGACGAGAAATGCCCAGCTTTCCAATCAATACGAACGCGGATTTCAGTATCAGCGGGCAGGGGTGACTTACAGTAGAAGCCGTGACAAGTTTACTTTATCCCTCGGTGTCGATGTGCAGGATGCGGTGCTAGCGGGCAATTTGATTTCGCTGGGCGACACCCTTCGCGATCGCTATTTCAACCTTCTGCCTAGGCTGCAAGCTGCTTATTCGTTTACCAATGGCAAGCGATTGAGTTTTCGCTACAATACGCGGATACGTGCCCCGCGGCCAGATCAACTTCAGCCTGTAGCTGACAATCGCGACCCGCTCAACATCTACATCGGGAATCCCGCGCTACGTCTTACGTATACGCATAGGATGAACACCACCCTGATGTGGATTGATCAGTTCAATTTTATTACAATTTTTGCCAACCTCTCCGCTCAGTACAATCAAAATCCCATCGTCGAAGTTCGAAGTGTCGACAGCTTACTCCGTCAGGTGCGCACCCCTATCAACACAGCCGATAGCTGGAATACCTCTTTTTTCCTGACGCTGAATACGCCCCTCCCTTTTGTGAAAGCCAAACTAAATGTGGAGGGGATGAGCCGATACAATCAGGCCTACACATTTATCAATGACTTGGAGCGTCAGGTAAATCGCTGGACACATACAGGAGATTTTTCTGTGGAGAATCAAAAGAAGAAAGTATGGGACGGACGGATGGGCGTGCGCCTGAGCTACAACAGATCTATCTTTCCTGAGGTGGCGAATCTGAATCGCAGCTACTTGAATCAGGAATACTACGCCAATTTTCGGATCAATCTGGGAGAGAACTGGATCCTCAGGGGAGATGCCAATTGGATGGTATATGGAGGAGATGCTTTTGATGAGCAGCAGGAAGTTGTGCGCTTGGGGGCAGGGATTGAGCGATTTTTTGCAAAGAAAAAAATGAGTTTATCGCTCACAGGCTTTGACCTCCTCAACCAAAATGTGGGCTTTCAGCGTAAAGCGGAGGTGGGTTATTTAGAAGAAAATCAAGTATTGACCCTCAGGAGATACGTGCTATTGACCTTCTCTTACAGAATCAACAAAGGAGGAGAGGATAGCGGCAATGTGACGATTAGAAAAAATTAGACAGCGTAAAGTCTAAAAAGAATATGCTGCATGATTCATGATCATGCAGCATTTCTGTTTTCATGGAATAATTTAAGCACTTTCTAAATATGAAACATGTGTGAATGTTGTCTTCTCATCTTGGCTTCTTCAAACCACTTGTCCAGCCTCTTGAGTTGTTGGGCTTTGATTTTCATCCGCAGGGCAATCTCAGCTAGTAGGATAGGCTTAAGTTCGGCTTCAAAATTAGAAGCAGTATGGAGAAGAAGTTCAAATGAAAGTCTCTCTGATGGCCTGAGGCGATTATGGACATAGTTTGCCACGAGGACAGACCATTCTGTATCCTTTAACTTTAGACTAGGGGAAAGTAAAGGAGGTGTGGGGATAAGGTGGATAGCATTCATATTTTTAGGAGAAATCAGTCTGAATCAACTTTTGGAGTTTTTTCTTGCATTGGTGCTTACTGCTGTAGGTGCTGTTGACATTTTTGAAACCTAGCTGCTGGGAAATCTCTTTCAGGTTAAAGCCCTCAGCATGCAGTAACAAGATCTTACGGCATTTCAATCCTAGCTTAGATAGCATCTGCTTTGCATGTTGGATCTCTTCTTCAGTGATGAGATGGAGTAGGAAATTCACGGAATGGTCAGGGATATCAAGGCTATGTTCGAGCGATTGCTCATGCTTGATCTTCTCCTTGTCTGAACGTAGAATATCGATACATCGCCTGATGAAGATGCTGCGGATGTAGGTGTAAAGACTGCTATCCCCACGGAATCGATCTTGATCAATCTGCTTCAAGAATCCGAGAATAGCATCGTGATACGCTTGACGTCCTTGATCTTCTGTCAATCCATACTTGGAACTGTAGGTCCAGATGAGCGAGACGTAGCGGTTGTAAAGAATTTTTTCATACTGTCTTCGGTGCATCCCTGTCTCTCGAAGGCCGAGCAGGATGTCCGAATCAGAAACTTGATGGTTGTGATTAGGCATTTGTTTGAAAGTGAAATAAGGGTAAGACACGAAATAACTTGTAACTCGAGAGATACAAATGCAATCTATAATACCCATATCTTATCAATCAGACAGAGCGAATGTGTGTAGAGGTAGGTTCTTAGGATTAATAGGCCTTTCGGATTATTGAATAAGATAGAATAGTTGATATATATTCAATATGGACCTTTAGAAAGAGATAGATACCGTCTCCTTCCAAAGGTCCATATTTTTCCTTTTTTAACGCAGGACAGTGATCGTCCCTGTTTGGACAGCGGATCTACCATTGATATCGACATAAGCTGCTTTGTAGACATATACACCTGGATTCACCAGTTGTCCATCTAGCCCTCTGCCGTCCCAGGCAGGATTTAATTCGTCCGAAGCGAACAAGCGTCCACCCCAGCGGTGATAGACCTCGAACTCCATACTTTGGATCAATCTGCTCTGAACTTGTAGCTTGTCATTGCTATTATCACCATTGGGAGAGAAGGCACTAGGCACCCAGACCGCAATGATTTCTTTGACCTCGACCAGCCTTTTGGCTTCATAGGTACATCCTTGGGCATCTATGAGTTTGACCGTTATGAGGTATTTACCAGGTGTTCGGTATTCATGCGCGGGTTGGCTGGCATTTGAAACATTCCCATCTCCAAAGTCCCATTCATAGCTGATAAAATCATCCTCTTTGGTTCTTAGCTCGACAATGGCACTGGGGACTTCGAGGATGGAATCACTTACAAGGATCTCAGGGGCGCGTCCTGGCCACATTTCCAGAGATATGGGCAAACGATCACTCACACAGCCTTTAGCCGTGCTTGCCTCCACCCAGAAAAGATCTGAGTTGACCACCTGTGGGACAATGTAGACCCTAGATTCGAGGAAGGGAAGGTCGTCCGATAGCGCATTGTACCAGCGAAGGGTATGCGATCCATTCGCAGGTAAGGCGATCAGTCGTCCCGCTTCTCCAAAGCAGACGGTGTCAGACTGTAGCGTAGGGGGCAAGGGCGTGGGATCAATCTGAATGCTTTGATTGGTCAATGCCTCGCATCCATTGTTACTGACGACTTCTAAACTCGTGACGTAGGTACCAGGGTTAATGTAAGCCTTGGAAATTAGGTCAAGATTGGTCGTCCTTGTTCCATCCCCAAAGTTCCACAGGCTCTGGTCCAACATATCTCCAAATGTATTGTCGATGCTGCTGAGGTTGAGGAAAGTGATCGAATCGGGGAAACAGGCATCGATAAAGTCAAACGCTGCGACAGGGTTGGCAAAGACTTGGATATTTTGATTTGCCGTGTCTAAACAGCCATTTTCGGTCTCTGCAATCAATCGTATGTCATAGAATCCTGGGGCGTCATACGCTTTGTCAGGTACGTCCCCTCGTGCCGTTTCTCCATCTCCCCAACGCCAATTAAAAGCACGGAATAATTGTCCATCTGCTATTTGGGTTTCGTTAGTAAGCAGAATCTTTGATAGGGCGCATGCATCGTCTGCGCGGAAGTCAGCCGTAGGTTTGGCAAATACTTGGTGCGCTAAAGAGAGTTGATCCGTGCAGCCATTTTCATCTGAGACTGTGAGTAATGTATTGTAAGTGCCGTAGGTAGCATATACGTAGTCGGGAGCGGTTACGTCTAACGTTGTATTATCCCCCAGATCCCAGTCGAAAGTCAACGTTTGTCCATCTCCAGGCTCACTTACATTGACAAAAAGAGAAGCAGCATTTTCACACACATCGTCTACGGTATAATCTGCACGCGGATTTTGGTAAATGACGGCGTCCTGACTGAGCGTATCTGTACATCCCTGTGGAGTCGTGGCAATCAGGGTAGTGGTGAATGTACCAAAGGTGTCGTAAAGTTTGGTGGGCGAGATCAAGGAACTCGTATCAGTATCGCCAAAATCCCATGCATAAGCCAGCGGCTGATTAGACTGCGTTTGGTTGGTGAAAACAGTGGAGGCACCTTGACAGACAGGCAGCACCTCAAACGCTACTTGGGGAATCTCAAAAATCGTCGAATTTCTTGTCAATGTATCCGCACAACCTGCGCCATCTAATAGGATGAGCTCTATCCCATAAGCTCCTACAGGAAGGTTGGCGATGCTCGGATTTGGTCCTTGGAATTGATTGCTGTAGATATCTGTCCATTGGTAGGTAAGCGTCACATCATCACCTGGAATGCTGAAGTCAATTAAGTCTAGATCCGCATCCTCACATCCATCTAGCAGTTCAAAGTCAGCTAATGGCGGTTCCCTTACCAGGATATCCTGCGTGGCATCATCGGTACAACCGTTGCTGTCTGTGACGATGACAACGACTGAGTAGAGGCCAGACGAATCATATCTGTACAGAGGATTAGGATCAATGGTCGTATTGTTGTCCCCCAAGTCCCAATCGTAGGCAAGATCGGCAGATGATCCTGCGATCGTCAGATTTTGGAAGGTGGTACGCAGTCCCTCACAGACGCTATCGGCGGTGAAATCAGCTTGAGGATTTTCGTATACCGTCACTACGTCTGATGCGGTATCCGAGCAGGAATTGGGAAGACTGGCAATGAGGATCACATCATACGTCCCTGGACTTGCATAAGTGATCACAGGCGAGGTGAGTGAAGAAGAATCTCCATTTCCCAGAATCCAAAGAGAAGTCACACTGATACTAGCTGAACTGAGATTGTTGAGCGTGACGCTACTTCCCTCACACGCACTGTCACTCAAGAAGGCAGCTACTGGCACCTCTCCTACGATCACATCCTGGATGAGTGTATCCGCACAAAGCCCTCCTGCCTGCGTCGCGATCAAGGTGACAGGAAAAGTATCGGCAGTTGTATAAATATGTGTAGGGTTGATGTCATTAGAAGTCGTCGCATCTCCAAAGTCCCAAGCAAAGCTCAAACCATTGCTAGGTGTACTGTTATTTAGGAAGTTGCTCGTCAAGCCAATACAAACCGTATCTGCGATAAATGCAGCTTGTGGCGCTTCATACACAATCACCTCTTGGCTACTGGTATCTTGACATCCGTCTGGACTCACCCCGATGAGTGTGATCGTGAATGTATCAGCCGTGAGGTAAAGGTGAGCGGGCGTAAATGCACTAACCGTAGGGGAGCCATCTCCAAAATCCCAAATATACGTACCGACGGGATCATTGGGATTGGTTAGGAATGTCGTATCTCCTAGGCAGACATCATGGGCTGCGAATCCTGATCCGACCAAGCCATCCACGACTACAGGAAAGCGGACCGTATCGAGGCATCCGTCTGTATTGAACGCGACAAGTACGCCTGGGTATGTACCAGCCGAGCTGTAGGTGTAGAATGGAGCAGGAAGCGTAGAACTGGCTCCTAACTCTCCAAAATCCCAAGACCAATTGGTGATGGGAAAGCCTGAGGAAGTAGCTTGAAAGGAAGTGGGATTGCCTTCACAGACTGTATCGACAATGACTGAGGCATAGTTTCCTTGCTTGACATCGATCTGTACATTGTCATCATATAGACAGACGCCTTCGAAGGCATTGATTTCCAGTAAGTAGTTGAGCGTGTAGGGAAATGTCGTCGAGTCGTTGGGAATTAAGAGCGGGTTGCCTGCTGTGGGATCACTGAGATAGGTCGTGGGCGTCCATGTGTAGACTTGGTTAGAATCTGGGGTAATGCCGACGGGGATCGAGATATCTGAACAGGTAAAGGTATCTACCAGTGATTGGATATTGATAGGGAGATCTCGGATTTCCAAGATGGCGGTGTCGATGTAAACGCTGGAAGCACAAAGGAAGGAGTCTACATAGATCAGTTCGATGGTTTCAGTTCCTTCGGGGATATTGTCGGCGAGGATCGCAACGGGGATGATGCCACTGGTCGAACCCGCAGGTATGGTAATAGAGTTGGCAATGGGGACATAATCTAAACCTGGTGTGGCTGTCCCGCCAATGGTGAAATTGTAGGTTTTGGTATTTTGAAGAGGTTGGGGCACATTGAATTCGAAGAAGCCAAAGCTGTTGTTGCAGCCCTCGACTACGAAGGAAGAATCGGCTACGTCTCCATGTCGGGCCGTAATGTCCACAAACTCTGAGAGGCAGGTAATTCCCCCCACTTCTAGAAATACTCCTGAGTCGTAGATTTCGTCTCCTACATCGGCAATCGCCAAAGTAATGTGATACGTCTCACAGGGCGTCACACGCGCACCTGCTACCAGTGGAGTGGTAAAACCATCGAACTCGACGGAGGCTCCCCCTGTGTTGTCGAAGTAATACTGACAGTTGGTACATGGTCCTGTAGAGGGGGTTGCACTTCCGTTATTGACATTGTTGATGGCTACGGGGATGGTTGCACCTGGGACCAGTGCAATATTTTCGCCGGGGGCGGGAGCTGTGAAGCCAGGCCCTGAGATGTAGAAGGCAAATACGTCGTTGAAGTTACTGAGGGCAAATTCGTTGTACTCTTCGGAGGCAAATACGTATCGAATTCCGATACTGTCACAAAAGGGGGTGATGTCAAATTCGATGACGCACGCATCGTGGGTGATATTTCCCGACAAGACCTGCAAAGGACCATATCCATTGGATGGGAGAATGGTACCCGTATTGGGCGACAGATTGGGCCCTGGCGCATCTGCTGCTGCGCCTGTACTCATGAGCAAGCCGCGAAATAAATCCAGATTAGAATTTGTCGCATCAAATTCTCTGATTGCCAGACTGGTATCACAGATGATGGTATCCAGGACGACATCTACTCCCGTCCCAAATAGGGTTCCTACCAGCGCATTGGCTGAGAGCGTATCTGCGATGGTAATCTGCGCGTGAGACTTGGCAGGCAGTAGGAAGCAAGACAAGAAAATGCTGAAGAGTAAAGCTTGAATTTTCATAGGGTGGGACTAGGGAATCAAACAACTTCTCACAATTCGTATGGACTTTATCAGGATGCGTAGGCTCCTGCAGGTTTCTTTTCTTTCACCTTCATCAACCGATCATTCCTCCTCTTTGAAAGAGACGTAGGTAATTCTACATGTGTTGGGTGAAAGTTTTACCTAAATAAAAATTAGAATAATAAAGTTTTGGGAGTTTACATCATGCAAAAATGAATACCCAGGATCAAAGAAGATGAATGACAAGAAGGTGATTTTGGTGTGGATAACCGTATATTTTGGCTAAGACCATGTTTGGGACAATGAAAATCTAGCTAAAAAGCAGCGATTCCAGGTTCTGGCGAAAGCCGTTTTGTAAG
>JBCBFT010000009.1:0-105993 GCA_038527485.1 Bacteroidota bacterium
CTGCCCAAGGTCAAGTCCGATTACCTCCTTGAGTTTCTCCTGCCAGTCTTTCTGCTGGGGCTTGGAAGGTGGTTCGACTTCAAGGCTCTCTCTGGCTTGTGCCAACGCTTGGGTCTTGCTGCGGCTAGCTAGGATGCCATAATGCCTCAAACGGGTAAAGCCTAGCGGGAGGATGTGCAGGCAGAAGCGCCGTAAGAACTCGGTGGCACCGAGAGTCGTCAGTCCCTTTTTGCCGCCTTTGCGATAGTCCTTCCAAGTGAAGCTCACCTTATCCCCCTCAATGCTCCGCAGCCGATGGTTAGAGATCGCCATGCGATGGGTGTAGCGACCCAGGTAGCGTATGACCTGCTGCGGCCCAGCAAAGGGTCGCTTAGCGTAGATTACCCATGACTTGTGATAGAGCTGATGGCATAGTTCACCCCAGGCCGTTTCCTCGCTCAGCACTGTGGCTTGACCGTGATAGGCCAGTGCTCCTGAGGCTCGCGATAGTGCTCTCAGCGTAGTTTGCCAGTGCCATCCGCTCAGACATACGGGCCAATACCTGATCCAATCCGTTCTTCTCAATTACAGTTGCTTTCATAAGACTTTACTTTTAGGTTAAGTGAAAAGCCTTATGAAAGCACTTTTTGAATCAATACCATGGGACTGCCCGAAGGGCTTCGTTCAACAAAACCTATAATCAATAACGCCCTTCGGGACGATACTTTTCATAACCAGTACGTTAGGTGCGAAAAATTAAGCTGGAACAAAATGTCAATGACTCAAATAGCCTTTCTTAATGAAATAAGCATTCCTCAAAAGGTAGAAATTGAAAATCATATTCAGGAGCTAGGATATGATTTTAAGTTTTTGGAAAACTTTTCCAATCTATTAAATCATGACGGTCTCTCATGCTCAATTAACGGGCATAAAACATTTTTCGAAATCTATATTGATCAGACTGATGAAATAATATCTGAAGAGGAGTGGATAAAATCTGACATAACAAATCAAGATGTAGCAATTTCATTTGTCTGGGGAGCCGACCTTGCGGCAGGCGCGTGTATCGGGCTGATTTCAATTGGACTTATAGACAAGTGTGAAGCATTAGTTTATTATCTAGATGATGAAATGAAGTACACGCGAGAAATGCTTCTTGCAGATACTTCACAATTTCTGAATGAGCTACAAAAAAAATAGAAAGCACCTAAAACAACACTATTCGCCCAATCTGCTTTGCTAAGCAGTCGCATAGCCAAAACGTTAGGTACAAACTGAAAAAATCGTGAATAAAATGAAATACTGTAAAAACGACATACTTCAGATGTTGGTTTCTCAATATCAATTCGCAATTGAATTTGACCCAGTTGTTGTTAAGGGAATGGACTTTACTCATAAAACTTCTATTGTAAAAAAATACCAAAGGCTTTACAATAGAAAATCGGATAACCCTCGCAGGAAGGCTATCCGATTTTCCTCTATAAAGATGAGGCTACACTTGCCCTACTTTCCTTCTCCCATCAAATACTGATCTAAAAAGACCTTGATTTTTCCATAACCCTCGATCTCATTTTCCTTCTTCCTGAATCCGTGTCCTTCGTCATCAAATACCACATATTCTACAGGGACTCCATTTTTCTTGACATTTTCTACGATCTCATCTGACTCTATGGGCAATACACGAACATCATTGGCGCCTTGTAAAACCATCAAGGGCTTGGTGACATTCTCAGCGTGAAATAGTGGAGAAATGTTGTACAAACGAACGGAATCATCCGTGTTCGGATCGCCCATCTCATCGTACAAACTCTTGCGGAAACTCTCCCAATAAGGAGGAATAGATTTCAGCGTACGCAACCAGTTGGTCACACCGAAGATGTTCACACCTGTATTGAATGCCTCTGGCTCAAAAGTCAGCGCAGCCATGACCATATATCCTCCATAAGATCCTCCGATGATTCCGACCTTATCCATGTCGATCACACCTGTAGACTGGAAGAAATCTTTAGCCGCTACGCAATCCTTGAGGTCCTTGTCTCCATGATTCTTGTCGTCCATATGGAAAAACTTCTTCCCATATCCGCTACTTCCTCTGTTATTGACCGCCAATACCGCATACCCATGATTGACCAAATACTGGATCAAGGGAAAATAACTCAATCTGGACTGGCCACCAGGACCTCCGTGCACCCATACCAATCCAGGGACCTTGTTGCCTGCTGAAGCTTGCTGAGGTTGATAGTAAATGGCAGGGATCTCTACGTCATCAAACGACTTGTATCGGATCACTTTTCCTTCGACCAGATCATCCGAATTGATCTCCGAATTCAATGTATTGGTCAGCTTCTTCAACTCCTTCGTCTCGAAATTGTAGATGTACATATTGCTTGGCGAAGCAGAGGTACTGACCATCAGACGCGCCAGTTTCTCACTCTTGGAAATGCGAACTGATGTGATACTTCCTCCTGGGATGCTCGGAAGCTCGACATTGGAGCCTGTAGCCAGATCCGTGATGGTGACCTGAGTTTGAGCATCCTCGTTGACACCGATGACACGATATTTCTCGTTCCATGAATGATAGGCATAGGCTACATCCCACTTAGGTTGGAATATGGTCTCCACTTCTCCTGTCTCAAGATTTCGCTTAGCGAGATAGACAAAATCAGATCCCTCATCTGTGAGATAATACAGCGTTTGATTATCTAGACTAAAAAACTGTGGACTGTACGTCGCATCTCCTTCGTGCTCACTGATGTCTGTCTTACTTCCGTCTTCAGTATCATAGAGATACATCTTACCATCGGCATTGGTGACAGTCTGCGTCAGCACGATGTAGCGTCCATTGGGAGAAATCGAAGTAGCGTCTAGTCCCTCTTCATTTTGATACATTACCTCAGGTGTCATTTCTCCACCTATCGAGCTAACGGGAACTTTATACAGATCCATAAAACGAGGATCACGCTGATTCGACTGAAAATACATCTGCTGTTGGTCACGGCTCCAGCCACGATACATACTGCGCGAGTTTTCTGCTGGCGTCAAGACAGTCGTCTCTCCCTCAGGTGTCACCATACTGATCTGGTAGTTTTCATTTCCCCCTTGATCTGAGATATACAGAAAACGCTCATCGTTTGGAAAATAAGAACCTGCGTAAAAAGATTCTTTTGTAGACTGTGTGAGCTGCTTCTTTGCTCCTGAAGCAATGTCTATTTCATATACATTGTAGATGCCTGACTCATTACTTTGGACCAATAGTTTGGATTCATCAGGCGAGAAACTTCCCCCACCAATATTGATATTTTGGTAGAATTGTTCAATGGAATATTGTTTCAGCGCAGGCTGGGAGCTTTGGCAGCCCGCCAACCACAGCATGAAGGCGCTGATAATGATGGCAAAAATAATTCTTTTCATAATGTAGGATTGAAAGGATTCGTAGTAATCATAGAAGCGAAGGACATGGTCAGCCTCCATCATACACACATAGCGATGGTATATGGCATGACTTTTAGGTTTCAAGATATAGAAAATTGGAGGAACCAGAGGAGTAATACACCTTTAAATGGCGTAGAAACATCGAAAAAGCATTTTCAACCTCAAATGAGCACATTTATGCGTCATCTATCATCTTCAGCTAAATATGGATATAGCTTCCCTAGGACTTCGGGATTTATCTAGATTTTTTTGATAATGATCTACATCTTAAAATTATCTACTCCTACTCCACATTTACCCAAGAATATCCGTATCGTGCTTACCTTTTCTCAAGGATCATTTGGATACACCTTTCCTCTCAAACTATTAGCCTTTCCCCCTTTTCCTCGCTAATTTAGTGATAAGCTTGTAAGCGAGTATTTCTACAAGAAGTTATGAAAATTCTACATACAGCCGACTGGCATCTGGGTAAGAAGTTGGGACCATTTTCAAGATTATCTGAGCAAAAAGCTGTTTTAGAAGAAATCTGCACCTTAGCAGATCGTGAATCTGTGGATGCCATCTTCATCGCAGGGGATCTCTTCGATACGGTCAATCCCTCTATAGAAGCCATCGAGCTATTTTATCTCACGCTAAAAAAACTGGCAAAAGATGGACAACGGGCTGTCATCGGGATTGCAGGGAATCACGACTCTCCTGATCGCATCGAAGCACCCGATCCTCTGGCTCGCGCCTGTGGCATCATCCTGACAGGCTATCCACATTCAGAAGTCAAACCATTCGAAATCGAAGGGGGCATCAAGGTCCTGCAATCTGCTCCTGGATTTATAGAACTAGACCTTCCCAATTATAGCTATCCCCTTCGTCTCATTTTGACGCCATATGCAAACGAGGCACGTCTGAAACAGTATTTGGGAAATGAAGAGCCTGAAAAACAGATGCGCAAAGTCCTAGCTGAACACTGGCAGCATCTTGCATCCACATTTTGCGATGAAGAGGGCGTGAATATGCTGATGACACATTTGTTTGTGTCAGATGGAGGAGATGACATCCATGAGTGGGAGGATGAAGAAGAAAAGTCCATTCTGACTTTGGGGGGGGCCGATGCTATTTTCACTTCTGATTTTCCTTCGGGCATTCAATATGCAGCACTCGGTCACATTCACGGAAAGCGATTCCTCCAACAATCGCCCTATCCCATTGCATACAGTAGCAGTCCCTTGGCTTATAGCATCAACGATCCCAATCTGCAAAAATATGTCATGCTGATCGAGGCTGAGCCTGGGCAAGCAGTCACGACACAAAGCATCGAATTGAAAAGCGGGAAGCCGACCTTCCAGGTGACTTGCCACGGCGTCGAAGAAGCCAAAGAATGGTTGCTCGCACATCCCGATTCCTATGTCGAACTCACCCTCAAGACAGATCGTCACCTGGAAGCCATCGACCGAAAGACACTGCATCACATGCACGATGGCATCCTGAGGATCATTCCCTCTTTTACTGATCCCGAATTGATGAAGTTTACCTCAGGTAAAGAAATTGACTTGAGTAAAAGTATGGAAGAGTTATTCAAGGATTTCTTCCGTCAGAAACACAAACAGGAAATCAATCAAGAACTGACCGACCTTTTTGCAGAAGTACTCTCTGAAGACACCGACATATGATCCCCATAAATATCACCATAGAAGGGTTTTATTCTTACCAAAAATCCCAAACAATCGCTTTCGAACGACTGACCCAAGCAGAGGTTTTTGGGATCTTTGGGGCCACAGGTAGTGGAAAATCCTCTATCCTAGAGGCTATATTCTTTTGTCTATATGGCAAAAGTGAACGCTTAGGAGGGGATATACCTGGTAGCAAGGCCTACCAGATGATGAACCTGAAATCCAAGCGTTTATATATTGATTTTCAATTTGCGAATAGCGAACAAGGCAATGTTTACCGATTTTCGGTAGAAGGTAAGAGAAACAACAAAGTCTTTGAAAAAACACAGCCTCTCAAACGTAATTATTATCAAAAAATAGCAGAAGAATGGGTGCCGCTTGAGTCTCCTGATGTCGAAAAAATAGTAGGACTGACCTACGATAATTTTAAGCGGACCATCATCATCCCCCAAGGAAAATTCCAGGAATTCATCCATCTCAAAGATGCTGCGCGTAGTGAGATGCTAGAACAAATCTTTGATCTCAAGAGATTTGATCTTGCTCCGAAAGTAAAATCACTCAAAGAGAAGAATAATGTTGACTTAGGTGCAACTGAAGCTCGCCTACTTCAATACCAAGCTGTGACTCAAGAAGTCATAGAAGCCCAAAATCAAGAGATCCAATCGCTAGAAGGAAAACAAAAACTAGCAGAAGCCGAGCTGAAAACCATGCTTCAAAAGCAGGAACAAATGCGCCAGCTACAAGAAAAATTTGCCCGACAAGCACAGCTCGAAAAGACGTACGAGGAGCTGATGAAAGACAAATCTGAAATTGAAGCGCGCCGTCAGAGACTGGAAACCTATATCCAATGCCTAGAGCAATTTGATGCGCGTCTCAAAGAATACCATAAGCTGACTCAGCAAGTAGGAGTGTCTGAAAAGAAGGTGAAGACATTAAAGGAAGATCAAGAAAAACGCAAGCAAGATTTTGATAAGAAAAGAGACACCTTCCAACGCATCGAGAAAACCTATCAGGAAAGAGACAGCTTACAAACACAAGCCAAAGAACTGCAGACCATTCTGGAGCTAGGTGCGCTTCACAAAAATATCGAAGCACTGAATGAACGCATACAAAATGGTCAACTAGAAATCGCACAGATAGAAAAAGAGAAAGCCCAACATCAACAAACTTTAGAGGCGGAAAACCAACAAATAGATGTACTGGAAAAGAAGCTTCAAAACGATGATGAGCTAAGAGCTGTACAAAATTGGTTTACGCAAAAGAAATTCTTGACACAGCAGGCGCAACGACTACTTCAGCAAAAAGACAAGATCAAAGCACAAATCGATCAAGCCAAGAAAGAAAAACAGCAGCTTCTTACCCAGACTTCTTTAGATCCTCGACAATTTGATCAACCCATCAAGGCATTACAACAGCTCCTACAAAATGAAAAAATAGAATGGGAAACGAGTATCCAACAAAAGGAAAGTCAAATTCAGTCATTGCTTGTCAAGCAACAGCTCCAAGAGTTTGCGGTACAACTAGAAGATGGCGCGCCTTGTCCCTTGTGCGGGAGTCAGCATCATCCTGACAAATTTCACAATGATCAGTTCCAACGTAAGCTCAAAAAGCTACAAACCACCCTTACCCAAGAAAAAAGTCAACGAGACCTCCTTCAAGGACTGATTCCCAAAATTGAGCATCTGGTCCAGCAAGCCCTACAGTTTGCGCAGGAGCAAAAATCCGTAAATACAGAAATGCTCCAACTAGAGCAAGAGCAGACGCAACATCAAGGAGAATTTATCTGGAAGGCATTTGAGGGAATCTCTGAATCTGATATCCAAGAGGAAATTACCAGCAGAAAAAAAGATCGTACACTTTTACAAGAGAAAAAGACCGATCAAAAAGCGCTACAGGCCACGCTTTCCAACCTAGATCAGAAAGCTATTTCCTACACCCAAAAGATTATCCAGTTGCAAAATGATGAGCGAAACCTCTCAGGAAAGTTTGAAGCAGGATTTCAACAATTAACCGTTCTATCATACGAAGAGATCGTTCCATCAGGAAATTCCAAAATCCAGCAACAGATCCAAGATTTGCTCGCTCAATATGAAGGCATCGAAACTACCTACAAAAGCTTTGCGGACCAACTCAAGCAGATTGAGAAAAATCTTCATACGCTCACAGGACAGCTTCACTCAGAGCAGCAGCATGTCCAATCATTGGCTAAGCAAACGGCTACACTCTTTGAAAATCTCAATCAAGAAATAGAACAATCGAAATTTGCTTCCATCCACGAAATAAAAGCAGTCCTAGATCAACCTATCCATATAGAAAGGGAGCGCAAAGCCATTGATACCTTTGATCAGCAACTAACCGCCTGCCAAACTAGCATTCAAGATCTTCAAGAAGAGATTGGAGATCAGGAGTTTAATCCAGAGGAAGCACGTACATTAGATCTAGCGATCGCAGTACGCGAAAAGGAAATGGATACCCTGAAGCAAAAAATCGGAGGACTCATCGAGAAAATCAAATGGCTTTCTGGACAGCTAGAAGAAAAATATGCGCTCGAAAAACAGGTCGAAAAACTCCAGCTTCGGAAAGACAATCTGAAAATCCTCGAACAGATGTTCAAAGGAAAAGGGTTTGTCAAATATGTATCCACCATGTACCTGGAAAATCTTTGCGCGGCGGCCAATACACGTTTTACCAAGCTCACTCGAAATGCACTTTCTCTAGAAATCGATGAACACAATCATTTTCACGTTCGTGATCTTCTCAACGGAGCCAAAAGGCGGAGCATCAAAACACTCTCGGGTGGACAGACATTTCAGGCAGCTTTGTGCCTGGCGCTGGCCCTGTCTGATCAGGTGCAACAACGCGCCAAAGCAGATCAACATTTCTTCTTCCTAGATGAAGGATTTGGCTCGCAAGACAAAGATGCCCTCCAAATCATTATGCAAACCCTCAAAGCACTGCGGAAAGAGAATCGAATCGTTGGCTTGATTTCCCACGTAGAAGAACTCCAGCAGGATATCCAGACTTATTTGCATATAGAAAACGATCCTGAGGAGGGAAGTTTGGTCAAAACTAGTTGGCAGTAAGCTAGGAATCAAGCGATGCACAAAACTAGCTCTTTTCAGTATTGGTTCCTGATTCTATTAGACCATGTTTGGAACAATAAAGTTCAGGCTCTAAAGGCTCAAACTTATCGTAGGTGTGAAGTTTCAAACATGATCTTAGTCTTATTCATACCATCCCGAAGGGCAAAAGCGATAATTCCCCTTTTCATTCAGTGAAAAACAGGCCCACTGCCAGCCATTGGTGATGATGAGATGCGGGGCATGAAGGATATCGTTGTAACGGCTGATCTGAAGGAGGACTTCTTGAATTTTCTTAGGGGTAAAGGAAACTTCGGGTGCCTTGCACTCAATCAAGGCTTCGGGGCGAGCCGATCGATTATAAATCACCAGATCCATACGCTTAGGCAAGCCATGATAGGTAATTTCTTTTTCTATCGACAGAAGTCCCGCAGGAATCAGACGGTCTCTCATCAGATGGTGAATCAACTTTTGCCTGACCCATTCTTCTGGTTGGTTGACTACCCATTTTTTCCTCAATACATCCCAAACAAACTGCTGCCCTTCTTTTTCCTGTATCCTCAAGTCATACTCAGGAAATACCCATTGCTTATCCTTCATCATGCTCCGTATGGTACGATTCATTCTCTAGTTCGCCTGCAAGATACGTTTCAATGACATATCCATGCCTGCCTTGAACTGCCAAAATCAAAGAATCTTGGGTCAGCTTTTTCAATTTATATCGGTACTTATGTGGGGCTATTCTTCGCCGAAGATCCACACTGGCTTTTTGTTCCTTCCCATAGATCAGCGCCAATGCATCTTTTTCTTTATTCAGCATCCAAATTCCCTCTTGAACCTGCTCTTTGGATATTTCTGTAAAAGTCCCATCATCTGCTAAATCTAAAGATCGATAGGCGTCTTCAGAGGTATCATAATCTTTTCCGCCGTCATAGGGATCTACAGTATGCACCCAATTCCATTCAGAGACTAGGTATGTTTCTACATCTTCGGGGAGATATACAGCACCGAATGGAGATACTTTTTCATTCTTTGTTGCTAGATACGCCACAACTAAAATCAACATACTAGCCGTGACGATAATTTGAACTTTACGCTTCATAGGAGGGATCATGAAATTTGGAGAGCAAAGGATCTACTTTTCAAGATAGGATTATTCACAGTTTATCCCCAACAATTTCCACTCTCCAATAAATATTTAGGTAAATTCGCGGAATGAGATTCAGGGTATTTTCTACACATTAAAGTCTCCCGAATCACTACAAGGTTGCAACAACCTTTGGTCTATCAATTCGCAAATATGATTAACTATAGTGTCACCATATCCTTAGACAAAGGAATCGAGGAAGAATGGCTTACCTGGATGAAAGAAATACATATTCCAGAAGTCATGGAAACCGGATACTTTTTGAGCTTCCAGATTCAACAATTATTGGATCCTATCGTAGATCCTGCCATGGTCACTTACAACATCCAGTATCTCTGCGAATCCATGGAAAAATATCAGAAGTACGAGAACGAGGAAGCTCCTATTTTACGTAAATCTCACCAAGAAAGATATGGCAACCGTTTCGTCTCTTTCCGCACCCTTCTCAAGATTGTATAAATTCTCCTTTTTGAGAGACTGAGAATTTTCTAGCGTGAGTCCATGCGAGCGCGGTCATTTAACCACAGAATTTTTACCTATCCATAAAAATATCTGCATCAAAGTCTAGTATCTAGGTAATAGAGAGAGCGTTTCTGTCTGGAAACTATTCATTTCTTTATTATTTTCATACATATGAAGAAGTGGATCTTTTTGTGGCTTGGGGTATTTGGTATCGTCTCTGCATGTCAGTCCTCTAAGGGTGTTTCCAACCCCAGTAGTAAAATGGATACCGTCACATTTGAAGTAATCAGCTCTGGTTCGCAATCTGCTATGGAGCAAGAAGGCGTACAATTCATTGACAACGAGACCTTCTGGTTAGCTCTCTGGAAAAAAGTTCACCAAAATCAATTTCCTGTTCCTGAACCCATTTCTGTAGATTTCAGCCAATATCAAGTAATCGCCATCTTCATGGGAATGAAAACCACGGGTGGATACCAAGTCAAAGCGGAAAGCCTACAGTTGGATTCTAGCATGTTTCGTTTACAAGCGATATACGAGCTCCCAGGAAAAAATTGTATGCTCACCGAAGCGTTGACCTATCCTTTTTTGATCTTGAAAACGCCTCGTCAATCGGCTCAAAAAGTCGACACCCAAATCACGCGCAAGCAGATCGATTGCTAATCCTAAAGATGTCGACCCTATGTACCTCCCTCTTCTCAGATGGATATGTTGGAGCTGTGCCTGGTTGTATTTTTTACTTCCATGCCATGCCCAACCTACAGACATCTCTTACCCATTTTTACGAAGCCAAGCCCCTATTCCTCAAGATTTCCTCAATCTCACCTACGATTCATTCATCCAACACCTTTCTATCCCTGAATCGAATAAACTGATTCAAGGCTTTTATCAAACCAATTATTATCAGACAAGGGAGCTTTTATCCAGTGGAAAAATCCTATTTCATGATCCTGCTAGTGAATATGTGTCACGGGTAGCAGACATCTTGCTAGAAAATCAACCTGAACTTAGGAAAAAATTGAAGTTCCACGTTTTGCGATCTTCTACCGTTAATGCTTATACGACAAGCAACGGATACATTCTGGTGAATGTAGGACTCCTGGCACATCTCAAAAATGAAGCACAACTGGCTTATATATTATCGCACGAAATCTCACATTTTGTTTCGCAAGATCCTCTCAAAATATTTCTTAACAGACAGCCCGCCTATTCTCAAGGTCTGTTCAAACCTAAGGATCGACAAGTTGAAAACTCCATCATAGAGAAACTCAATTACTCTAAAGAAATTGAGGAAACCGCAGACAAAGAAGGATTGAATATCTTTCTTGAATCTTCCTATGCACCTGTGGCAGCTGTAGAAATTTTTGATCTGTTACTCGATCCTTCCTCATTTGCCCCTGTTCGCATATTTCATCCTGACAGTGTAGGGATCGATTCTATAAACTTTGAAACTGATTTTCTAGAAATGATGGAATCTCAGGGATTATCTGATGGTGATTTTGCAAGTCCTCTCGCCAGTACACATCCTTCTCCCAAAAAACGGAAACTCCTCATTCGAAGAAAAGTAAAACCTTTGTTCTCATCTTCTAAACCATATTTTATTCAAGCTGAAACGCTATTTGAAGATATCAAAGCGCGATGTCAATTAGAGCTTTGCAGTATCTTTTTGGAGGAGAGAAAATATGAAAATGCATTCCTGTGGGCTTATCGCCTGAGACCTTCATTTTCAAATACTTCCTATCTAGATCGAGTCACAGCACATGCACTGTATGGGATTGCGGAGTACAGCAATGCAGGAAAATTTTGGGACATTCATGAAGATGCTGCTTTTATGCGTGGGGAAAATAAAAAGGTCGCTACATTTTTTGAATTGTTGAGCGATGAGTCTAAACATGTCCTGGCCTTGCTATATCTGTATGATGTATGGAGAAAAGAACCCACACTAGAAACTCAAAAAAAGCTCCATAAGCTCTTGATGGCATTTATTCAGATCTATTTTTCGGAAGATTATTTCCAAGTATTAAAGACGAGTCCTAATGAGCTTCAATCAGACCAACAAACATTCAGAACCGCTTTGTCTACTATCTGGGAAGAAAAAGATTTTTATTCGCTCATTCAAAGTTTGCCTAAATCCAACCCTTCAGCTGCTCGTCCTATCATTGTAAATACATCTGCTAATAGTCAGGATAAAGCTGCAGCACTTCAGGGTGTACATTTAGGGTTGGATAGTCTGATTTATATTGATCCCTTTTTTCAGATTCAGGATACACGGATGTACAACCTGATCGACTACAAAAAATCTGCACAAAAGGAAATTGAGTTGGAAGTTCTTTTACAGGAATATAGCGAGCAGGTAGGCATACACCATCAAGTTCTTACCCCACACCGTATCTCGCCTCAGGATATAGATACCTATCAAAATGTAATGGCGCTCAAGGCATATATCCGGGAAAAAACGCAGCACGACGAACTTGATATGATGAGTCTGTACTACACAGAAATGCAGAAAATGGCAGAGGACTATCAAACGCCTTATTTTGTGTGGACAGGTGGACTTTCTTATACACAACCACGCAGTAGCAAGCCATTGATCCTGGGCGCAGGAATTATTTTTCCTCCTGCACTTCCTTACAGTTTATACTATGCATTATCGCCTCGTCACGATTTCCTTTTTTACACCTTTGTCTATCATATACAAGAAGACCGACCCATTTTTATCTATCCCAGATGGATCAAGCTCAAGCCTGCCAAAGATGTTATGCATTCTACTATATATGATGTAATTTCTCAACTCAAATAAGGTCCCCTCCTACAAATATGATGCACGCTACAGAAGAGCATGTAGATTCGAATCAACTGTCGAGCAAAAAAGTTCCCATTCTCCTAGTCTCCGTGTTGATCATCGCAATTTGCGGAATCCTCTACGAACTGCTGATCAGTACGATCACAAGCTATTTCCAGGGCAGCAGTATTTTACATTTTTCCATTGTCATCGGACTTTTCCTCTCCTCCATGGGCATCGGCTCCTATGCCTCTCGCTACATTCAAAAAGATTTGATCGATTGGTTCATTCGATTCGAAATTATGCTGGGCATCATAGGAGGATTTGCCACTCTGCTGCTCTACATGGCTTTTTCTCTCACCTCCTATTTTTATGGTGTGGCATTTCTGCTCATCGTATGCTTAGGGAGTTTGATTGGGTTAGAGATTCCGATTCTTACGCGGATCGTCAGACAATATGAAAGTTTAAAGGATGCTATGGCCAAAGTGCTATCCTTTGATTATTTAGGTGCACTTGTGGCGTCGCTCGCATTTCCCCTGATTCTCCTTCCCACATTTGGGACTATGCGAACGGCTTTTTTCGTGGGTTTACTCAATCTCATTGTGGCGAGTATCAATATTTGGCAGTTCAAAAAGGATCTCCGCTTTCCGCAAAGATTAGGATTGACCAATCTCTTGGGAGGTATCTTGTTAATTGTAGGCTTTATTTTCTCTTTTCAGCTCACGGGCTTCTTCGAGCAATTCCTATATCAAGATCCTATTTTGCTTTCTCGCCAGACACCATATCAGCAGATCACACTGACGCAATGGAATCAGGATACACGACTCTTCATCAATGGCAATCTCCAATTTTCCTCTAAAGATGAATACCGTTACCATGAACCATTGATTCATATTCCTATGAGTCTGGTCGATCATCCTGAGCATGTCCTGGTACTGGGAGGAGGAGATGGATTGGCAGCAAAGGAGATTTTCAAATATCCAGGTGTGCAAAAAGTAACCCTTGTAGATCTGGATCAAGAAATGACCCACTTGGGGAAAAATCATCCCAAGTTCGTACAACTTAATCAGGGAGCGCTACAAGATGAAAGAGTCTTCATCGCCAATCAAGATGCGTACAAATTTGTAGAAGAGAGTAGCGACATCTATCAAGTGGTCATCATCGACCTTCCTGATCCCAATGATGTAAGCCTTGGGAAGCTGTATTCTAAAGAATTTTATACACTCCTCAAAAAGCGAATAGCCATGGGCGGCGTGATCGTGACACAAAGTACCTCTCCCTACTTTGCAGCAAAAGCTTTCTGGTGTATCCATCAAACAATGGAATCTGTTTTCCCACAGACTTCTGCTTACCACGCCTATGTCCCTACCTTTGGAGAGTGGGGATACAATTTATCCCAATTGCTGCCTTCCACGGTTCCACAAGATTCTACCTTCGACAAAAATATTCAGGTACAAATTACTGAACGAGTGAAAGAGAATCTTCCGACACATGGATTTCGTTATCTTTCTCCTGATCTGATTCCCACACTCTTTCAATTTGGGAAGGATATGGAAGAGACGCCACTAGAAATTAATCAATTAGAAAATCAGATTCTCGTTCAGTATTATGAACAAAGCTGGAATAACTGGAGATAGCACCATCTATCCATGAATGGTTTCTCCTTTTCCGTATCGAGAAATAACGTCTCCTTCAAATTCGAGGAAATCTGCCCACTTTTGGTCTACGTCGATATTGGGACACAGCTCCCTGGCCAGTTTGATAAACATCGTATAATGTCGTGCCTCCGAAATCATGAGCTTGTGATAAAAAGTGGAGAGCCCCTCATCGTCTATATTTTCAGATAATACTTTGAATCGCTCACAGCTACGCGCTTCGATCATCGCCGCAAACAGCAACTTATCCGCCAAGGACTCTTCGCGAGACTTTCCCTTCGTGCGGATATATTTCATCAATTCATTGACATAGGAGTCTTTTCGTTCTTTGCCGAGCGAAAATCCTCTCTTCTGAATTTCTCGAAAAACCATGCGAAAGTGTCCCATTTCCTCCTGGGCCAAATCAGACATCTTTTCGACCAGCTCTGGATGCTCTGGATACTGGACAATCAAAGAAATAGCAGAAGAAGCTGCCTTTTGCTCACAGTAGGCATGATCGGTCAAAATCTCTTCAATATTCCCCTCTACTATATGCTTGACCCAAAGTGGATCGGTTTTCATTTTCAGTCGAAGTACACTCATGGATGGTTTAATCTTTATATGGCACTTGAGATGCGAAGTTACGAAAAGGAAGAAATCCAACCACATCTTATCAGCGAGATTCTAATTACTCAACTTTCCTTTTGTATATTGTATGCAAGCATAACATTTTGATCCGCTCTCATCACTATCTTATATCACCACTTCAGATCCTCACACACATGGACTCAAAGTTACTCATCAGCCAAGAAGGTTTTATTAAGACTATCACGTTTAATCAACCCAAGCGAAGAAATGCGATCACCAATGAAATGGCTAGCCAATTTCGCGACGAGATCTTGAATACTCAAGAAGACGACAGTCGGGTGATCATCATCAAGGGAGCAGAGGGAAATTTTTGTGCAGGGGCAGATTTAGATCCTTCGCTTTTGGCAGGAGGAGGAGGATTTGATGTGACAGCTTTTCTGCGTGCGACCTACAATCCCTTGATCATTGCGATGCGTGAAATGAATAAAATCTTTATCGCTCAAGTAGAGGGAACTTGTGTAGGGGTAGGATTTAATTTTGCCTTGGCTTGCGATCTCATCTACTCAAGTGAAAGTGCGAAGTTCAGTCAAATTTTTACGCGTATCGGATTATCGAGCGATGGAGGAGGAGCTTACTTTTTGCCACACAAAATAGGATATCACAAAGCCTTTGAATTGATGGCGACCAATCGCATCATTGATTCTCAGGAAGCATTGGCTTTGGGCTTGGTCAATGGCGTAATGCCAGACGAAGAAATCGAAACCCACACTATCAACATGGCCAACCGATTGGCTAACGGTCCTTTTCTTGCCCTTCAGCATACCAAGGCAAATCTCCGCGTCGGGAGTACGCAAGGATTGGCTGAGGCATTAGAGGCTGAAGCCGTACATCAGGGAGTCAACTTCGTGAGCGAAGATTTTTTCGAAGGTGTGATGGCATTTATCCAAAAAAGAAAAGCCAACTTCAAAGGAAAATAAAGCGAGAAGCTAATTGTCTGAGATTCCTACCTAATGGGACAAGTTGCGGGACGATTCTCTCTCAAATAAAATTGATACTCTGCACAGGGAGAAATCGCTACAGGAATTCTGAGTGTTTGTGTAGAACCAAAAATTCCGAGTGCTCTTCCTGTTCCCTTAATGTTGCTGTACTCAGGTCGGATCTGCTGGAGATTATTGATCTGAGGCGTGTTGACCAAAATATAGTTGGTCAATGCTGTGTCATGTGCATGGATCTGTAATTCTACTGACTCAACCAAATCTACAGAAAGGGGGCCACACGTAGGATCATCATCATAATCGTAAGTAGAACCTTCCTTAAATTGTGCCCTCAAGCCTGCCAACACAATTCCATTTTTCAAGTTGCGACAGATTAACTTGTTACCCCCTGAATTGCAATTTTCATTTTGGGAGAAAATAGGGGTAGGTCCATAAGAAGAAGAAGTAAATTTTCCATCTTTGAAATACTTGACCTTTACCTCAATTTGAAAACCAAGAGGGTTTGCAGGGATCTTATCAGGATTGGGATTGAATCTAACAAAAACGTCTTCTTCAATCGCTAGAACGTGAAGGCATCTTTCACCACGCAGGGTAGTGGTTCTGGGAGAAAGTACTTTCGGTCTTGGAGGAATCGTCGTCTGCGCCGAAAGTGAAAATGTATCTACACCTGGTTTGGTCACTTTCAAGAAGTAGGTGACACCAGGAAGCAGTTCTTCATCATCCACTGTCTCAATCTCGTAGTAGGTAGTCAAGGGACCAAAATCTCCCACGGTTGTATCTTTGACGACATCATTTACCTCTTTCGCTTCCCAAGTTTGACCACCACCTTCCAGAACTACTTTCAATCCTTTTTCAGCAGGATCATATGTCTCTGAGAATACATAAGCATCCGCTTCAATCTGAAAAACCTTGGAGACACGTATAATCTGTTTCTGTTTCTGTGGATCTAACACCCCATAGACTACCCATATATCTTGTGGCTCCTCAAAAATTTCTAACTCCGTAGAACAACTATAAAGTCCTACAGAAAGTGCGAGTAGCAATATCAGAGATACGGATAGAAGCTTCATCTCAATTCTCATTTAGTATTAGACACAATCACGAATGCTTTTGTTGGGAGTTTATTGCGCAATGCAGTAGATAAAATCTGTGGCAAGGATATACATCTCACCACAGATTTTGAAATCATCCTTTTGGATTGTCCCAAAGGAATCGTCTATTACACAATATTGAGCACTTGCTCCTTAATCTTTTCTAGCTCCTCCTTCATACCTACCACATGTCGCTGTATGGAAGCATCATTTGCTTTGGAACCAATGGTATTGATCTCACGTCCCATCTCTTGCGAAAGAAACTGCAACTGCTTCCCATTGCTTTTGTCTTTCTCTCTTAACTCCTCAAAGTATTTAAGATGTTGAGAGAGACGGACAATTTCCTCATTGATATCGTATTTCTCCATATAGAAAATAAGCTCCTGTTCAAAACGATTGGGATCTACTTCTACTTTGTGACGAATATCATCGAGAGACTGACCTATTCTAGAACGAATGTTCTCCATCCTGACTGGGGCCAGTAATTTAATTTCCTCTAATCCTTTCCCAATTGCAACTACACGTCCTTTCAAATCGACATCTAATGCCTTTCCTTCTTCCATCCGTGACTTGAGCAAATTCTCACAGGCCATTTTGGTTGCCTGCTCGATCAGGTTCCACTCCTCGGGATCTTCTTGCTCGACCTCCGTCGGAATGACTTCTGGCAGGTTCAATAAGAGGTCCAAACTCGTATTGGCAGGAATTTCTAGGAAGTTTGCCAGTTCATTCAGTTCATCTAAATATTTTTTTACCAGTTCCTGGTTTATATTGAGTGTACGCTTATCACCCGATAATACTTCTGTATTGATGACCATAGTGACCTTCCCTCTCTGAAGTTGTTTGGTCAGATGCGTCCGCAGCTTCGTCTCATACTTCATATAAGTTCGAGGCAACTTCAACATCAGTTCGAGATACTTACTGTTGAGGGACTTTAATTCGACGGTCACATTGTAATGGGAAGATGAACATGATCCCATACCATAACCTGTCATCGATTGTATCATAAAAGAAGGATTATATGTTAAAAGCATGAAAATTTACGAATTCTAATTGTAACTTACTTTGCATAATTCGAACAAGCTTGATTTAGAAATTTGTAGGACTCATTCTAGCTTTATGGATGTAAAATTCCTAGGAACAGGTGGTGCCTTTGATTACAAGTATGGAAATTCCGCCTTATGGATAAAACTAAACGAATCTCGTATTCTCGTAGATTGCGGACATACAGTTTATCCTATTCTTAGGGATAAAGAGATGCTAGAAGAGATAGACTATATCCTCGTCACACATCTTCATGACGATCATGTCGGCAGTCTGTGCACGACCATCTTACACCATACCTTCGCTTCTCCCGAACCTAGAAAAGCGCGAATCATTGTTCCCAATTCTTCTTTCGAAGCTACCTTAAGAGCTTTTCTGACATTGGGTCTCAATGATCCTGAGGCTTATGTCGAATTCATTCCTATTGCTGAAGTTCCAGGATTAGAAGCCATTGATACATTCGGCCTTCATGTTCCCGATGCCCCTAGCTTCGGATATATTTTCGAAGATGATCACGAAATAGTGGCCTTCTCGGGTGATCTAGCAGATTCCGATGTCGTCTTCTATCATCTAGCATACTACAAGGGAAAAGGGAAGCCTATTCGTGTTTTTCATGAAATGACTTTTGAGGAGACTACTGCTGTTCACGTTTACTATCAGGATCTTATTCCTTACATGAAAGACTATGAAATTTTTGCCTATCACTTAGATCCCTCGCAAGTACCTGCAGATAATATCATCCCTTTGGTTTATCATCAGGCTCATCTCATGATCTAAAACTTCGGCCAAGTATCCGTCAGTAAAAACCAAATGTATTGTCCTGCGTTTAACAAGACGCAAGGATCAAATATATGAAGAATCTCACTGTCGCATTTAGCACCTGCCCTAATGATACCTTTATGTTCCAAGCTATGGTCAAGGGTCAGGTCGATACAAAAGGACTTTCCTTCCAACCCATTCTAAAAGATATATTCCACCTCAACCAAATGGCACAGCGAGAAGAGGCGGACATCATCAAAGTATCTTACAATACATTTGGGAAACTCACAGATTCCTATGCTTTGCTAAATTCGGGAAGCGCGCTTGGTCACAATTGTGGTCCGCTACTGATCAGTAAAAAGCCGCTCACTATAGAACAGCTGATCCAGGAAAATCTTCCCGTTGCTATCCCTGGCAAAAACACTACAGCCAATTTACTATTGGGATACTATGCCCCAGAAGCCATCAATAAAAGAGAATATCTTTTTCATGAGATTATGCCGGCCATCTTGCGTGAAGAGGTAGCTGCTGGTGTCATCATCCACGAAAATAGATTTACCTACCAACAAGAAGGATTAAAGCTGATCCAAGATCTAGGAGAGTACTGGGAAAGTAAGACAAACCTCCCGATTCCTCTAGGTGCTATCCTGGCCAAAAAATCTCTGGGAAAACAGACAATTCATACGCTCTCCGAAATCCTTAAGTCCAGCATTCAGTTTGCCTTCGATCAACCAGATCAGGTCATGGATTATGTGGCCTCTTATGCACAAGAAATGGATGAGCAAGTGATGATGTCACACATTAATTTATATGTAAATGAATATTCTTTGAGTTTGGGAGAAAAGGGGAGAGAAGCGATCCGTGCACTCCTTCAGACAGGAATCCATATGGGATTGTATCCGTATGAGGTGGTACCGAAGTTTTAGCGTTTCGACTTTATAATCTATCACTCTGGAGCGAACGAAGAGAAGTAGTCAGTACAAAAATCTATGCGGTTTCAAGATGATTGACGAGAAGTTACCCTGGTACATATAGGATAATTCATCTTCCTCTCCCATAGACTTCATATAAAAGAAGCCCCAACTCTTGCAAGTAGGGGCTTCTTACTTTTATGGATGTGTCCTATCCTATGCTCGGGGCTGTGCGATATACATCACAGAGCTACAAGTTTTCACATTTTGGCTCGATCGCATGAAGGAGCGAAAGCCTGTCCAAAATCCAGGAATCAATCTGGCTTGCCCATGCTGATACTTCTCACTGAGTAGACTCACATAAAAAGCATCAAAGGGCATCGGTTTTTCTTGTATGAGTTCAAAGCTATGTTGAACTAGAAGCTCATTCATTGACTTAGGAGAAAAATGATAGAGGTGCCTAGGCACATCATAAGCGGCCCATTTGTCTCCGTAGTATTCAGCATCTAGTGACTGATAGTTAGGAACTGCAATGATGAGTTTTCCATCTGGTTTGAGGATCTTTTGAATTTGATCCATATATCCATGGAGTTGATGGACATGTTCCAACACGTGCCACATCGTGATGACGTCATATGCATTCTCTTCTAACTGGAATAAATCAGCAGGTTCTGATATGTGGAGACCGTGATTTTCTTGAGCTTGTTTTCTAGCGGTATCACTAGGTTCAAGTCCTCTGGCTTCCCAGCCTATGGATTTCATTTTCCCCAAAAACTCTCCCGTTCCACATCCAATGTCTAAAATACTTCCTTTGGATTTCCCCGAGACGGATGTGATCAGTTTCTGCTTTTGGTCAAGGGTATAGTTCCTAACCCTTTGATACAGATTATTGACCAATCCCTTGCTGGTATTCGAATGTGAAATGTATTCTTCCGATTCGTAAAAGGACCCTATATGTGCTTCATCAGGAACTGACTGCGTAAATCTTGCTTCACAATTCTGACAAGACCAAACATCAAATGATTGGCCCGAAACAGTATAGTCCTTTGCAGAAAGAACTAGCTGAATCGACTTACTTTGGCAAACAGGGCACTTAGAATAATGTACAATTGGAGTAGTTCGTGTATCCATATTTTTGGCTTCAACCCGCACAATTTTCCCAAATAATGCACTCAAATCACTACCACAGAAAGCACTTAATTAAGTAGAGCACTTATTTGTATATCAGCTTTTTAGCATAGAAAAGAACGGAAAAACAGCTCAAATAAGCGACTCAAAAAAACAGTATCTGTGTCATTATACAGCATACGCGATTCTGTGCAATTCTCAGAGCGATTTTTATCTCCCCATATGGACGAGAAGTACAGAGATATCTGCAGGCGAAACACCGCTGATTCGAGAGGCTTGTCCAAGGTTTTCAGGCTGCTGTTGCGAAAGTTTCTCTCTGCCTTCGGATGATAGTGCTTTAAGATTTTCGAAGTTAAAACCTGTGGGAATATTTACCTCATCTAATCGCATCATTTTTTGAGCGAGTTCTTGTTCCTTCCTGATGTAGCCAGCATACTTGGACTGAATCTCTGCTTGCTCCAATGCAATTTCGCTCACCTCTCCTAAAGCTTGACGAAGAGATTCGCTTGAATGAATCAAACCACGAAGGCTAATCTGAGGTCTGGTCAGCACTGAATGAGCTTTTACTTTTTGCTTAAGACTAGAAGTTCCCTGCTCTTTCAGATAAGTATTCAGTTCATCAGGACTGACGGATGTACTTTCTAAAACTTTTATAATGCGTTGTACCTCTGCTTTTTTATCGAGCATTGTATGATAGCGGGCTTCAGATGCGACACCTGTTTTGTAACCAATCTCTGTGAGACGAAGATCTGCATTATCCTGACGTAGGAGCGTACGATACTCCGCTCGAGAGGTAAACATCCGATAAGGTTCTTTGGTCCCTTTATTGACCAAATCATCTATGAGGACTCCGATATATCCTTCATCTCTTCGGATGATTAATGGATCTTCTTCCTTAATTTTTTGAGCAGCATTGACCCCTGCCATGAGTCCTTGACTCGCAGCCTCTTCATATCCTGTGGTACCATTGATCTGGCCTGCAAAAAACAGGTTCTCCACGAGCTGTGTTTCAAGCGAAAGCTTCAATTGAGTAGGAGGGAAGAAGTCATATTCGACGGCATAACCCGGACGAAACATCTTCACATTCTCTAAGCCCTTGATAGAATGCAATGCTTCAAGTTGTACTTCTTCAGGAAGGGAAGAGGAAAATCCATTTACATAAACCTCGATGGTATCCCATCCTTCGGGCTCCAGGAATAATTGATGGCGCTCACGATCTGCAAATCGGTCGATTTTGTCCTCTATAGAGGGACAATATCTAGGTCCCAAGCCCCTGATTCGGCCATTGAACATAGGTGAACGATCGAATCCTGACTTCAGGATTTCATGTGTTTGGGGATTGGTATAGGTGATATGGCAAGGTCTTTGCTGAGCAAGAGGTTTCGTATCAGTAAAAGAAAACTTACTAGGCGTATCATCTCCTGGCTGCTCCTCCATGATATCCCAGTTGATGCTGCGACCGTCTAACCTTGGTGGCGTCCCTGTCTTCATTCGCCCGCTCTCAAACCCAAGGCCTTCTAGCTGTGCCGTCAAGCCTACAGCTGCTCTTTCTCCACTTCTTCCTCCCCCAAACTGTTTTTCTCCAATATGAATCAGACCATTAAGAAAGGTTCCATTGGTAAGCACAACAGTTTTTGCAGGAATTTCTAGTCCAAGCTGTGTGTGTACTCCTACTACCCTCTTGTCTTTGATAACAAGTCCTGTGATCATTTCTTGCCAAAAATCGACATTGGGCGTTTGTTCGAGATGCAAACGCCACGTCTCTGCGAAACGCATGCGGTCACTTTGTGCACGAGGACTCCACATGGCAGGACCTTTGGATCGATTCAGCATTCGAAACTGGATCATAGTTTTATCTGTCACAATCCCAGAGTATCCTCCCAAGGCATCAATCTCACGAACCAACTGACCTTTTGCTACTCCTCCCATAGCGGGATTACAGGACATTTGAGCGATTGTCCCCATATTCATGGTCGCTAGCATGACCCTCATGCCCATGTTTGCTGCGGCAGCAGCAGCTTCACAACCTGCATGCCCAGCACCAACAACTACAACATCGTATTCAGGAAACATGATTTTTCTTGATTTCAGTAGCAAAATTAACGTATTCCAGCTACAAATGTTCTCTTACTCCTATAGCTTTTAAACAATAAGATGTTCCACGTGGAACATCTTATTACTAGCCTTCATTACCCTATTTTATGTTCCACGTGGAACACTCAAAATATTCTCAAAGCAAGTGCTGCTTCTTCTCTTTTTCTCATCATCTCAGCATTCTCCCCATGATCATCCTGACCTAGTAAGTGCAGCACGCCATGAATCATCACACGATGAAGTTCATCCCTAAATTCATTCCCCATGGATGCCGCATTATCCTTTACTCTCTCAACGCTGATATAAATATCTGCTTCCAGTAGCTCAGGATCCTCTCGCATAGGGAAAGTCAGAATATCTGTATAATAATCATGTGATAGATAGGACTGATTCATCTTAAGAAGCGCCTCATCTGACATAAATATATAGTTGAGCTGCTCAATATGCGCTCCCACAGATTTCACAAAAAGGAGGATCCAGTCTTTTACTGAATCCTCCTTATCTATTTGGAATGGAATTTCTTCTGAAAAAAACTGAATCCTATCCATCAAATATTGAATATCATCTCTACTACTCGTCCCTCATCTGAGAAGTTCAGCTCATCGGCAAGATGGGTCATCAAGAAAACACCTCTTCCACCAATATTTTCTAAATTCTCAGGAGCAGTAGGATCTTTCAGTGTAGTATGATCAAAGCCCTCTCCCTCATCTCTTACCCGAACCAGGAGACGAAAATCATTTTTCTTCTCAATGTCAATGTGGATCTGTTTACTCTGATCCATCTTATTTCCATGAATGATTCCATTGTTTACAGCTTCGGTAACTGCAATCATCACATTGCCATACACGTCTTCCTTGAAATCAAATTGATTCCGGATTTCGTCGATCAAGGATTCTACCGTATGGACCACATTAGGATCACTATCCAGAGAAATCTGCTTGAAAAGTAGATTCTTTGTATCAGACTGGCTACTCATTCCTGCGCTCGAGCTTTTTATAGTATTGTTCGATTAAGATGAGGAAATCGTTGGAATATTCCAACTTATTTGATTTGAGCATCTCCTGGCGGATTCTGCTTTTCAGCTCATCCACAGTGAGTTCGTCAGGAGACTTACGTACAAATTCTTTCCCTGTTTTAGACTCTCTTTTCTTGTCCATTTCACGCTCCCTCACAGACTGATCAGCCTGTAGCAAACGACTTAAAATATCTTGTTGGCGCTTCAACGTCTCACGTGTCAGTTGCTTATTGATCAAGTCAGACTCTGTCTCTTTCATGTCCTCCATGACCTTCCCCATATCACCTAGTGGCTTCCCGTTTGATCCCTTCATCTTCTGCTGGGCTTCTTCGAGCTGCTTGCGGATCGCTCGTTGCTGGGCTGCCATCTTATTTAGCTGGTCACTATTCATTTGACCAGGCTTCATCATTTGCTGCATCTGCTTGTTGAGTTGCTGCTGCTGCTTCCCAATGCCCTGCATATTGGGCTTCTGCCCATTGGGTTTGTCACACATCTGCTGACCCGCCATGGCATTCTTCATTTGGGACTGAAGGTCGGACATCGCTTGCGAGAGCATATTGGCCAGATTATTCATACTGGTCATTGCCTCTTGCTGATGATAATTGATCATCGTCGTCTGCTTATTCCGGAAGAATGTCTGTGAGCGTTTCATGCTACTCTCAATATTCTCACTTTCATCTAGGACAAACTTCTGAATCCCGAACATGCGATTCGCCAATGCATCCAAGCTATCCTTGACAAGCCCCATGTCATCCTGAAGCTTCTTTTGGTTCTGGCTTTTGTCCTTCAATGACGGGTCTCCATACTTCAGCTCTTTGACATCATTTCTCAAATCTTCCTGATCAAAAGAAAGTGTCAACAGATTTTCAATCAACTCTCTCAACTGCTCCAAGTTCTGCTGATCCTGTGAACTCTGCATGTTCATTTGCATCTGGCTCAACTGCTCAGACATTTCTTGCATCTTCTGCGCAGATTTCTTCTGGGATTGTCCAGCCTGTTGTTGCTGCTGGTTAGCATCCTTTTTATTCTTCCTTCCTCCTTCTTCTTGTTGTTTGGAAGCTTCATCTAACTTTTCTGATGCATTCTCCATTTCAGACTTCGTTTCTTCTCCCTTCTCTTTGATGTCCTTCATCCCATCTTCATCAGGCGTCTCTGTGTCGGACTTCATATCGTCCAATTCATTTAGGTCCTCCTGAATTCCTTCCATCTGCTCATTCAAATCCTCCTGGCGATCCTCTAGATTATCTAAATCTTCAGAACTCTCCGCTTCTTGGGTCTTCTCTTCCAAGACTTGTTGCTTGGCAGCCAGATTGTCTAGTTTGTTTCTTACCTCATCTATCTTCTGCTGAACTTCCAGTTGCTTCAATAATTCTAAGGTACGCTCTAGACTCTTTTCCATATCCTCATCATTGAATTGCAGTTGGTCTAGCTGCTCCTTGATTTCTTCAGTATTCAACTCCTCCAGCCTCTCTTGCAATTCCTCAATCATCTTTTCGATCTCGGGATTGTCCAACTCCTCCATGAACTCGTTGAGCTCCTCATATTTGTCCAAAGTCTGCTCTGAAATCATTTGATTCTCTTGCAACTTCTCTTTCGCCTCCTCAAAGTTCTTCTCCGCTTGCTTCATCTCTTCTAGCATTTCTTGATGCTCTTGCAGAATCTGCTGAATCTCTTTCTTATCATCGAAGTTGAGATTCTTCTGATTAAGAAGCTTCTCTTGCATCTTCTTGTATGACTCTTTGAGACTCTCCGAAGTCTTTTTTAGTTCTGCCAAAGATTCTTTTACTTCATCCTGCTTGGCAGTCGCTTCTTCATACTTTGCATCTAGCGTGGGATACACCGCCTTAAAAGTAGCACTCGTCGCCTCTTTGGGTCCTGAGACTCCATCGTTATCCCAAACCTTTACAAAGAATTCAATTTCGTCACCCTCGGATAGTCCAAGTTGTGTAAGGTCTATTTCATAAGCCTGCTTCTGCAAGAGTGTCTTCGCATCGAAGGCCAGTGGATAACTCTGGAACTCATCCGTCACCGCGCTCGTTCCACCTGACTTCACAAACTTATATCCCATTTCCATCTTGGAGAATCCAAAGTCATCCGCAATCTCTAAGTCGAGCGGCATGACGGGATCTAAGTCCACAAGGAAATCATTGGTAGGAGAGAAGATATAAATAGAAGGATAACGATCTTGAAGAATGTTGACTCTATAATTGACGGTGTCTACATTTTGAATGTCTTCTGTAGAAGTCAAAGAGATCATGTACTGAAACTCCTTCAGTAGTCGTTTCTTCAGGTTAAAGAAATTCCCATCTTCTGACTTTTCGAAGGCAACCTCTTCTCCTTTGTCTGTTATGAAAAGTGCTTGTTCGATTTCTCCCTGCGCCTGTAACTCCCAAGTAGCTCTTGCGCCCTTGAGTACTTTGATGTCCCCCACGTTGGCTTCAAATGATTCAGGTGCCAATCCTGTATAAGCAGGATAAGTCACTTTAATCTTAAAGTTTCGGATAAAGGGTCGACGAAGCACATTCAAATTGTATACTTCAGATCTGCCATCTGCATTTCCTATATAGAAGGAGAATCCTTCCTTTACCTCGGTGAATCGGTAAGAGAAGGAAACAGGAGAATTTCGGTCCAAGCCATAATCTATGAATTGCGCATTTTCATCCTCATTACTCTTTACATATACAAAGAGTTCCGCTGGTAACTGATCTCCTTCTACCTTTACATCCAACTGAAAATCATTTCCAGCAATTAATTCTTCAGGAAGATTTTCTACTGAAATAGTAAATGGTGGCGGAGGAATGAAACTCTCGTTGTAATTGAGCAGGCGATGAGAGGAGCTTGTAAGGAATGCGGGATTGACCAAAAATGTCACGAGATAAGAAAGAAGTGGAATCAGCAGGAACCACAGATACTTTCGATTGACATTGAGGTTGATCGCCTGACTCAAATGAATAGGAGCAATCTCCCCTGCTTTTTGATCCAGTGCTGCAGCAGCAAGCGTATTTCCCTGAGGAGAGCCAGACCTTAACTCTAGGAAGTTGAGCAGTTTGTCGTTGACATTGGGAAAGAAGCGTTGGACCATCTGGCCGATCTGCCAATCCGAAATGGTGCTACCCAAGTCCATGATCTTCGTCACGGGAAGTAAAACCATATATCCCAATACCGCCAAAAAAATTCCTCCCAATAAGAAAACCATTCCAGTACGGACTTGGGCAGAAAAACCAAAGAGCCCTTCACTCAACAAAGCCACAAAGGCAATGGAGCTCATGACTAAAAGTAAAATCAGCGAACCACGTATGATTCTGTCTGTGTAGTACTTTTTCCTAAATTCTTTTAAGCGTTGGTCAAGAAGCTGTTGATGCTGATTCATGATATAATAGATGTTCTTTATCTCAACGAGACAGTCTCCCTTAAGTTCCCATGGAGCTCATGAAACAATGAGCATGGGAAACTATCGAGAAAAGATTCCAATAGAAACTGGTAGAAACAATAAGTTGGCGGTGTGTAGTATATGGCTTTCTTAATTTCTCTACTTCTCACTACAATCACAAATCTACTTGCCTGATATCCTGATTTTTTAGGTGCAAGAAAAAAGGACTACGCAACTTTAGCCTAGATCTAACTCTATCTTGATGGGACAATGATCAGAATGGACAATATCAGAAAGGATAGAGGCACCTGTACATTGGGGGGCAAGTTCAGAGGAGATCATCTGATAATCGATCCGCCAGCCTTTATTTTTACCCCTTGCACGTGTTCGATAACTCCACCACGTATAGTTGTCTCCCTCTGAATGGAATTTCCTAAAAGAATCCTCAAATCCAAGATCCATGAATTCCGTCAACCATTCTCTTTCGTGAGGGAGAAAGCCCGAGCTATTTTTATTCTTTACGGGGTCGTGAATATCTATTGGCTTGTGGACAATATTGTAGTCACCTGAAATGACCAGCTTGGGAAACTCTTGCTTGAGTTCCTTTATATAATCTTTGAAAACTATGATAAACTCATCTTTCATTGCTTGCCGATGATCTCCGCTTGAGCCAGAAGGCAGATACAAACCAATCAGAGAATAATCCTCAAAGTCCGCACGCAGTACGCGTCCTTCATTGTCAAACTTATCTACGCCTATTCCATACTCCACATGTTTGGGTTCTTCTCTCGAAAAAATTGCCACGCCACTGTATCCCTTCTTCATAGCCGAATGCCAGTATGCATGATACCCCTCAGGATTTAGTTGAGCTTCTGTCAGCTGTTCAGGTTGTGCCTTGGTCTCTTGTAAGCAGATGACATTGGGATTTTCTTCTTGTAACCACGTATAGAATCCTTTTTTTTCAGCTGCTCGGATCCCATTGACGTTATAAGAGATGATTGAATGCATATAAGTATGAGTAGGTATTCAGATGAATGTCAAGTATGAGTAGATTAACCTTTCTTAAAATGTTGCCAGCCCTGCGCCTCTAGATCTACCGATTGTCCTGATTCGAGTAAGACTTGGAGGACATCTCGATCTTCTGTAATCTTTCCAATGACCGAGATGTCTTTGATGGCAGAGACTTTCTTGAAATCTTCCAAAGGAACTGTAAAGAGTAACTCGTAGTCCTCTCCTCCATTGAGGGCAAAAGTGACAGGTCCAATTTCGAATTCTTCTCCGACTTTATTTGTCTGCCAGTCGATGGGGAGCTTGTTTGCATAGATGGTACATCCCTTTTGGCTTTGATGGCATATGTGGTGCAACTCGCTTGCCAGCCCGTCGCTGATGTCTATCATCGAAGTAGGTTGAACACCTTGCTGCTTCAGTGTGCGGATGACATCTAGACGTGCTTCAGGTTTGAGTTGACGGCCTACGACATATTCGTAGTCTGTAAGATCGGGTTGGAGGTCGGGAGATTTGAGATAAACGGCCTTTTCGCGATCTAGCACCAAAAAACCAGCATAGGCTCCGCCGATATCTCCTGTCACGCAGATGAGGTCATTTTCTTTTGCTCCATTTCGATACACCATCTCCTCTTCCTTCCCTTCTCCCATCGCAGTGACCGAGAGGATCAGGCCTTGTTGAGAACTCGTTGTATCTCCTCCCAGTAAGGTAACTTGATACTGGTCACAGGCGGCTTTGATCCCTTTGTAAATTTCCTCTACAGCTTCTACAGGAAATCGACTGCTCATTCCGATAGAAACTGTAACCCCATAAGGCTCTGCATTCATGGCTACGATATCGCTCAAATTCACAACGATCGCTTTGTATCCCAGTAAGTGAAGCGGCACATAGGCCAAATCAAAATGAATCCCTTCCAAAAGCAAATCTGTGGAAACCACGTGAACCTTGTCTTTGCCTCCATAGATCACCGCTGCATCATCTCCAGGTCCCTTGATGACACGCTCATCCAAAAACTGGAAGTCTCTGGTGAGATGCTCAATCAATCTGAATTCTCCGAGAGAGGAGAGCGAAGTGTTGGCAGAGGGATTTTGTTCGACAGGCTGCTTCATGAAAGAGAGAGTTAGTCCTAAGCGCCACATCCTGTGAAAGGATGAGCTGCAAATGAATTGGATTGGATTTTGCTTACCAGAATTATATCGAAAGGGCTTCAAACATACGGAAAATCTTCATTTGTCGAATGCTTCCAATTTTTGTTTTTCAGTAATCCACCACTTATAAACAGGTTTATCCCCAAATCTGTTTATCATAATTTTCAAATGAGAATTTGATTCTCAAATCATTATATCTGATTTCTCTTGAGATCACAACTTTTTTCCACAAAGCAAACAATGGGGAAAAGTCTTCTTCAAGTAGATTTCTTCACGTAGGGTCATTGCTCAAGCTTCTCCTCAAAGCGGATCCCAGAAAATGGGCATGCGCTCATCTGCCTCTTTCTGTCAATTCACTTTTCCCCACAGATTATTATTTATTCTTTTTCTTTATTTAAAATCTATAATAATAGTAATAGGGCTGTGGATAATAGGGATAACTTTTTAGGAAAAAGCTTGGAGTCTATACTAATCCACATTTTTCAACAGCTATCTACATAAAGAGAAGATTCTTCAAAAAGTGAATGAATGTTGAGACGTTTGATTGAGATTTACTAGCCTCTCTAAACACATTTTCTCTCCTAATACGCTCTTTATCTGCCATTCTATTTATTCCAATGATCAGGATAAAATTATTATTAGAAATAAAACTTCTCTTAGATATAAAATCAACTAATCTTTTAGTTATCTACAAATGCACATGTCTGTGGAAAAAAGTCAAGGCGAAGATCTTTTGAGTAAATCAGGTGGAAAAGTCTGTTTACATTTTGATGGCTTTGCACAGGCATTGGGGATAACATCTACTTTTCCACCAAAATCATCGATTTCCACATAGGTGTGGAAAAGGATATCCAGGTAGTTCTACACTTATCCCAAAAAAGAGATAGAAAACCGTGGATAACCGAAGACTGATTGTCAAGCCTTTAAAAAAGTTATAAACAGGGGTGCGAATAAGTTCATGAGAGTTAATTGTATGTATAATGACTCGTGTCCCAGGAATTCAGGCGATTCTCAGGCCCGTTTTTCGTGAAATAATAGCCCTAAGAATGCGACGAATTGATCATACATGTGGGTTGATGCTTCAAACGATTCTCAGCGCGACTTTTCAGCAGATCAGAAAAATGAACATAATTATCCAATGTGAAGATACGTCAAATTATTGAATAACAAGGAAGTAGCGTAAGAAGGAAGGGTATGTTTGAGAGAAGGGGAGTTTCAAATATGACCTAAGTCTACATCGTGTATAACTACTTTCTCAGATCTTTCGGATAGAAAATATCATTTTCCCCTCATGGAGTCCACGGTTCATAATTCTCACAAAATATTCTTCTGTATATAAGGAGTGAAATAGGATGCTGTAGGAATTTAGACTCATCTATACATTCATCTTTCTGCCCAGTAATTTTAGGGAGCCAGGGGATCAGCAGTGATGGGAGCTTCTCAGGATCGGATCATGCGGTGACTTCAAGATATTTCTATAAATCTCAAGGCCTAAAATAGGATAAAAGTCGTCCTGAGAATGACGTAAACGCGAAACGCATAATTCTAAAATGAACTGCTTCATTCTTATCTAGATAAAAATGAAAAGTAGCTGATTTTACGTGTGTAAAAGGGAGAAATTGAATAGATGAAGCTACGAAGGACAGGAAATCCAAGAATAAATAATTGATTCACAATATTTTGTAGAAAATAGAAAGCGTCGGGCAAAATTTTTCGTCCGACGCTTTTTTCTTTAACAGCTAATGGTCAACAGATATAAGGAATCATTGATTATCAGCTATTTATGAATTCTTCCATGTAGGCATAGGGTTCTGTGAAGTTCCCTTTCCACAAGATCGTTGCACCTTGTATTTCGGGTGGAAGATCTGCTTCGTGCACATGATCGGCATGATAGTCCGCCAGGAATATCGCAGGTAAGAAGGGTTTTAACTCATCCGAGAATCGCGTCGAAGCATCGGCAGAAAATTCGCAGGGCAAATTCGTCACAGCCATTACAGCAATCCCTTCTCCCTCAAATCCATTGGTTGATTGATTGGTCTTAGGATTGTAAATAAAGACGGGATCGTCGATCCAGGTTTCGGCTGAAAACTGAATAGCTCCTTCGGGATCGCATGTGACATCTCCTATGACCTGCAGTGTTTGGTGTTTGGCATACCAAGATTTGCTTTGGGCTCGGGTCATCAGTCGAGGGAAACTGGGTGCCCACAGGATGCAATTCAAAAGGCAGGTAACATAGGGAAACACATTGTCAAGATTGGTCTCAAAGCGTGACGGATCTTTAAAATAGGCATTCATCAATACGGCATCATCCATCCCTTCAAAAGTAGCTGCATGTTCGGGTTTGACTCGATACATCTGGGGAATATCCATGACCAGCTGATAGATCTTTTGTCGGCTTCCATTTTCAAGTACTTCAGAAAGTTGATCTATCGTAATATCTTCAACGGGAAGGAATTCGAGAAGCTCCTGCGCACCAGCACTTGTTTTGCCATTGCCACAAATCCCAACAATCACAGGAGGGATCTCTTCAGGGGTTCCTTCTGCTTTGATCTTTTGACTTACTCGGTATAGAATGTCCTTGACCGCCTGCAGATTTCGAGTGTGGATAGCCTGTGGAATATCAGAAAACGGATTTTCAATTCCTTGTAGTGATAGCCTTTTCCCCAGTGTCCAAAGAGAATCGATGATGCCAGCATTTCCTGCAATATAGGTGAAGGCAGTCAAGAGTCGTCTCTTATCTGCATCGATCATCAGTTCGTAGTCGATCAGGGTGATCTTTTTATCTATCATCGTTTGGAGCAGGGGACGGTTTTTGGTTTGGCCCTTGTGTGTATGTGAGAAGAATAGATAGGCTTTTTCAGGGAGGAGTTGAGCTGCTTTTACTTCCTTTAGTCCAAAAATCACATCTGCATCTTCTAAAGAGTGGGAGATAGTTGCCCCACTATTTTTGTAGGCCTCGTCTTCAAAGGCTCTTTTATCTTCCTGACTTTCGGGATGAATCCCTGGTTGGACCATGAAACGAAAGCCTTTATCTGAAAAATTTTGAACCTCATCAGGGATGATGGCTACGCGCCGTTCTCCTCTTTTGTCCAAATCTTCTCTTCGAATTCCAATCGTGTTTTTCATTAACAAGTAATCTTCTTATGTATGTTGAAAGCCCAGACGGCTCGTGATCTGGTCGAATGATTCACAAATCGCAAAGTCTGGGATTGGTGAATGGTAAATATATTGAAAATAAATTGCCGAGGGGGTACACTCAAAGTAACCAAATGTGATCGAGATGCTCGATGGATTCAACTTTTGACTCCTTATAGAAGAAAGGCTAGCCAATGTATAGGATCTTGTAGATGTGAATTTGATATAATCATGCACCAAATCATGAGAAAATATCTAGAATATTCGTTTTGATGCCTGGGTATCCGTATTTTGGAGCGGCTGATAAAAACAATGAGATATAATCCTCTTGATTTATCATTTACTTGAAGGATTTCATCATAGGAGATCCACCAATTTCGCACTTAATCCATATTCATTCAGATAAAAGAGCAGTTTTCATCATGGAAAAGATTTGGACGAGTATCAAGACATTTTTCCGCCGCGCAGCGATCATCGTGACATTAGTGATTGTATTGGGTACTACGGGCTATCTGCTATTTGCACGATATGCGGCTTATAGTGATGGTTTTCGTGTGGGGAAAGTGATCAAGTTTAGCCGAAAAGGAAAATTGATCAAAACATATGAAGGAGAAATGAATCTAGGAGGAGTCCGTACGAATGCTGACGGAGACCTGGATGCAAATATTTGGCAATTCTCAATTTATGGAAATGATGACGAACTGCGGGAAGAAATAGAGCGCGCAGCAGAGCGCGGCTACAGGGTGAAGCTTCTATATAAAGAGAAGTACGTCAAGATATTCTTTTGGGGGGATAGTAAATACTTTATTCACGATATCGAGCGGATCAGAGATGTGGCTCCTTCTGGAACTAGCAATGAATAAAGAGGCTACCCATTGATATAGATACAAAGGGGAGGAGATTTTGCATAAAAATCTCCTCTCTTTTCCTTTTAGGGGAAGAAAGCTATTTCTTCAGATTTTTGAGTTGCTCTCCGAGCTCTACCAGCATATCTCCCAAGTCTACTTGTGTAGTTTTGGTACCTACCTCTTGCTTGTTGTCATCTATGGCTTTTGACAGTTGGTCAATCTTCTTGTGGATGTCCTCTAGCTGTTTGTCAACATTTTTCTGAAAGGCTTCCATATTAGATTTCATCTCAGCCATAGCTGGACCGATGATGATATTTTGTATCGCACTGAGTTGATTCATAGGATCTGGAGCGGGCGTATTTTTTTCTTCTGCCATTTCGTCTTTCATATATTATTCAACAGATTGATTCTCAAATAATGTGCGAAAGGTGATCATGTCGATCTTTCCGCTGGGGAATAACCCCTTTTGATTCTGGAATGTCATGATGCCTGTTTCTGTTTCTGTATCAAAAACGCCATCGATGGGCATTGTAATTCCTAAAGTATTGAGTTTTTCTTGGACTTTGAATACGAGTTCATTTTTCTCCCCTTTTGTTGCAACCTCTATGCTGTTCTCTTTCCATCTTTCCAGCATTCTAGTCATGGGATCTTGAGTCTCCATTTTTTGGATATGTTCATTGGAGAAACCCTCCTTTTTCCATTTAGCTGACTGGATGAGCTTTTGCTCTATGTACTGTGCTGTCGCGAGGTATTGATGATAGCGTGCCATTAGTTCTTGGTGATCGGGATCGACAGGGTCGGTTGTCTTCACATTGAACCGATCATTCTCCCAACATGATCCTGCAAAACTCTTGGCCTCTTGGAGCAGCGTGTAATAGTTCAGGACGACTTGGGGATCATGATAAGATGCATCGATCTCAGGATTTGGAGTCAAAGTGTAATCCTCTGGTGGATGCAGTGCCCTATAATTTTCAAACTGAAAATAGGCAATGACAGGTAAACCAATGATTACAATCAAATAAAATAGACGCTTCATGACAAGCTCATTATGAGGGAAGTGTATGAAAATTGAAAGTATGAAAAAAGTATGAAAACTGTAACGATTTATCCAATTGGTTGAGGGAATGCTTACTTGCTCATCTGGTTTTTCGAATCATTCGTTATATATTAGACTTTCTAACTACATCAAGCTAAATTCTATCACTTATTACTCCCGGATGATGAAGCGTATTATATGGATTTTCTGTTCCATCCTCATCGGAACTTCGGGTCTGCTTTATGCTCAAGATGAACCTGCTCTTTTAGACACCAACCAGGTGGAAGAGGTCATCGCCGAGCCTGTCAAAATTTCGCAGACCATTACGATTGATCGGATCACGACCGATGAAAAAATTAATGAAGGCTTTGCCAAGTTTGGCAATCCCGTAAGTGCCATCATATTTTATGCTCCACAATTTGGGGAAGATGTCATCACACGTGAAGTGGGAGTAGGTCGTCCTGATCCATCTTTTTATGAGACACCGCCTTTCACCCTTACCTATACAAAGGGAGATGCTCCTGCTTTTGGAAAAGTCTTTGTCTTGGGAGGTACAGAAGAAGGTGGAATGAGCTTGAGTTTCCCTACGGAAGTTGACATTCCATTGGGACAAGAGGTTGATTTCGAAGGAGGAAAACTGACCATTTCTCAGCGTAATTACAATCAGGAAACAGATGAATTAGAGCTAGCAATCACATACTCAGGAGATGAAGCGAAGCTAGCAGATCTTGCTCTCAAGAGCCAATCTTTAGAATTGGGAGTAGATGCTTCTGCGCTTTCTAAAATCACCTTGGGATATACACGTACTGTACCTGTTGCTACAGATGGAAGTGTTTCAGTTGAGGACTTCAACTTCCAGATTCAGAAAAATCCTGAGTCTAAGCAAAAGATTACTCCCGCTAAGACATATTCTTTCCAAGTTAATAAGGTCCAATTTCTTCCGATTGTGGTCATCGTCCTATTGACAGGTGCCATCATCTTTACCTTGTACTTCGGATTTGTCAACATCCGTAGGTTCCCATTGGCGATCAATGTCGTAAGAGGGGCTTATGAAGATCCGAATGAGAAAGGAGAAGTTTCCCACTTTCAGGCATTGACCGCAGCACTCTCGGGTACAGTCGGTTTGGGAAATATTGCAGGTGTGGCCATCGCCATTTCTATCGGTGGGGCAGGTGCAACTTTTTGGATGATCATGGCAGGTCTCTTGGGGATGTCTTCCAAGTTTGCTGAATGTACATTGGGTGTAAAATACCGTACGATCGATGCGAAAGGCGAAGTATCTGGTGGTCCTATGTACTATCTGAGTAGAGGACTCGAGGGGAAAGGACTTGGGATGCTCGGAAAAGTATTTGCAGGATTTTTTGCTGTCATGTGTATTGGAGGTTCCTTCGGAGGAGGAAACATGTTCCAGGTAAATCAGGCCTATAAGCAATTCAGTGATTTGGGCCTGATTGATATGGATGGATGGTTGTTTGGAGTGATCATGGCAGCTTTGGTTGCTGTAGTGATTATCGGTGGTATCAAGAGTATCGCGAATGTGACGGATAAGATTGTACCCATCATGGTTGGAATTTATGTTGCGGCGGCACTCATCATCTTAGGGATGAACATCGGTGACATCCCTCGTGCATTTGGTGAGATCATTTCAGGTGCCTTTGCGCCTACTGCAGTGGCAGGTGGATTTATCGGTGTATTGATTCAGGGTATGCGTCGTGCTGCTTTCTCCAACGAAGCAGGTGTAGGTTCTGCCTCTATTGCTCACTCAGCAGTGAAAACAAACCATCCTGCGAGTGAAGGAATCGTAGCGCTGCTCGAGCCATTCATTGATACAGTTGTAGTTTGTACGATGACAGCTCTGGTCATTATCATCACAGACAATCACCTTGATCCTAATGCGTCAGATGGTGTAGCCTTGACTTCTCAAGCATTTGCTTCACAGATTCCATTCTTTGATTACATCTTGGCCATTGCGGTGATCCTATTTGCATTCTCCACGATGATTACATGGTCTTACTACGGACTCAAGGCTTGGACTTATCTCTTTGGTGGAAGTCGTATAGCGGATATTGTCTACAAAGTTTTGTTCTGCACGTTCGTCGTGATCGGTGCAGCTGCTACTTTGGGTGCTGTAACAGATTTCTCTGACGCGATGATTTTTGCGATGGCATTCCCCAACATCTTTGGTGTACTGATTTTGATGCCAGAGGTGAGAGAGGAATTGAACAAGTACCTCCAGAAGATCAAGTCAGGAGAGATTGTTCGTGTCAAATAAGATGCTTCATTTCTCGTTTCGATAAATCAGAAAGAGCTGGTATGCATGACGCATTCAGCTCTTTCTTTTTTAATTATATGAAGAGGATAATAAGTAGAAACTAACGTATTGTGCTGTAGAGACGGTACAGTTTAGCATGTGAAGTTTTATCTCATGCTGGAAGTGTACATAGCGGATCGTCTTATTCATTGTATCTGAACTTTTTTAGAAACTTGCTCCATATCTTCTGTCAGAGAGAAAATATAGGTTCCTGGCGACCATCCATTCGTTTGGATCAGTACCTCACGTTGATTCGTTGGAATCGTATGGGTAGTCATGACTTTCCCATCTAGGGTCAGCACATCTAGTTTACCTGCAACTCCGAGTCCTCGCGATGTCTTGACAGACAATAGATCGTTTCCTCCAGCATTGACAGAGAACGTGAGATCAGAAAATTGGGTTGTTGGGCTGAACTTGATTACCTGACTATATCCATTCATCCCGTTGAGGTCTACTTGCTTCAGACGGTAGTAGAGTGTCTGCCCTTGCATGCTTCCAAGAGTTTCATCGACGAATTGGTAGTTTCGGATACTCTGCGAATTTCCAGCTGCTCTGGTTCTCCCCAAGGAGGTGAAAATCGTTCCATCTACAGACCGTTCAATATCGAAGTAGTCTGTATTTTGCTCTGAAGCGGTAGCCCAGCGTAGTTGTGTGGCCCCGAGTATAGGTTCAGCTTCGAATGACAACCACTCTACTGGCAAGAACGGATTGGTGGTCAATGTCACTGTCGTGAAGGCGGGCTCACTTTTCGCACCTCCATCATCGACTGTAATCTCTATGAGACGGTCGGAGGGATCAGGTATTTTCTCATCGTTCCTGTACTGAAGTTGAGAAAGTGTTTGCTGGTAATTTTCTACTAAAGAGGAACCACTCAGGATCAGCTTATGCTGGCTGCTATCAAACTCGGCAGTAATTGACATTTGTTTCATCGCTGTCTCATCCAATCCCAGCTTCAAATATTCTAGATTTCCATCTCCTGGATTGAGTAGTTCTATTTCTGCCCCTTCGAGGTAGACATTGTCATTGTCATCGATCTCAAACAAGCTGGAATCTTGCGTATCGGAGGTTGTCCCTTGGATATCATAGGAGATCTTGCGATCGGTTCCTGGATTATCTCCATTGAGGTCGATGATAGGTTTGGCAGAGCATTCTTGGATGACGAGATTGTCGAGTACGCCTCCTTCATGGCCTGCCGTCGCTCCATGAGGTGTTCCATGGTGTGGATTGCTGGGGCTTCTCCCACTGGAAATAAAGATTCCTGAATTTCCGCCTTGCTTGGCTATCGTGACTTTGGGATCAATGGCTCTAGGAGAGTTGATGATTCCGCCTCCCCCACCACCGCCAGGGCCATGCTGGTCTCTCGTAATGACGTCGGCTCCATCTCCTCCATCAATTCGAAGGGTCAGTTTTTCTGGATCATTGATTTCATTTACATCTAAGAAGATCGTACCACCCGCACCGCCTCCGCTGGCTCCGTCATTTACACGAATGTCTTGCGCGTCTTCTCCTGCTGCATTGATCGTCACTTCCGTGTCCACAATGAGTTTTTTTGCTTTGATGATGGCTATGCCCCCACCATTTCCTCCCCTGTAGGAGGCGCCATTGTTTTGGTGACCACCGCCGCCACCACCACCGAGGAATAGTTTGGTGATTCCCTCCTTATAAAGTTCTGCAAGAGAAAGTCCTCCGCGACCGCCTTTGTTCAGGTCAGAGAGTCTGCCTGGTCGGTTGGATAGCCATCCGTGTCCTCCGATACCTCCTGTACCGAAGTTTCCACCTCCGCCACCTCCCCCGTTGTGGTTATTGCCTCCGCCACCACCAGTGGCTTGCTTACCGATACAGCCAGTATTGGGGGTTTCGACAATGCCTTCGCCTTTTCTTCCTCCTTTGCCTGATTCAATCGTACACGTATAGGTCATTTCTCCTCCTCGGGCGCGTCCATTGAATTGGCCCCCTCTGAATCCTAGCGAACTTACATCAATACCCGCTAATAATTTCACACGACCTGTAGCCCAGATCGCCACAATTCCACCTTTCTCACCGTCCCAGGGTTGGGCTGTGAGTGTCCCTACGATATCTACTTTTTTGTAGACAGGAACCCTCACCACCTGAACGGCATGTGATGGATCATACGTTTTGCAAATCTTGTGGACAAAAACGAGTCGATTTCCTTCTTTCGAAACGATTTTTCCAAACTCATAATTTCCTGAGTTCCCCCATGAGATCACATCACCAAAGGTCGAATCGTTGGCCGTTTGGATGATCGCACCTTTCATCTGGATAATCAGGACTCTATCTCCTGCTTTGAATGCGCTGGCATCCGCGAGGTCGAGATAGTTGTTTCCAACAGCTGTGACTTTTGCATAGCTGTTCACGATTCCATTGATTTTTTCTGCGCCGCTTTCTTCATGCACATTGTAAGCTGAACAAAATACGAGGACAAAAAGTCCTGTGAAGGAAAGCAGTCGTGAAGAAATCATCTTTTTTCTAGAAACTAGATTGTGGGTGGTCTTCTGTTTCATTTTTCACTTCTTTGTTACAAATGAACAGCTTTCTAGTACATTTATATGTATAGTCTATAAATAGTTTATTACAATTATTAGAAATAAAAATTCGGAATTTTTGAAACCTTGATAGGCAAATGCTTAGAAAAAAATGAACGGTCAGTTTTGGGGGATAAATGGAGAAATATGGCTTATCCCCTGTTTTTGTATCGAGAAAGTGTATCGAGATGGTGGACAGAGGAGGATAGAAATTGATAAAAAGTAGCCACCTCTATTCCATATTTTTCAATGATTGTTTGATATTTCCCTTTCATTCGGTACGTTTTTTATGAGATTCTTACTTTCATCTAGGAAAAACTTCATCTGAGAGATGTGACCAATTATCGTCGAAGTCGTACCATTGATCGAAGAGAGAAAAGCACTCCACTGGTAAAAGAGCTACAGAATAGAAGGGCGGCAAGAAGATCTTACAGCCTTGAAAAATAAAAAAGGTACCCTTACGAGCGTACCTTTTGCCAAATATCTTTTATCTAAAGATTCCTAATAGGTCACCACAATTCCTAGTGTGGGTTGGACTAGACCTAGATTGTTCTCCAGAAAGTTGAGTTGATATCTCGTCGGGATATCCTGACCTGGAATATTCAGGGGAACAGGATTTCCTGCCTCATCGCGGACTACATCTAAGGTCGGAGGACCTGGAATGCGCGAGTTGTATACGTTTTGTACGTCGATGAATAGGTTAAAACTCCACTTCTTAAAGAACCACTTTTTATCAATTCTCGCATCGAGTTGAGAGAAGGCAGCGATTCTTTCGGAATTAAGGCGTCGAAAGTCAGGAATTTCACGACCGCGTAAGTCCCATACAGAAATCAAGCCTGAAACAAGTGTATCCGCAGGTGTAAAGGGTGTGCCACTGTTGTATCGCCATTTCACCCCCAACTCCCAGTTCTTGCCAAACTTTTTACCCGCGGTCAAGGATACGACATGGCGATTGTCCCATGACGAAGGCACAAATACGCCATTGTTGTCTTGGAACTCGCTCCATGAGAGCGTGTAAGCTACAATTCCATAAAATCCTTTGTACAGTCGCTGCTGAATCAAGACCTCTAAACCATAAGCGCGACCTTCAGAAGTAGAACTCACAGGTTCGTTTCCGATTGCTCCAAAGTCTCCTCCTAGATTGGCAAGCGAAATAGAGTCTGTCAGTAAGAAGGGATAATCACGATAATATTTGTAGAAACCTTCTATAGAGATCTTTGAGTTTTGCTCAGTAGTGTAGGCAAATCCACCAACCACTTGCTCATTTCTTATATAGGTCACGTCCTGATTGAGTAGCTCATTGCTGTCCGTGTCTCTATATCCCAACACTGTGTAAGGTGGCAATTGGTAGTAAATTCCTGTATTGAAATTTGCTGTGAGTTTGGGGGTGATGCCATAGGAAGCTGAGAAGCGTGGAGAGAGCTGATTGGCTAGATTCTGCATAGACGCATTGAAATCGTTTCCGTCTGCTCTTAGCCCCAGAGCCAGAATCAATCGCTCCTTCAGGAATTTTTTACTGATAGATCCGAAGACACCATACTTATATTGTCGGAGGAGGGTTTCAAAATCGATTTCTCCAAATCCAGTCCGCTGAAATGTATTCACAAAGTAGCGTGCATACTCAGCATTGGCTCCTACGTTGTACTTGAAGCCGTTTTTCTTACCTGTATATTCGATTCGAAATTTATTCTCACTCTCCTGTGAGTTGTAGTCAAATATTTTTTCCTGCGTCTCATCGTTATCTGGAAATTTAAACTGATCGAAGTTGATCATGTTGCGGCTGAGTACGACTTGCAGGAAGCCATTGTCTGCGAAGTATTTGTAGCTCGCCCCGATGGTATAGTTCCACTGGGTTTGGACGGGAAGATTCCCCAAGATGAATCGCTGTTGTGGGGTAGAGTCTGCCGCTGTGTTGAGTGCAAACTGGTCTAGTGCTCCTAAACTCACGATGTTGATCTCGTGTCGGTTTCCAATCCTGAATTTATGTTTGTATTGGTAGTCATTGTAGGTAGGTAGGAAGGGAAGTCCGATGGCTTGAAACAAGAATTGCAGGTAGGATCGTCGAACAGAGAACAGAAAATTGGAGTTTTCACCTGTAGGGCCTTCCATGGTGAGGGCAAGGTCACTACTTCCCAAGGTCGCAGTAAATCCCACTCGGTCATTTCTGGCAGGGCGCTGACGAAACTCGAAAACGGAACTAAGGGCGTTACCTCTATTGGCAGGAAAAGCACCTGAGAAGAAGTCCACTTCATTAATGAAATCCACATTGATCAGTCCTACGGGACCACCCGATGCACCCTGCGTCGCAAAATGATTGATGTTAGGCGTCTCGATTCCATCTATGTAATATCGGTTCTCATTGGGTCCACCCCCGCGGATCAAAATATCATTTCTAAAGCCTGGCGTGCTGGTGACACCTGGAAGAGATTGAATAACGCGCGAGATGTCACGATTTCCTCCTGGGTTTCTTTTGATTTCAGATGTACCAATGGTACGCAATGAAAGTGGGGCTTCATCGATTTTTTTGAAAGGAGAGGCGACGATGACGACCGAGTCTGCTGAGAAATTGGCTTCGGTCATGGCGACATCTAGTACATAGGGCTTAGAATTGGTGACCTGTACTTCGTATATGATCTCTACCTCGAAGCCTGTGTACCTTGCTTCAAAATTATAGAGACCGGGCTTGATTCCTTTGATCTCGAATCTTCCCGTACTATCTGTGAAAGATCCATAAGGAGAGTCAAGCAGTCGAACGGAACCGAAAGCGAGTGGTTCATTGTTGAGTGCATTATAGAGACGTCCACTGACGATCCCATTCTGAGCACTCAAGGACTGGGCACTTCCCATCCATGCGATAAGGTACAGGAAGAAAAGTGTAGTGAAGTGGCGGAGGGAAAACATAAGTAATGATTTCGTTGTTAATTTTTATTTTAAGTACAAATACATAATAAATAATGAAAATGTCTATGTTTTTGTTTAAAAAAAGTTGTTTTACTACAAATACATATTAAATTTGACTTATATGAATAACCGTTATACACTTATAAAGGAGCTGCTGAAGTGGGTAGAAACGTACGAAGAGGAGAAGGAGAGTAGCGAAATGGAGCTTATTCCTTTTAATCTTTGGTTAAACCGTAAGCTGAGTTTTGCCCAGCCTGACTTCTTTCACCATAGAGGAGAGTATACAGATGATTCATCGTCAGGCGTAATACTGACCATGCTCATTGGCTTTTTGTTTAGGTATGCCAAACTTTATATAAAGAAGGCTTTAGAGGATACACCGCTTTCTACCTTGGACGAATTTTCCTTTATGGCGTCCTTAGGCAATTATGATAGTCTGACAAAGTCAGAACTGATCAATCAGAATATTGTAGAATTCACTTCAGGGATCGAGATCATCAAGCGCTTGGTCAGACAAGAATTGATAGAGGAGTTTGCAGACCCTAACGATAGGAGGTCCAAGAGGGTCAAACTGACAGATAAAGGAAGGGAAGCAATGGCTCAGGTATTGGTCCCAATGAATCAAGTCGCACAAATCGTAGAGGCAGACATCACACCAGAGGAAATGTCCACAATCGTTCCTATTTTATATAGACTCAATGATTTTCACGCAGTGATCCATCTCAAGGATCGCAAATCTCCTATTGAGGACATTTTGGAAAAGTACATATCCCCTTTAGACACAAAGAAGAACTAGCATGTATCTTAGTCCCAAAATCACTTCCTAGGTTAGGGAATCAACTGGCACGGTAAATTAAAGTGGTAAGAGGCTGCTGCTGAAAGATCTTTTGGGCAGTTTGTTGTATTTGCTGTGAAGTAACCGATTCTATCTCTGAGAGATACTCGTCAAAAGGCACCACACGATTGAAATCGAGCAAGTCTTTGCCCATCGTCAGCATTTGGTTGAGCAGGTTCTCATAGCCCAGCGCAAGTTGGCCTTTCAATTGCTTTTTGGCCTGGCTGATTTTGAGTACTCCCAGCGGTTTATCAGACAGCAGTTTTAGTTCTTTGTGTACAAGTTGGCGGATTCGTTCGATATTTTTTCGTTCGCAGGCATAGTAGACACCCCACATCCCAGCATCTATATAAGGTGTATAGAAGGAGCTAATATTATAGGTCAGTCCGTATTTTTCTCGAATGTTGAGGTTGAGACGCGTATTCATGGCAGGTCCTCCGAGGAGATTGTTGAGGACCAGAAAGGGAACATATAGTTCTTCACGCATAGCATAGGATCGACCTCCGATCAAGACATGTGCTTGGTCAGAAGAAATTTCTTCTACATGGTCGGTCGCCATTTGACCGTTGGGAGAGATGCGCGTACGGGTACCTGAAGGCATCTGCACGGGTTTGAGGTATTTATCAATGACTTTAATGACCTCTTTTTCGGAGACATTACCTACGATAGAGTAGACGACGTGGTCTTTAATAAAAGATCTATGTAAGTGGTCCTTGACCTTGTTTTGTGTGAATTGGTGAATACTCTTTTTGGTGCCTAAAATAGGAAATCCCAAGCTGTGCTGAGGATAGATCATTTCATCAAAATCTTCAAATATCGCCTCATCGGGTGTGTTGCGATACATGTCGATTTCTTCTGAAATGACTTGTTTCTCCTTGACGATTTCTTTCTCAGGAAAAGTAGAGTTAAAGGTGATGTCTGTCAGAAGTTCCGTTGCACGGTCAAAGTATTCGGAGACAAGGGAAGCATAAAGGCATGTTTTTTCCTTCGTCGTATAAGCATTGACATCTCCACCTACAGACTCAAGATAATTGAGGATGTGAAAGGTTTTTCGCTTTACGGTTCCCTTGAAGATCATATGCTCGATGAAATGGGCCATCCCAATCTCTCCTTGCATATCGTCTCTACTCCCCGCATTGACGATGAATCCGCAGTGAACGGTCCGCGTGTAGGGTACATGTTTGTATATGACCCTCAGACCGTTTTGTAGTTCAAAAATTTTTGTGTCCATTTTACGTTACCCAGAAGGCACAAATTAAAGACTTATAGTCCAAATTATCATTACTATAAATCTCTATCTTTGTTGCCATTCTACACGTATAATCTGTAATTAAGCATGTCAGTAAACAAAAGGTTCATTCAGTATCCTTTCAGCCTATGGGTAGTCATGGGATTTGTGGCCATGATTTCTCTTGCCAATCGCTGTGAAGATCCCTGCGAGGGCTTGAGCAATGAAATCATCGGAGAGGAGTCCTTCACTATCACCTATGAGGACCCCAATGGAACCAACTACCTAGAGAGTATCTACAGAGAAGATAAGGTCGTCGTCTATGTAGACAAAAGTGGAGGAGAGGATGATATTCCTGAGTATGAGCGAATTTTTCCTGGATATGAAAATGGTACATTTGGACCTTTTAATTTCACAGAAGAATTCTTCGATCCGACGACGAACAGTCCGATCCTAGTAGATGTATTGAATCAGGTAAAGCGATATGATTATTTCATTCGCAAAGATACGATTGGCGTCGATACATTGACCGTAGAGTTTCTGTTGACTACAGGACCTTGCGTGTATGATTGGGAATACATCCGTTATTACAGAAATGGCGTAGAGATAAATGGGATTGCAGACGTAGAAAAGGCAGAATTTATCTTCGTAGAATAATTTTTTCTTCCTTTTCCCGTATTTTCTTACGAGTGGTTCATAAATCTTCAGTTTGTGAACCTATTTTTTTATTTTCTTCACAGAAAATATTTTCTCCGATGATTTTCTCTATTTGAGGAAATAAGACAATGTATCCATGACTCGATCACTTTCCATTATACTTCTTTCCCTTCTGTTATCTATTGCTGTCTTTGAATCAAAGGCACAAGTATACAACTGTTTTGCAGTCGAAGAAGAGTTAGAAGCTTATTTCTTCACGTATTCGCCTAAGCTACCAGCCAACACGCAACTGATCCAGAAACTGTGGACAAGCTGTGAGAAACCGACAGGTAAAATGGAGTTGATCTATTATTATCTAAGATCTTCTCACACGCTACTTGCGAATGAAAGGAATCCTCGAATAGGATTTCTGGAGTCTCGAAAGCACTATCGACTGGCTGCCAAGCAGTTTTATATTCTTGATACTTACAAGCCAGAAAGTCGTTTTGTCAAGCTATATGAAATCAGGATTCAGCAACTAGAGGAAGAATTATCTGTCCTTGGGCAGCGATACAATCAAGATTTTGCTGGGCAAAGAAGTCGAGGTGAAGCACCCGATGTACGCGCAGGAGGCAGTACATGGGCAAAACAGCAACTCGAGCAAGATGAAATCATTGAAAAATCTCCTGAAGTCATGAGCAATTTATTTAGAAAGGAATCTAAACTCATGGAACTGACGGGCGCCACACGAGCAGATGCTGATACTAGCGAGGATGCGTACGGATTCATGGGTTTGGTCAATGATGTCAATCTCTTGGCTTACCTAGATTGGAAGAGTAATGAACAAGACGCTTTTGATAAAGGAGAATTATACGATGCTGGTGCTTGGATTGAGGTACTAGGAGAGGCTTACATTACATTTGTGGCTTCGGGTGACTACATTTCACTTCGTGCAGAGCCAAGAGTAGGAGCGAAAGAGCTGACAAAGTTAATGTTTGGGCAAGGGGTCGCTGTGCATGAGGATGCACAGTTGACTAACTACAAGGGCATCGAATTTATCGAAGTAGAGACGGAGACAGGAGTCAGAGGGTGGGTTCCTGTAGACAATTTGATCGAGGATGGATACGTCGCCACTGTGATTCAAGCAGCTGTCGCAAGGAATATTCCCAATAAGCGATTTGATCGCAACGTCATCTTGTTGCAGCCAGGAGAATTATTAGTTCTCGATCGCGTACGTGAAGGATGGGTCGAGGTTGTCAATAGAAATCAAATTGCCAGAGGTTGGATAGAGGAAGCACAGGTAAATGAGGTCTTGAGCATCGCAGCGGCAGATGTGCGCGTGGCGCAAGACTTCTATCAAGCGACGCGCCTGCCCAACTTGCTGGATCGAGAAGATGCGCTGAGAGCGATTTTGAGTCTCCCCGCTTTTGCTGCTTCGGATTTGCAGGAGCTGATCCGATCGGAGATCAAAGCACTAGAGCGATAGCCGCTTGAAGATGGATTCGGGTATCATACGAATCACCCACATGATCCATCGCCAAATCCCTTTTACGTAGAGGACATTTTTCTTTTTTTCTACAGCCCTGAAGATTGCTTTTGCAACTGCTTGTGGTTCAGCCGTCAGCGGAGCAGGTAGAGTCATACCTTCTGTCATCGCTGTACGGACATATCCTGGCTTGACAGTCAAAACATGGACACCAGATTGGAAAAGTCGATTTCTCAAGCCTGAGAGATAAGCTGTGAATCCTGCTTTGGCACTCCCATAATAGTAATTGCTTCCTCTTCCGCGATCTCCTGCCACGCTACTGATCCCCACAATTGTCCCCATTTTCCTTTGTTCAAAATCCATTGCTACATGATGCAAGATAGACGTAGCTCCGAGGAAATTTACTTCTAGCATCTGTGCAGCAACCTCCCAGTTTTGCTCGGTTTCTTTCTGATCGAATAGATTGCCAAACACGCAGTAAACCAGCTCTGGTTTGGGAGATAAGTTATGATAAAAGCTTTGATGCTGGTCTATGAGACGCGCATCAAAGCTCTGTATGTCAACAGTGGCGTTGTATCGAATATGAAGATCTGATTGGATAGGCTTGAGCTTTTTTTCCTTCCTTCCTGCCAAAATCAAATGATCTCCTTTGGCGGCATGAAGATGTGCCATCGCCTGTGCGATATCCGAGGTCGCTCCTAGAATCAGAACGACCATATCAGGCTTTAGCTTTTTCCATCTGGCCCTGCTGGTCAGAAGCAAATTTTTCCATGGCCCAGATGGTGACAGCTCCCAGGATCACGAGACCCAGTGCGATCAGTGTTTCTGACTGGGCAAAGTCAGGTATATACCACTCGTAGCCCAAGATCACTTCTTTCGCTTCTTTGCCTGGCCGAGGAATGATTTCTGTAATGGCTTTTTTCCAAGGGTAAATAGTCAGCAATGATCCCAAAACAAATCCTGTGAGAGAAGCGATGGTTACATCACGATAATTTTTGAATACCCAAGCAAGTACACGCGCAAAAATCAGTAAACCTATACCTGCGCCAATCGCAACAGGAATCAAAATTTCCATGTTAAAATCGCTAACCGCATCTACCATGATGAGCTTGTAGTTCCCCATCAAGATCAAGACAAATGATCCTGAAAGTCCAGGTAAGATCATGCTACAAATAGCGACTACGCCACACAATACGAGGTAATAAGTCGCTGCATTGGGTGTGCCAGGATTGAGGAAAGCGAGCATGACTGCAGCGGTGGTTCCGATGACAAAAGCCATGATACTCAAAGCATTCCATTTGCTGACGGTTTTACCTACTTGCCAGACAGATACGAGGATGAGCCCAAAGAAAAAGGCCATGACCCAAATGCTATAGGTTTCATTTTGGAGTAACACTTTGAGGAGTTTGGCGATAGAGATCAAGCTGGCACCGACTCCTACGAAAATCGCTGTGAGAAACGTACCGTCAATATGCGTCCAAAATTCCTTAAATTTTCCTTTGGTCAGCAGCTTCAATGCGTCCAGATCAATAGACTTGACGGAGTTGATGAGCCGTTCGTAGACACCTGTCACAAGGGCAATCGTACCGCCAGAAACGCCTGGGATGACGTTGGCAGCACCGATGGCTAGTCCTTTGAGAAAGAGGGTGATTATCGATTTCATGGGAGGCAAAGTAAATAAATCATGATCACTTTCTGTACTTTTTTGATGTGTCTGTAGAAATTTTGAAAGGATTGTCTGGAATCGGGTATGAATGGGGACAGTTCACTTTGGAGGCATGAAAAAACCAGACCTCTGAAAGGAGATCTGGTCGTTTTCTATGACAAATCAGTAGCTACAAATTAGACAGTCATGATCTGAGCTTCTTTTGCTTTGATCATTTCATCTATCTTCTTGTTGTAGGAGTTGGTCTGATCCTGGATCTTTGACTCTGCTCCTTTGACCTCATCTTCGGAAGTACCGTCTTTTTGAAGCTGTTTAAAGCCATTCATTGCAGACTGACGTGCCTGACGGATAGAGATTTTTGCATTTTCGCCTTCATCCTTAGCCTGTCGTGACAGTTGCTTACGACGCTCTTCATTTAGCGCGGGGATGGGAATTCTGACAAGATCTCCGTCACTTGAAGGATTGAGACCTAGTCCTGCTTCGCGGATGGCTTTGTCGATTACAGGAATCATATGTTTCTCCCAAGGAGTCACCGTCAGCATCCTTGCATCCGCTACAGCTACATTTCCTACTTGTCCGATAGGAGTAGGAGATCCATAGTAGTCAACCATGACACCATCCAGCATATCAGCACTGGCCTTACCCGTTCTGATCTTTAGCAGTGCGCGTTGTAGATATTCTATGGCACCATCCATATCCATTTGGGCCATTTCAATAACTTCTTGTGTACTTTCAGCCATAGCAGTAAAATTTTATTTGATAGGCTAAATTATAAATTTTGGAAAAAAGAAACCTAATGCGCAGACAGAAGAATTGAGAGATAACTTTCTGATTCCCACACTTGGTTTTAGTATTTCTACAAAAGCTCATTCAGGATTTTTTGTACTTCTTTGGGATCTCCTTTTCCCTTCAGCGTTTTCATGACCTGACCGATGAAAAACTTCTTGAGCTTTTTTTGTCCACCTCGGTATCGCTTCAGTTCATCTGGATGCTGAGAAATGATCGCTTCGATTTGGATCTTGAGCTGGGAGGATTGATCGGTTGAGTCAGACTGGCTGGCTTGTATTAGTTCCCCAAGGGAGCCTTCCGATTGGAGTAAGGCAGGAAAGATCTGATTTTTAGCTTGATGATGCGAAATGATCTCTTCATCAATGGCTTTGACCATTTCTCCTAGCGTCTGCGCTGAGACAGGACAGGTAGAGAGCGATTGATTGTGCTCATTTATCCAAGATCTCACCGCACCTAGCAGCCAGTTGGCCACACCTTTGGGGTTTTGGCAGTAGATGATGGCCGTTTCATAATAATTTCCCAAAACCATATCCTCTGCCAAGGTCATCGATTCATTATAAGGCAGTTTCCAATCGAGATGGTACTGCTGGAAGCGCTGATAAGGCAGGGAAGGAAGCTGCTGCTTGATAGCCTCTATTCTCTCGGGCGAAATGACCACAATGGGCAGATCTGGCTCAGGAAAATACCGATAATCATGTGCCAATTCCTTATCCCGCATAGGCTGGGTTTTCTGTAGTTGTACATTCCAGGTCCTTGTTTCTCGCTGTACCTCTCCGCCCGATTGGATGAGCTCAATCTGCCTCATGATCTCATGGTTGATGGCTTGGGTGAGGAAAGCAAAGGAATTCAGATTCTTCACCTCTACTCTTATCCCTAGTTTTTCCTGTCCTTGGGGCTTGACGGATATATTGGCATCGCATCGAAGATTTCCCTTCTCCATATCCCCTTCCCCCACATTTAGGTAGCGGACCAGTCTACGGATCTCTTCAAATAAAGCCGCTGCATCTTCCGCTTTGTGTAGGGCGGGCTGCGTGACGAGCTCCATGAGGGGAGTGCCTGCACGATTGAGGTCGATCATCGTATGTGTAGGCGAGAGATCATGTATAGATTTTCCTGCATCCTCTTCCAAGTGGATACGTTCGAGGGGAACTTCTATGATCTTTCCTTCTGTATTGGGAAATTTGACTGCTCCTCCTTCACAGATAGGGACTGCATCTTGAGAAATCTGATAGCCTTTGGGGAGATCGGGATAGAAATAATTTTTGCGATCGAAGAAGGTGGGAGAATTGATCTTGCAGTTGAGTGCGAGGCCCAAGGCGAGTGCCTTGTCGATCACCCCTTCGTTGATGCATGGCAAGGCGCCTGGATGCGCCATTGTGATAGGAGAAACAAGTTGGTTGGGGCTCGCACCAAAAGTATGTGCTTCAGGAGCGAATAGCTTGGTCTGCGTATTGAGCTGAATATGAATCTCTAACCCTATGACGGCATCAAATTCTGACATGGTATCCCTTTTGATCGTTATGATGTGGGGCAAAAGTAACAAAGCCTCCCGAGAAAGAGAGGCTTTGAGACATTGTATTATGTTACAAGGAAAAGAAGGCTACTCTAGGTGCAACCAGGATTTCTTTTCCAGGAGTACTTCTTCCGTTTCTTCCATATCGGGATCAGGTACACAGCAATCCACGGGACATACAGCCGCACATTGGGGCTCCTCGTGGAAGCCGACACACTCTGTACACTTGTAGTGGGTGATGTAGTATACCTCGTCAGACACAGGCTCGAATTCATCGTCTGCATCGACTTTCTGTCCTTCGATTTCTATTTCTCCTTTGAGTCCTGTGCCATCCGAAAATTTCCAGTTGACTCCAGGCTCATATATTGCGTTGTTGGGACATTCGGGTTCACATGCACCGCAGTTGATGCACTCATCCGTAATCATGATAGCCATAGCAAATGATATATTTGTCGCGAAATTATAATTATGTCATTATTTAACCAAACGGAAACGGTCTTTGTTCAAGTATAGAGCATGTGAATATATGAATTTTGAAGAATTACGTCAGCGCAGATTAGGCAGTTTAATTGCCTTAGGGGATCTATTGGCAAGAAGGCCCTTGCCTAAACAAGTCATGCGTCAGGCTTGTCAAGAGAATCCCTGGTTCACGACCCATTATATAGAGCGTGCATTGGCTGGTATTCGGTCATGGTTTCAAGAGGATATATTGCAAAAATTCGTGGAGGCTTATCCTCAACATCCCTCTGCGGCTCAGACGATAGGGATTATTGCTGCTGGAAATGTACCCTTCGTAGGATTTCATGATGTCATGGTCTCGCTGTTGAGTGGACATCGTGTATTGTTGAAGCCTTCTCACCAGGACCAAGCCCTCATCCGTTGGATACTGGGATGCTGGCAGGAAGCAGCCCATGGCGCATTACCCTTACAGTTTACTGAAAGCCGATTTTTGACGTGTGATTACCTGATTGCAACAGGTAGCAACAACACGGCCCGCTATTTACATACGCATTATGGAAATTTGCCTCGACTCATCAGGCACAATCGCTATTCTGTAGCTGTGATACATGATCAGATGGAGGAAAAAGACTGGGAAGGACTCTGGGAAGATATGCTGCTCTACAATGGGCTGGGTTGTCGAAATGTGAGCAATCTGATCATTTCATCATATGAGGACTTGTTGAATATCCAAGAAAAGTTGAATGAATATGCATCAGAAAACATAAATCCTCATTATTTGGAACGCATTTTGTTCTTAAAAGCGAAAGAGAAGGTCCACACAAGCCATTTTGTTCATTCTGATTTCGGAATATTTGCCTGGAGAGATTACTTGGCAAGTGCACCTATGGGCTTATTTCACTGTGTAAAGGCAGCGGGGGAAACTCAAGTAAATATGCTCTTAGAGGCTCATAAGGCCGACATTCAGTGTGTAGTGGGCATAAGTACTCCCTTTGGTGAAGCACAAAAACCACATATCAGTGATTTTGCAGATGGGGTGGATACAATGAGAATTTTGACCGAATTGTAACATCTCAATTCTTCTGTAAGGTTGTTTCCAAGGGTGTGTAAAATAGAACAGGGGAATAGCGTTTATTGGGTAAGAAAGCTGGAAGAGAAAAAGTTTCTATCAAAAAACTTTGATCGAACGCATTTCACAAGAAAAAAAATTCCCTCATAGTTATTTTCTAATAGAAAAATAGGTTTCAAAGTCATAGTGGTATAGAACAGGAAACGCTTGGCTACTGATCGTAAATAAAATTGCATGGTACATTTTTAGAGGTAAAAAGATATTGTGGCGATCAGGTATTCAAGCACAACAGACCAGATGTAAGCTGAGAATTATGAAATTCCCTAACACCACCAGCATTTATCTATTGGTATCCTTGATAGTATGCTGGCTTTCTTGTCAGCTGACGCTCGGACAAACCTCATGGGTTCCTGGTACCTACTACGGAATCCCTGAGCAGGATAAGCGAGTTGCCTTTCTCGATGATTTTAATAACAACGTCCAAAAGTGGGATATGGGTTCTGTCTACTTGGCAGAGCGTATTGAAAACGGGCGTTTTTACATATCTTCTCGTACTTCTCATAGATATACTAAGCGTCGCACGATTCCGATTCACGCCTCAGGAGATTATGAGGTGGAGATTCGGATGCGATTTGTTCGTGGCACACAAGCCAAAGTTGCAGGTCTTACTTTCGGGCGTAATGCCAAGGGGAGTGAGTACAATTTTATCATCAATAGCCAGCAGCAATTTAGAGTAACAAAGTACGACCGTGGACGTGAACATGCCTACTCAAGCTGGAAATATTCAAGGCACTTGGAGAAGCACTCCTACAATACACTTCTAGTAAGAAAGGTAGGCGACCAATGGTTCTTCTTTATCAATCAGTTTCTTGTAGAAAAACTTCCAGCCAAAGCACTTTTCGGAAACGATTTCGGATTTACGTTGGGAGGACATATCGCCATTGAGGTAGACTATCTACGCGTATCTGAAATCAAAACCGTTGATACAGAAGGTCCTGAGATTACGATTCTTGATCCACAGGAAATTCCTAACAGTCCCGTGGTTCGCCTGCGGGAACGCCATCAAATCATTCGTGGGAAAGTACAAGATGCATCGGGTATCACGTCTGTGACCATTAACAATCATCCTATCACACTCTCATCTGATGGTGTGTTCAAAGCATCTTTGAGTCTCCCTAATGGCATTCATGTCATCAAGATCATTGCTAGAGACCGATACGAAAATGTGAGCACACGTGTGCTTCGCCTAGAGTATCTTCCACCAGAGGCTTACACAGCTAGTCAAAATCCTTCGAGTGCAGCGCAAGATTTTTATCAGCCTAGACCCAAGAATAAAGGGAAAAACTATCTTCTCTTGATCGGTATCAATGGCTACCAGTATTGGAACAAGCTGCACAATGCCGTAAAGGACTGTGATGATTTGGCCCAGACGCTGACGACGCTTTACCACTTCGAAAGAGAAAATGTCATTACCCTTTACAATGAAGAGGCGACAAGAGAGAATATTCTGGAGACACTTGAGCAACTGCAAGAAGCCATCACAGAAGATGATAATCTCTTGATTTACTATGCGGGTCATGGATACTATGATTCCTACTCTCAGTTGGGATATTGGGTACCTATGGAAGCGAGATTGAATAAGATTCCAGACTTCATTCGCAACTCTACGATTCACGATTATCTTCGTACCATCGGGACGCAGCATACGTTGTTGATTGCAGATGCGTGCTATGCAGGTTCGCTTTTCGCTTCTTACAGAGGAAATCTAGATGAGAACTCTCGTTCACGTTGGGCATTTACCTCAGGCGATATCGAGAAGGTATGGGATGGCCAGCCTGGACAAAACAGTCCATTTGCACGCTGCTTGATTCGCTACCTGCGCAACAATCGCAAAGCCAAGCTTCCAGCAGATGAGCTGATCCGTACGGTAGGAGGTCTTGTACAGAGAAATACAGCACAGACACCTCAAGGCTCGCCCTTGAAGCAAGCAGGAGATGCAGGTGGTGTCTTCATGTTCTACAGACGATAGAGAGACAAAACAGTATATTTTTCAAAAAGCGAGTGAGATTTTGTGGAATCTCGCTCGCTTTTTTGTCTATTAGGTGTAAACCAGTAAATAGACTTGCTGATTACTCTTTTATCTCCCTGAAAACTAGGATGGTAAGTTCCATTCTATAAGCAGCGTTTGAAAAGCTATATGCTGTTCCGGAAAAAGCTCCATATCAAAGACCTTTCGGATGAGGCCCTCGTGACCCGATACAAGGATCATGGGGAATCTGCGTGTTTGGGTGAGCTCTATGAGCGCTACATGCACGTGGTCTTCCTGGTCTGTATGAAGTATGTGAAGGATGAAAGTACAAGTGAGGATCTTGCCATGCAGATTTTTGAGAAACTCATGGTCGATCTTCGGAAATATGAGATCAAAACATTTAAATATTGGTTACATTCTGTTGTTCGTAATCACTGCCTCATTTATCTGGATAAGGAAAAAAAACGTAGAGTAAAACGGGAGCGATTGCAGCAGGATCTGATGGCGAAAGGTGAGGATCGTGTAGTAGATTTTGGGCTAGAAGTGCAAATGGACAAAGAGCTGCAGCTACAGCAGATGGAGCAGGCATTGACCAAGCTGAAATTGGAGCAACGTGTGTGTGTAGAGTTGTTCTTTTTGCAGAAAAAGAGTTATCAAGAAGTAGCATCAGAGACAGGTTATACCCTCAAACAAGTCAAAAGCTATATACAGAATGGCAAGCGCAACTTGAAAATCCGAATGGAACAAATGTCCGTAGAGGATTCGTATCATGAGTGAAGATTTTAGTCAACATATAGGAGTGGGTTTGATGCAGGATCTAGATCGGCTAGGTGCTTATGTGGAGGGGAAGCTCTCGACGGAGGAAATGGCTGAGACAGAGGCTCACATTGCACAAGATCCCTTGCTACAAGATATGGTAGAGGGACTCAGGGAGTTGGATAATCCTGAGGAGATTCGTGGACGGATTCAGCAGATGCGTCTCCGCCACCAATCTCGTTTGCTTGACCAAGCGAAGAAGCGTGCCCAGCTTTCGAAGAGAAAGTTTCGCGTGCAACCCCAGCGGTATCTCCAGCTTTCCTTAGGCTTGGCGGCAGGTCTAGCCTTGACTTTGCTGAGCATCTACCTCATCTATAAGTTGAAGCCATCAGGGCAGGTGGCAGAGCCAATGGCGATGCGTGAGCAAGTAAAAGAGGGATCAGACTTGAAATCTATGCAGTCTCCCTTACCTCCTGTAGGAGAATCAGATAAGTATGTGCTGGAAGAAAATGCCGTAGAACAACTAGAGCTAACATTTTCTGAGTCTGTACCCTCTTCCAAGAAGGATCAAGCAAAACAGGAGCTCAGACCTACAGTCTCTACTTCTGATGAAGCTTTATACGTAAATTCAGCTCCTGCGCGACCTGTGCCTCCTCTTGAGAAAGATCAGGCTAATCAAAAGACCATACCTACAGCCGCTGTTTCTGATGAATCAGGAGGCGATGCATTCACAGATCCAGCTCCTCCGCGATCTGTGACACCTGCTAATCCTATAGCTACAGCTCCTAGTCCAAAGCCCGCAACCACACCTTCTACGAACAACTTTGCGAATACAGACGCTACATCTAAATCGACTACAACTCCTGTCTTAGAAGATGAGTCCGTTACGGATCGCAAAGTCATGCTAGACGCTACAGATCCTCGTAAATACTATGAAGGAGCTATAGAGGATGGTGAGATTGTCATCCAAGATGAACAGCGAGACAATAAGGATGCAGCCCCACTCTCTCAAGACCAGAACTTTCAATATTATAAAGGAGCTAAGCCCACCGAAAAGCCGACTTTTGGACTTACATCGGGCTACCTGTATACCGCTTTATTGGAAGAAGGAATCGAAGCATATAATCAGGAAGATTTTGAAACAGCCACCAATCGGTTCAGTGAAATCCTACTCACTGAGCCCACACATGTGATTGCACGTCATTATACAGGCCTGATTGCCTTCTTGAAAGAGGATTTCAAAGCTTCTATAGAAAGTTTCAAATATGTCTTGCCTGACTCTCCCTTTTTTGATGAGAGTCAATACTATATGGCACAAGCCTACATCAAGCTCAAAAAGAAGTGGAGGGCGCAAAAAATCCTTGAGCAGATCGTCAAGTCTCAAGGAACTTATCAGAAGGAAGCAGAGGCGTTGTTGAAAACCCTGTGAATAAATTCTGGACGATAAACTGTAGATTTGTCTTGTGGCAAATAACAATGAAGCTACATATCGCATAGAGCTCCCACAGTTCGAAGGTCCATTTGATCTCCTCCTATTTTTCATTGAGCGAGATGAATTGGATATCCATGATATCCCCATTGCGCAGATAACACAGGATTTCCTGAATTACATCCAGGCCATGCGCGAGATGAACATAGAGCTAGCGGCTGAATTTATTTTAGTAGCGAGTACGCTCATGCGTATCAAAGCCAAGATGCTGATCCCTCGCCCTGTCCTCAATGAGCAAGGAGAAGAGATAGACCCACGTGAGGAGCTTGTTCGACGTCTGCTAGAATACAAACGCTACAAGGAGATCCTAGGTGAACTGGCCCAAATGGAAACTGCTAGCCAGGAGCGTGTCAATCGAGGATTCGTCAAAAAGGAAGAAGAACTGTTTATGCAGAGTGATTTTCCTGAGGAGGAGTTGGCAGACTTGGATCTTTATCAGATCATGCGCGCCTTCAAGCGGATTTGGGTTCGTCACCACGAAAAGTTGCAGCGTCCGCAGCACGTCATCAAGCGATACCCTTATACCCTCTCCGAAGTCAAAGAGCGCCTCGTCAACCGTGTAGCTGGTGGTGCGCGCGTAGACTTCATCACCATGATCATGGAAGAAGGCAGTCGAATCTTTGCCGTATTTGCTTTCCTTTCCGTACTCGAACTCGTCCAACTTCAGAAACTACAGCTTACTGTGGGGGAAGGATTCAACAATTTTTGGATTGAGGGAAAGGAACCTGTGGAGGATGAAAGTATAGACGAAGGGGAAGTAGAAAATGATTTTTTGGAAGAAGCAGAGGAATAATATAAAGATCCTTTCCTTTCTTACATCCCTTCATTTTTTGTTTGGCTCATTTTAACCCCATTCTCCCCATTTTAATACGAGTTTTAGTAATAACCTTTCACTTAGGAAGAGTAAAGGGTTCTAATGCAAGAGAAATATTTCTTCATATATTTATTACATTAAATGTATTATTTGTAAAATAAAATAAATGGCCATACTTTTGAAACAGATAGGCATTACGCCAGATACAGAAGCTAGGGGTTAGGGTTGACTCTCCGACATGGATTGAGTCCCCTAATTTTTTTTGAGGATGTTTGAGCAAAGAAAATTTCCTGTCTTGGGTTAGACGGTCTCCGAATTTTGACTTAAAACTGTCCACTCCTTCCCCTCTTGCTGAGGATCCCAAATAACCTGATCAAAGGCTGTTCCCACCTGACCCTGTGTACTTGTCCCCATGAGCAGGATGGATTGACTACTCGCCCACTCAGATAGTTTCTTCACAAACGTAGGAGAGAGTATAGCCAAATTCTCAGGGTATACATGTATAGGATGTAGATTATTTTGTATAGCTACTTGGAAAGAGATCAGAGTTTCGATGAATACTTGAAACTTCTGCTGATGCTCAAGAGAAGCTTCCTTTAGGTTCCAGGGGATCAATTCATTCTGAGTCGTACGCATCATGAGTTGAAAGTCAAAAGCATCTTCTAGCTGAATCGAGCTGCCATGCTGTACATGAAGGTTCCATTCACTTAGGTATTCTAGTGCTTGCTGGTTGGAAGACTGATCGGCTTGGGGATTGAATAAGGAATTGCCACCCAAAGTAAGCCCGCTATCCTGACTCAATTGATAGATTTTTTGTAGTGTCAACCACACAGGGTGCTGGCTAGGTGCCAACTGTATACTTAGCCATCCGAGTTCGTCTCCCATGCTGTGGAGGGACTGATTCCACTCCCTCAAAACTGCTTGGACTTGAATCTGTACTTCCTTGATGAGGCTATAAGACTCTCCAATCTTATGGATCAGCGTAGCATAGGTTTGAGAAATTTCATCCTTTATCTTGGCGAGTGTTTGATTTTCTGCCCACGCTTGGAGTGTTGTAAGCCATGAGAAGACCTCATCATTTGTCTGAAATGACGCAGGCCAATTGAAGATAGTCGATGCGCCAAAGCAGCTTCTCAGGCTATGGGCTTCTGCTGAAATCTCTCCTGCCAGTTCCATCGATAATTGATGATGGTTAAGGACTTCATCCATCAACTCCTTAAGGGAGGTTTGAGTAGGTTCGTCTGTCGGATTGCTCTCATTCGTAGGCTCTACCTGCTGCCAGAGATGCCAACGCTGCAGTTCTTGATCGATCTGTTCAAGGGTCAATTGATACTGATCTTCTTGCTTGCTCCACCATACTTTGCGTTGAGAATAAGTAGATTTTGCTTCTTCTAGTGCTTGTTCTCGCTCGTGAAGGACTATTTGCAGCTTTTCTACCTCTTGGATCAGTTCTTCGTGAGGCTCAATGTAATGCGTCTTATCCTGCCAATAGGTGAATAGCGTCTCTAGAGCTTCGAGTTTGATAGATGTTTTTTTCTTCGTCGTGCTTTGCACTTCCTGAACAGCTTGTGCCGCTTCCTGATCGATCGCCTTCAGACGTGCTTCGAACTCGTCGCGACTTGTCGTGATTTGATTCTGTAGTGTCGAGTAGCTGCTGCTTATTTGGTGTAGGGATTGGGTGCTATTCTCTCTGTACTTCGCCAGACTTTCTAGTATGTCATGGACCTTCTCTTGCTGTTGCTGCTGGCTGATGCGATCAGAAATAGAAGTTGTATCTCTCTGTCTCTTTGCTTGTATCTGCTCAATTTCTGAAAGGGTGAGGTTGAGATTTTTCTGAACTTGTCGGATACGTTGGCGGTACTTCTTTTCTAGACTTTCCTGTTGTTGGCGGAGATCTTTCTCTTCCTCTTGAAAAGCTTTTTGCAAAGCCTCTAACTGAAACTTGAGCTCATCGACTTCCTGATATAGTTCTTCGGTTGTAGGGCCCTTTTTTTCCACCTCTCCAAGATCTAGATGGATGCCATAGAGGAGGTCGTTGAGGCGGACGACACTGGGATTGAGATAGCTGTGGAATAGTACTTCTTCTTTGATGACTTTTCCGATGGTTTTCTGCCAACCTGGGTATCTATTTTCCAGCCAGCCAAAGAAACTCTGGTTCCGCTTTTCAATCCAGTGATGGAGTTGGTCCAGTCTCTGTTGAATGGGGACTTGCTTGAGGGTGTTTTTTTCTTGCGCAGCCTGTAGCTTCCACCCGATGAGTGCTTGTTCTCCCTTTCGACTAGCTTCCAAGTGATCCAACTCAGATCGGTAGATTTCTAGCTGCTGCTGAAGCTGTGTTTCTTGAATAGGACCTGACTGCTCTTCTTCAGTCTGTTCTTGAGATTGTTGTGAGGAAAGAAAGTGATACCCTTGCGCAATGTATGCGTTGGCACGCTGTAGGTCATGGTAAAACGCGCGTTGTGTTTCTGTAAAGGTTTCCTCATAGCTTTGATGAAGTTGTTGGATCTCTGCTACATATTGCTGTGCGGCTTTCGCCTTGGCGGGTTCGTAGGCGGCTTCGATCATTGCCTGAGCAGAGGCTTTCCGAGCAGCTGGCTTCATCTCAGGAAGGTGCGTTTTTAAGAACTCCTCCCAGTTTGCTTTCCAAGTTGGCACCTCTATTCCTTGATATTGCGCTATTTTTTCCTCTGCTAGCCATACTCGCTCTTCTGCCAATCCTAGCGCTTTGATGGTTTCGTATAAATCATCCTTTTTCTGTTGGATATTTTTTGCGTAGAGATGGAGCTCCTTAGATGATTGTTCGCCTATGTTTGCTATGTCTGTAAGTACCCGAGCCTTTGTTCTTTCTGCTTCTCTAGCTGCTGCTTGGATTTGTGGCTGTAGATGAGCGATGTATGAACGCACATCTTGAAATTGTTGATAGCGTTTGCCAAGGGTTTGAAAGCGAGACTCATTACGTTCAAATACCTGAATATCTGCCCAGCTTTTATGGAAGTCCTTGACTTGTTGGCTGAGTACCTTTGGATCTAGGGTGAGCGTATCCGCAATTGATCTGAGCAGGGCGCGTTTGAGTCGGACGTTTTGTGACGATCTGTCAGTAGGCTTGAACTGGTCTAGCCAGTCTTGTGGATGACTACATTTGCTGAACTCGAAGCTGGCCCATTTTTTCTTTGCGGCTCCTTTGAGTTTTCCGTAAAGAATGTTGCGGTACGCCTGTGAGGAATCGAGTGGATCGCTATGATTGATCTTTTTACTTCGAAGGCTTTTGAAAAGCTCTGTAGGAGAAAGGGGTTTTTGAGATCTACCTAAAAATAATTCTTCCTCAAATGGATTTTGGATAAGACTGACCTTGATTCCTTTGTCCCAATAAAAAGCGGCTGAAAAGGTTTGCGTTTGATTCTTCGCTTGAAAAATGATCCAAGATTTAGCTTCCGGGAAGTACTTTTGGGCCTTATGTTCATTCTCTCCCAGAAAAAAATCCCATGACTCCCCAAAAAATAGACGAAAAACTTGTAGGTAGGCCAGACTCTGTGAAGGTTCTGGAGAGAGAATGAGGGTAGATTGATCCAGGGAAATCTGGGTAAAAGATTGCCCCAAACTTTGGATGAAAATGACTTTTTGAAGTTGACCCAATGATTGATCCATAGAGTGGCTTTCGTCGAAGAAATGATGGTAGATGCGGCCTTACAAGATAAAGGGAATTGATGAAAGAGCGTGAACCTCATTTTCCTGAGGCCTTTTGCACGGCTTCCATCATGTGGAGGAGATAATGCATAGAATCTAGCAAGATAAACTGACTTCCCTCTTCATCCAGAAACGCTAGCCAGCTTTCTTTTTCCAGATTTTTCAGCATGTTTTTCAGCTTTTCGCCCAGATCTTCTCCTCCTTTGACAGAGAGCTTTCGCATCAGATTTCTGGCTTTGGGTTGCTGTCTGATGAGGTGGAGCAAATCTGCTGTGGCATGGACACGACCTAAGCTCAAGTGAGGATCTTGGAGCATAAGAATTTCTATATAATTTAGGTAGCGAAAGAGTTTTTCTAACTTATCCTCACTGGTACTTCGATTTTCTTCTCTTGAAAAATAGAAGTATCCAGGCCCCTTTGATAGTTCAAATCCCAAAGGGAGGAAGTATCCATGTAAGGCTTCAAAGTAAGCTTCTACAGCTTGGTAGAGCGATTGATGTGTATGGTCTTGACTATTTTGACTAAGGAATAGACCCCTGCTAAGCCATTCAAAAATAGCAGCTGTTTTGGCGGGAAGATGCAGTTCTGACATGAAGGATTCGTTGGATCATCACAACTTAGGAGGGTACAAAGATAGAAAAGTAGGGGCTATTTTGACGAGGTTTTGGGCTTGCGGTTGTAGTGAATGTCTTTTTTATCTGTGCGCAGGAATGGCTGGGGGTGAAGAAGCTGGAAGGTCTGTTGGAGGAAGTCTTCAGGACCCTTGACTTGGGCAAGGGTGAGTTTCCAATCTTTTCGTGTGGCTTCAGCATGAACCAGTCCTAGTTCAGGCGTGACATGAATCTTGATTTCGGTTTCAGCTAGTGGATGGGATAGAAGGATGAGATGTTGTTTGCGAAGCTGGATGACATCGGCGCGAAATTGTCCCTGCCCCCTCACTTTGACAAGTGCTTCTGTTAGTACTTCCCATGTTGCTCCTCTATCATCCTTTTTTTGAAACCACTTCATCTTAAATTCGTTAATAATCCGATCTGCCCAAAAGATACAAAAGATGTCGCTTGGTAGCATGAAAAGGGAAGGAAGATGCCTTAAAAGCACGGATAGCTATAAGCTAAATATTATTCCTACCTTTAGTCTCATCACCAATCAAACACCTATGCAACAACGACTCTTATGGCTGACCTGTTTGGGAATCTTCCTTTGGTCATGCAATAGTTCTCAACCTCAAGAGCAAGAAACACCCGCCACAGATTCTGTGACGACATCAGAGGCAGCACGCCGCGTACTGGATACAACACAGGCGAGATCTATTGCTCCACGAGAAGATGCTACGCCACTTCCTGTAGAAGACGTGGCTAGTGTTGTCTTACAAGCCCTCAAAGAAAAGGACTGGGAGACCGTCGCTGATTATGTGCATAGTAGCCAAGGCGTGTGTTTCACACCTGAAGTATATGTCTCAGACAAGGATCAAACCTTGATGGCTGACCAGCTTCGTTCTGCTGATGTCCGCAACCAAAAGAGAAATTGGGGAGATATGTACGGGGAGGAAGCAGGCAGTAAACTACAGACTTTAGATGAATATTACAGTCGGTACATCATGGATGTAGACTTTACGAAGGCGGAGGAGGTAAATTTTAATAAGGATGTGCAAAGAGGCAATAGCATCAACAATGCACGAACGGCTTTCGAAGCACCCTACATTGTGGAATATTATATTCCAGGGGTAAATCCAGATTTTGGAGGGATGGATTGGCGGTCGCTGCGATTGGTTTTTGGGAAAGATGGTAACGGATGGGGGCTTGTCGGTGTCATACATGGTGCCTGGACTCCCTAATGCTACGAGTTAATAAAAATAGAATCATGCGGGAGCCTAGGAGACTAAATTTGGTTCCTTCTTTTTTAAATAATCATATATGAATAAAGCGAGTCAAACGCCCGTATTAATTGTAGGTACAGAGACTGAGGCGCGCATGGCCCTCGATATTGCCAATGAGCTGGACGTCTTGGTGTATGGATTTTTGACGGATGATCCTGATCTGGTGCATAAGGAGATCAATGATATTTTAATTGCCGCAGAATTGGGTAGTAAGGATGGGCAGACCCTTTTGAAGGATGAGGGAGTGAAAATAATTGTAGCAGAAAGAGACCCTTCGGATCGTCGCCAATTACAGGTATACATCGAGGATCGGAAAGCAGAAATTATCACCCTGTTTCATCCGATGAACAGCGTCTCTCCTCACACCATCATCGGAAAAGGAAACCTTGCTGGACCTGGGCTTGTGGTAGGAGCCAATGCAGAGATGGGAGATTTTAACTTGTTGGGAACTTATGTCTCTGTAGGCATAGATGCCATGGTCGGAAATTATTGCACGATACAGGATGGCGTACGAATTGGAGACAACGTAGAGATCGAAGATGAGGTATTCATTGGGATTGGTGCGGTGATTCACCCTGGTGTGAAGATTGGCCATAAAGCTTCTGTAGCGGCAGGCTCTATCGTATTGCAGGACGTACCTGACGAGACTTCGGTCTTTGGCAATCCAGCGAAGCCTGTATAGGTAATAGGTAAGGGATTCAAAGCTGTCCCAGACACTCATCCTGCGAATCCCAAAATCCTGCTCAAAAGACGAGGAATCCAACAGAGAAAACGGATCTTACATAGTCCCAGACACTTATCCTGTGAATCCCAAAATCCTGCTCAAAAAACGAGAAAATATGAGGAATCTCAGATCTAGCAGTTCCCTTCTACTGCCAATATAAAAAAAGCTCTTACCCACAGGTAGGAGCTTTCTCTATAAAATATTTCAAATACATATGTGTCGAACTGATATACAATTCGTCCTGTAGTATCGCAAGAACCTTCGGCTTACTCTTCAGTACCTGTCACTACTTGCTTTCCGCGGTAGTATCCACTCTCCAGGCTCACGCGGTGGTAAAGCGTAGCTTCTCCACTCTCTGGATCGATGTAATAGGTTCTAGGCTTCAGCTTGAGATGCGTTCTTCTCTTGTCTCTTCTTGTCTTCGAAATTTTTCGCTTGGGATGCGCCATAACTCCTACAGCTTATAGTTTATTACTCGTGAATCAGTCTAGTTTATCTTTGAGCTTCTTGAGAGCGGCCCAGCGAGGATCGATTTCTTCTTCCTCGTCTTCTGTCTCCTCTCCTTCGTCTTCAATCAGACCGAGTGCCTTAAGGACTGCTTCATCGCAGATATGCACTTCAGGATCTGGAACAAATCGCATAGGGAGTGAGAGGTGGATGAAATCATAGATTTCTTGTACAAGCGAAAGCTGTGTATCGTCAGGATCTACGTTGATGACTTCTTCCGTATCGTATTTTACATTCTCTCTAAAGGAGTAGATCAACTTGTAGGATACATCAAAGGGGTGTGGATAAGGTTCGCCACATCGGTCGCAGTTTACTTCGGCCCACCCTGTAATGTGCCAGTTTGTATCCATATGTCCTTTCATTTTCTGAATGCGAATGGACACATTGATCTCCCCTTCGTGTATGAGGGAATGCTCAAAATTCTCAAAAAACGGAGCAGAAACAGTGAAAGTTTCTACTTGTTCGCCTACGCGAAGGAGGGGTACGTTAAGAGAATATTCTCTTGCAAATTTTTTGTCGTACGCCATGGTTTTCTCCTTTCGGCTCGCAAAGTTAATAAAAAATTAATCCAAATTCTAAAGAAAAAATACACAAGTCTAGTCTTCCCTTACACTATATGAAATAAGACTATTTGGGAAGATGCTACAGCAAGGCGCGACCACAGATTTTGTAGGACAAAAGAGGATCATTTCAACTTGGAATGGGAAAACGCATGGGGATAGATGCACTATCTTATAAAAGCGCCCCAATAGAGAATTGAATATAGTCTGCAACAGCCTTGTGTGCCTTGATGTATACCCCAGCGTAGAAGTTTATCTTATGCCCTTCGTGGATGGGATGTAGGTAGAATTGTGGTCCAATGTACATACCCCATTGGTCGGCAACCTGCGGATTGGGTCTCATGTAGTAAAACCCTTTCGTGACAATGCCCATTCTCCTGAATAAAAACTCATGCCCTATCCAGAAGGAAAGTACGTGAGGTGAACCATAATCGCTGATGTCCTGTATGTCATGGTCTCTGATAAATTGCACAATGGCACGATCGTATTCCCATCCGAAGCCTGTCATGAGGTGGTAGATTTTTCCTAGGTACAATCCTCCTCCCATTTTGAGATGATAGACAGGATAGGTAGGTCCACCGAATATCTTTTCTTCCTTAAATCCCAACCCACTTTGGAGGATAAGGTGTAAGACATTCGTTTTTCTGAATAGGAGCTCTTTTTTACGTGTGGGTTCGAGTGCCTGATGTCTATAAGTGATGCCGACTCGCAGTTGGAGAGAATTCAATCCTAGATTGGGTTGCTTGTACTTAGAATTGGACTGGTGGGCTACGAGTGTCCCCAGGCGCAGTCCCCAGTGGGGGGTAAGCTGTGTAGTGAGTAGGAGTCCGAGTTCTGGGTGAATGTTGAAGTGACTACTGATGGCATTGTTGAGAGGATTCTCAGTAGGATGAAACGTACGGGTGTTGTAGGCGAGGCCCATACCGAAGCGGCCATAGAGAGAAAAGGGGTTGTAGCGCGCCAAAGGATAATCAATGAAGGGGCGAAGAGAATAAGAGGTGCCTAAGACAGGCGTATTTCCATAGTCTAGGAAAGAAAATATCCAACCTACACGTGGCTTATGTAAGGCGGGTTCCCATGGAGCTTCTCCCAGAGTTTGACGGGCCATCTCGATCTGAATCGATCGGGCGGATTTTGGCAGTTCGAAAACCATGCTTTCGCGGTGCTTTACGGTATTGCCCCAGAGTAAGTCTACGCTCCACTCACGTGATTGAAGAAACTGTTGGATTTTGGGATGCTTAGATTGGGCTGGGAGTAGAGATAGCCCAAGCAGTAAACAGACCCATATGCAGGTAAAGGTTTTCACAAGGTATCTACATAAAAATGGCCGCCATTGCGGCGGCACATGCAAGGAGTCTTGGAAGGTTAAACAATAAATTAAGCCTAAAAATAAAGAGAAAATTCTAATTCCGAAATGAAAATTTCGCTTTGGATTGTAAATTTAAAGAGAAGCATATTTGATAACATATATGTAATACCTTTTTTGTTAATTAAGATGATGGAAGAACGTAGGGAGGATGTGACATACTACTGGGCCAGGGAATCCGCTATTCCTATGAGGGCTCATCCTTCGGAGTCTGCCGAGATGATCAATCAGTTGATTTTTGGCGATACATGTCGGAAATTAGAAGAAGACGGCTCGTGGACGAAGGTCAAGCATACCTATGATGGATATGAGGGCTGGGTAGATACCAAGATGCTTGAAGCGCAAGATCTGGATGCCATAGATGCACAAGCCGATTGGCATATGGTGGTTTTTGCTGCCGTGCAATGGCAGGATGGTACACTTCAGCACTTGCCAGCAGGTTCATTTGTACCCTTGATAGATGAAGGAAATGTGTGGCGGCTAGCCATTGGACAGTCAAAGGGGATTATCATGAAAGGATCTTCCCTTTTGCAGCAACAAGCTCGACATAAGTTGGTAGAGGTAGGTAGTGTATTTATGAACACGCCCTATTTGTGGGGAGGATGTAGTGGGTTTGGGATTGATTGTTCGGGATTGATGCAAAGGGTGTATAGGAGCTGTGGGATTTTCATTCCGAGGGACTCGAGTGTTCAAGCTAAGCAAGGTGTCAGGATCGACTGGGCAGATAGGGAGGCAGGCGATCTCGCCTTTTTCGCCAAACCTAACAAAAGTCATATTACGCACGTAGGAATGGTGGGAGGCGATGACAAGATCATCCATGCCTCAGGAAAAGTACGAGTCGATCAACTGACAGAAAAAGGAATTATTCATTCTGCTAATCATAAACTCAGTTATCACTTGGTAAACATTCAACGATGTTAATTCGCGAAAGTGTATTAGTTCTTAACCAGGATTACCAGGCAATAGGCGTATGCTCTGTGGAGCGGGCTTTTGTCCTGGTCTTATTAAAAAAAGCGGAGATGCTTTCGGATTTTCCCGATCGGAAACTCCGCTCTGTGTCAGCTGATTTCAGCTTTCCCTCTATCATCCGTCTGTATCGCTACGTGAGCCTGCCTTACAAGCGTGTGAATCTTTCTCGCCACAATGTGTTTAAGCGTGACCGAAACCGCTGTGTATACTGTGGGTCCAAGGATTCTTTGACGATAGACCACGTACATCCCAAATCTCAGGGTGGACGTGATTCATGGGATAATCTGGTGACAGCTTGTCAGAAGTGCAATGCGAAGAAAGGCAGCCTGACCCCCGAGCAAGCGGGTATGGAATTACAGTATAAGCCTTTTCGCCCTAGTTTTGTGATGTTCTTGAGTAATTTTGCTGGTGAGGTCCGCGAAGATTGGAAGCCTTACCTGTACATGTCTTAATCCCGAAGCGAGCACCCCTCATTTTTCGCTTCTTCCCCCCCTTTCCCGCCCATATACGGTAGGAGGTGATTGCTACTTCTTTTTTTTGGTTTTATGATTTTTTGGATGGTGTTTCCTGTAGTGGGAGATGCTGTGGGTGGTTTGTTGAGCAGGATTTAAGGATTCACAGGATGTTGAGTGTAGCACTACACTGTTCTTCGTAACTAGATCTCTTCCTTAATGAGTATGATGGGAAGGTTCAGAGCAGGATTTAAGGATTTGCAGGATGTTGAGTGTAGCACTAAACTGTTCTGCGTAACTAGCTCTCTTCCTTAATGAGCATTATGGGAAGGTTTAGAGCAGGATTTAAGGATTCACAGGATGGCGTGTTTGGGAAAGGGTGTGGCATTGCTTCTTCTGCTCTGGGTATTCATCTAGCTTCGTAGCTTCTTTATCTATTAGTTTTCCTGATTGATTACGTTGGGAGGGTTTAGAGCAGGATTTAAGGATTCATAGGATTCCGTGTTTGCGAAAGGGCGTAGGATTGCTTCTTCTGCTCTGGGTATTCATCTAACTTCGTAGCTTCTTTATCTATTAGTTTCCTGATTGATTACGTTGGGAAGGTTTAGAGCAGGATTTAAGGATTCACAGGATGGCGTGTTTGGGAAAGGGTGTGGCATTGCTTCTTCTGCTCTGGGTATTCATTTAGCTTCGTAGCTTCTTTATCTATTAGTTTTCCTGATTGATTACGTTGGGAAGGGTTAGAGCAGGATGTTAGGATTTATAGGATGGGGAGTGTTGTGAATCTTGATGTATGTGATTACCAGATGGCTTCGCAGATGACTCGACGTTCGAGGAGGGCATGGGGCTTTGGGGCATTGGCGGCGCGGTAGGCCCAAGGACGATAGGGGATCTTGACGATGCGGCGTTTGGGGATGCCGTAGTCTTTATGAAGGTTGCGGGCGATGAGTTTGATCCGCTTGGTGTTGAGCTTGCGCTGCTTGTTTTGGAAGCGAGGGCTTAGATTCTCAGCGGAGAGACGAACGGACATCTCAGGGTTGAGGTGGAGCATGAAGGCAATGTAGCTGAGCTGCTCGTCATAGCTGTATTCGAGTTCTGTGGTACCTTCTTTGAAATAAAGGATGGGAAACACACACTTTTTCTTATTGTTCAGGGTATCCATGCCGAGGAAGTCCATTTCATACTGGCCAAATGAAGGTAGGAATGTACCTAGAAATACGAAGAGGTAAATGAAGCGTGCCATAGAGTACAGGAGCTTTGAAGACAAGGAATCGATCAAAGGTGGAGAGCCTATAGCGTAAGCCTACTTTATGCATTACGATTGAGCTCTTTTCCCTTATAAAATTACCTTTATTTTTAATCAAAAACGAAAAAAGCGAAAAGGTAGTATATGAATATTTGGAAAAAGAAAGGAAGTGTAAAGCGTATCTTGTGAAGTGACATAAGGTTAGCCAATCGATTCATGGTAGTCTCATGTAAGTCACCCCTATTTAGAAGAAAGCTCCTGTGTTAGTCTAGTAATTGTACAACTCCTAGCTCATTACCATCTCCATCCAATAGCATCAAGCTGCGATCAATATATATTTCGTTGGCTAGAGAGTCTTTCCAGTCCTTTCTATTGAGTTGAATGATGGCTCTTTGGGTCTGGGGATGATAATCGCCTGAACCATAAGAATAGGTTTCATACATCCGACGGATGGTGTCTCTTGTATTACGATTTATGTCATACACAAAAAAGTAATTCGAATTGAATGGTGTCATAAATACTTGAAGTTGTTGAGCATCGAAGTAAGAGATGGCAGGAAAGGAATATCCTTGATAAACAGGTTTTAGATTAGTTGAATCCCAATGGTAGCCAGCTAAGCCTCCTAATGGAGATTGGCCTACTAAGCTCTCTTCATTATTCAACCAACCGAGAGGAACAAACCAATGTATGGCCCTATGTAATACCTTACCTAAAGAGTTAGATAACCTAATATCGCGTTCATTAGCGTAAGCGAATTTTTCCCCATCAGGACTCCATTTGGGATAATTATGAAAACCTTCTCCAAATGTAAGCTGTACAGGTTCTCCTCCGCTCGCTTTGACTTTCCATACCTTTCGATTGATACCTGTATAAATAAGCCAGCCTTTGCTGCTCCAATCCAATCCATAACAAGCATTATCTGTCACTTTACGTGTCCTTCCTGTCCGAAAGTCAAAAATCATGACCTCGTTGGCACAAGCACTTGTCCCTCTAAGAAAGGCAATTTGATAAGGATCTTGAGGATTAAAGCATGGGAACCAGTATTGAAATGTTCCTTTTTGATGATAAGTTGGGGGGGTGATGAAACCATTGAATAGATCTTCTTTGTATACAGGATTGGTAATGGGTTCTATATATCTCTCATAGGGATCACTAGGTTCAGGCTCAATCTGTGGGGGATCGGGCTTGTTGCAGGCTAGAAGGATAAGTAAAAGAGACAGGTAGAGGATGGGTCGGTTCATGCTAGATGTGTATGCTGAAGATATTTGCTAATGATCAAATTATACAGAGATTTTTTGAGGCCCTCAAGCGGACAATAGATAAGCCAAAAAATACTTATAGAATTTACAAACGCATCTATTTCCTCCCAATAAAAAGAGCCATCTCATGTAAAGATGACTCCACTTATTTTATGTATTTGATACTATCTCCGCTCCTTCAGCAAGGCCTGGAAAGCCTTCATCTCGTCGCGTAGCCGCGCTGCCTCCAGGAAGTCGAGGTCCTTAGCAGCCTTCTCCATTTCCTTGCGAATGTTGGAGATTTTTTTCTTCAGCTCATCTTCGCTCATGTATTCTGCAGCTGCTTCTGCCGCTACATTGACTTCTTCCTCGAACTCTTCAAAGTTCTTCGCACGGATGCCCAGAGCCGATTTGAAAATGTCCTTAGACTCGCGACTGACCGTCTTAGGAGTGATGCCATGCTTTTCATTGTAGGCAATCTGCTTGGCACGGCGATACTCAGTTTCATCTAAGAGCTGCTTCATGGAATCCGTGATTTTGTCGCCATACATGATCACCCGACCGTCCACATGACGGGCCGCACGGCCTGCGGTCTGTATCAAGGATTGACCTGAGCGAAGGAAACCTTCTTTGTCTGCATCCAAAATCGCCACAAGCGCCACCTCTGGCAAGTCCAAACCCTCACGCAGCAGGTTGACCCCTACTAAGACGTCAAATTTTCCCTCTCTCAACTCCCGCAAAATATCGACACGGTCGAGCGCATCAATGTCAGAGTGGATATAGCGCGCCTTGATGTCCAAGTCGTGGAGGTAGCGCGTCAATTCTTCCGACATGCGTTTGGTCAACGTAGTTACGAGCACGCGATTGCCTTTTTTGACTTCGTTGTCTACTTCGTCGAGGAGATCGTCCACCTGGTTGTCACAGGGCCGCACCTCTACAGGAGGATCTAGCAAGCCTGTAGGTCTTACGATCTGCTCGACGACTACTCCTGCACTTTTTTCCAGCTCATACTCCGCAGGCGTCGCACTCATGTAGATGGCCTGATTGACCAGCGAGTTGAACTCGTCAAATTTCTGGGGACGGTTGTCCAGCGCCGAAGGCAAACGAAATCCGTGTTCCACGAGGGTAAATTTCCGTGAGCGGTCTCCATGATACATGCCCCGCACCTGCGGCAGGGTCACGTGACTTTCGTCGATCACTAACAGGAAATCATCGGGGAAGTAATCCACCAAACAATAAGGGCGACTCCCAGGCTTACGACGCGATAGGTATCGGCTGTAATTCTCGATCCCCGAGCAGTACCCCAACTCGCGCATCATCTCTAGATCGTATTCGGTGCGCTCCTTGAGACGGTTGGCTTCGAGATACATGCCTTGCGCTTCGAAGTACTCTACTTGCTTGACCAGATCTGCCTGAATTTCCTCGATGGATTGGTTGAGGGCTTCCCGACGGGTTACGAAGAGATTGGCGGGATACATGGTATAATCTCGAAGTTCTTCAATTTTTCTTCCTGTTTCCAGATCAAATCGCTGGATTTTTTCAATTTCATCTCCAAAGAAGAGGAAACGAATCCCAAAATCGTCATAAGCAGGATAGACATCGATGGTATCACCTTTGACACGAAATTTCCCTGGCTCCAGCATGGTTTGGGTACGACTGTAAAATAGGCGCACCAGTTTATCTAGAAAAGCATTTTGTGAAATTACTTGTCCCACATTCGCATAATAGACATTGGCTTCGAAGTCTTCGGGTTTCCCGATACCATAGATACAAGACACAGAGGCTACCACGATCACATCACGCCTTCCTGATATCAAGGCAGTAGTTGCTCTTAATCGTAGCTTTTCGATGTCTTGATTGATCGAAAGATCCTTCTCTATATAGGTATTGCTCGAAGGGATGTAGGCTTCGGGCTGGTAATAATCATAGTAAGAGATGAAATACTCGACGAGGTTGTTGGGGAAAAACTCCAAAAATTCGCCATAAAGCTGAGCGGCTAGCGTCTTATTGTGGCTGATGATCAGCGTCGGACGATTGAGGTTGGCGATGGTATTGGCAACCGTGAAGGTCTTACCTGAACCTGTCACCCCTAGAAGCACCTGATGGTTTTCGCCTGTTTCGACCCCTTCTACGAGTTGTTCAATGGCTTGCGGCTGATCACCCGCAGGTTTATATTTAGAAACGAGTTGAAATTTGTGATCACTCATATATGATTTGGCATAGGATGAACCTCTAATTACGAAATCTAATTCCAAAAGGATATGTTTGAAAAATCTTTTTTGGAGGGGAAAGGCCTAAGCTTATAATTTTGAATCTGATACCTTGAACGTGGGTAAATTCTTTACAGCATAATATCGCTACATTCACTTGTCTAAGAGAATATGAATATTGGATTTGAGGCGAAGCGCGTGTTTCAAAACTTTACAGGTCTGGGCAACTATAGCCGAAGCCTCATCCAAAATTTACTCAAATTCTATCCTGAAACACAGGCCCATCTTTTTGCGCCCAAAATCGTCTCCCATCCACGCACTCAATTTTTCTTAGATCATCCTCGTATACAAACCTATGCGCCCCAACATCCTTTTCGTGCTTGGTGGCGATCATACGGGATGTCAGCCTTTGTGAAAAATCAGGAAGTAGATGTTTTTCACGGACTGAGTCATGAGCTTCCCTTTGGATTGGAGAAGCATGGCATCCCGAAAGTAGTGACAATACACGATCTAATTTTTCTTCGATATCCTCACTTATACCAAAACATAGACCGAAAGATCTATACAGCAAAGCTGAAGCATGCATGTCAGGCAGCAGATCGAATCATTGCCATTAGCGCACAAACAGCGCAGGACCTACAGGAATTGATTCGGGTCCCCAAGGAAAAAATTTCTCTTATCTACCAGACTTGCGATGATATTTTTTGGGAGGGAAAAATACGTGATGTAAGAGAAAAATATCGTCTTCCCTCCGAATACTTGATTTACGTCGGCTCGGTCATTCCCCGAAAAAATCTCCTGCTCATTGTCCAGGCAATGGACTTGCTTCCCCCAACCTTACGGGTCCCTCTCATCGTCATAGGTAGTGGGAAGGCTTACTTACAGCAAGTCAAGCGACAGATTGCACAGCGAGGATTAGAAGATCTTTTTATCTTTTTGGGTGAAGCTGAGTTTGCAGATTTTCCTTCTTTATATGCAGGAGCCACGTTTAGCCTTTACCCATCAGAGTATGAGGGCTTTGGTATTCCGATTTTGGAATCGCTCGTCTCAGGCACGCCTGCCATCGTGACAAAGGCGTCCTCCTTACCTGAAGCAGGTGGTCCAGGTGCTTTGTATATGGATGCCATGACAGCAGAAGATTTGATGGAGAAAATGCAAGACTTAATGGAAGATAAGGATAAACGTGAACGCTTGGCGCAGGCAGGACTTGCCCATGTCGAAAAATTTCGTCCAGGTAGGTTGACAGCAGCTCTTTACGGTCTTTATGAAGAAGTCAAACGATCGTCTACGGTCTGAGCGCATTTCAATCCGTGATACAATCTGTTTGATCGATTACTTTTTGCGTGTGATGGCGAAATGCATCAATTCCTTAAGTGCTTTCTGAGAGGCAGATACTGGGAAGCTATCCAGGATCTCTTCAGCTTCTTTGACATACTGGTGCATGACCTCTCGTGAGTAATCCAGTCCTCCGTTGTCCTTGACATAGTCAATGAGATATTTCACCTTTTGGGGATCGGTATTGTGTCTACGCACAATGTTGATCAGTTTGCGACGCTCTCCCCAACTAGACTTGTTGAGGACGTGAATCAGGGGCAGGGTCAGTTTCCGTTCTTTGATGTCGATGGCGCGCGGTTTCCCGATGTCATCTTGCCCATAGTCGAACAGGTCGTCTTTGATTTGGAAGGCAATGCCAACCTTTTCTCCAAACAGACGCATGCTTTCTCCTACTTCAGGATCTTCTGTCGTGCTTCGAGCGCCTACCTGACAGCAAGAGGCAAAGAGTGAGGCTGTTTTAGCATTGATGATGTCGAGATAGACGGCTTCGTCGATATTGAGTTTGCGCGCTTTTTCCATTTGGAGTAGTTCGCCCTCGCTGATGAGTTTGACTGCATTTGAGACAATCTTCAGTAGCTCAAAATCATCGTGTTCCAGCGCCATGAGGAGTCCTCGGGACAAAAGAAAGTCGCCAGCGAGAACCGCAATTTTATTTTTCCAGAGTGCATTGACGGAAAAGAAGCCTCTACGCTCATTGGAATCGTCTACTACGTCGTCATGGATCAAGGTAGCCGTATGCAAAAGTTCGATCAGGGCAGCCCCTCTATAGGTAGAGGGCGTGATACCGCCGCAGAGATCTGCACTAAAGAGCACGAGCATGGGGCGCATCTGCTTTCCTTTTCGTTTGAGCAGGTAGCCCATGATACGTTCGAGTAGGCTCACGTCACTGTTCATTGCCGAATGAAAATATCGCTCAAAATATTCGAGTTCTTTGGCAATGGGGGCTTGTATCGTCTGAAGCGTTAAACTCATATATAAAGTAAAACTACAATTATTGATCTTATATTAATAAAAAACCTTCCGCATTGTTGGGAGGGAAATAGAAACATCTCCTGAGTTATACGGTAAAATAAAGAGAACAGACACGCTTATAAGAGAATTTGACACGCTTAAAAGAATCCTCTTTTAATAGGATGAATGGAGGATTATTTACTATTTTATTTTGCGAAATAATGCCTTGTAACTAATTCACATCGTGAATTATCATATAGGGAAAAATGTAAGTTTCTTCATATTAAGTTGAGGGAAAGAATGGTGCTTTTGTTTGAGAAATGACATTAAAACATAAAGCATTTTAGCAAACTAGTAAGTGTGTAGACGAGAAGCGTGAATAGCAAGATTTGCCTCGACATCGTCTTCTTAAAAAGACTAAACCATTTCCTCTAAGGGAAATCTAATTGTATAAAAGGGACATATACATATATGGCCAAGTCAAAAGTCAATCATATGGCTTGGGTCAATTCAAAACCATGTAAGGGAATACACCCTGTAAACACTGAGAAGACATCTTTGAGACATGAGGTATTATCTAATTGGATTACTATTTTTTATACTATGCGTCGCAGGTACTCATGTGCGTGCAACGCATATCGTGGGGGCAGAGCTGATTTACAATTGCGTCAATAGTCAGACGAACACCTACAATCTAGAACTGATCCTCTATCGAGACTGTGAAAATGGACAGGCCGACTACGATGCCTCTATCCAGATTTTCATTTTTGATAGTGTGGGTAACTTTGTACAGGTAGCCACCTCCTTGGTCCCCAATAATACGCCACAGCTGATTCCTAATGGATTGAGCGCATGTGTAGCTTCTCCGCCCAATATATGCGTAGAAGAAGGGGTGTACAGAACAACCGTCACGCTGCCTCCCATCACAGGTGGGTACAACATTGCTTGGGCGAGATGCTGTCGTAACCAGGCAATCACAAATCTTTTCAATCCACTAGGTCAAGGGATTACATTCTTGGCGCGCATACCAGGGACAGGTGTTGCACAATGTAATTCTATGCCACAGTTTGACCAGGTACCTCCCATCTTCCTTTGCGTAGATCAGCAATTCACCTTTGATCACTCCGCTACAGATCCTGATGGAGATTCTCTCGTGTACGCATTGACCAACCCCTACACAGGACTAAACACTCAAGGACTGGGTGCTGGTAACCCCATGCAGGGAGGCAATCCTCCTACTGTCACACAGTTCAACAATCCTATGGGACCTCCTCCGTATAGCACGGTAAGTTTCCAGACGGGCTACTCATTTACAGATCCTTTTGGTTCGAATGACTTTACAATAGACCCGCTTACAGGCTTCATATCTGTTACACCCAATCAGACAGGGATATTTGTCTTCTCCATCTCTGTGTTTGAATATCGAAATGGGGCATTCATCAGTGAGAATAGACGGGACTTTCAGATTACTGTAATTCAATGCTTGACCCAAGGTCAGCCTCCAGCTATTAACCATGACCTGACGGGACTCAATACCAATGGGGATACCATCATTGTAGGTGGAGGCGTGCCTTTCTGTTATGATTTGACTTTGCAAGATCCCATTGCAGGCGATGTAGTGAATGCCTTCCCTGTGAGTGCTGTCTTTGGTACAGGAGCTTTCTTTCCACCAGCAGCGACCTTCACTTTCACACAGCCTACCACTAACACTATACAAGGACAAGTGTGCTGGGAACCTTCCTGTGATTACAGTGGACAGACCATTCCCATCATCGTCGGGGGACGCGACTTGGGAGACTGCCAAAATTTCTCAGATGTATTTGATACGGTATGGGTACGCATACTCGACCCTGTCAATACTCCTCCTGTCATTACCCCAGACTACACGGGCCTCAACGTAAGTGGCGATACCATCATCGTAGATGCAGAGGATCAGTTGTGCTATGACATCACAGTAGACGATCCAGACATCCAAGATTCCTTATTTGCTGCGGGCATCACAGCTTTATTTACAAGTGGAAGTGCGACCTTCACCCAGACAGGGACCAATCCCATCACAGGGCAAGTCTGCTGGACACCGGGTTGTGATGATGAAGGGCAGACTTTCCCGATGGTTATTCAGGCTTCGGATTTTGCCCCTTGTAAAAACGGGACCAATGTTCAGACTACTATATTTGTGCGGGTAGAAGCCCCTGACAATGATCCTCCGCAATTGTCCAGTGATCTTACAGGCAATGTTTTCTCAGACGATACAGTATTCGTCTTGGTGGAAGACCCTTTCTGTTTTGACTATACCTCTACAGACCCCAATACGGGTGATACGCTAAGCTTTACGCCTATCAGTAGCATCTTTACAGATCCAGGAGGACCGACTGTAACAAGCAATGGAGTGAACCCACTTTCGGGCCAGATCTGCTGGACACCGAGCTGTGATTTTGAAAATCAGGTGGTGGAGTTGATCTTCCAGGTCGAGGACCAGGGCCAATGTTCCAATCTAGGACTGGCCTTTGACACGGTGTATATTTCGGTACAGTCTGTACCCAATGATCCGCCTGTGATCACCTCTGATCTGACGGGGTCTGGTACGTTCAACGGAGATACCATCGTCGTTGATGCACTGGATGGCTTTTGCTACACATTTACAGCGACGGACTTAAATGGAGGGGATGTGCTGACGGCCTTTGCCCAAAGCCCTATTTTCAACCAACCTGATGGCCCTTCTTTTACCTCTTCAGGGTCGAATCCTGTGACGGGTCAGATTTGTTGGACACCCAGTTGTGATTTTGTTGGGCAGGTAGTAGAGCTCGTGATAGGAACCAATGACGATGCTTCCTGCTCGGCTCAAGGTGATGATTTTGATACCGTCTATGTACAAATTAATCTTCCTCCTAATGATCCGCCGACAGCTACGACGGATCTGACGGGATTGACGACAGATGGAGATACGATATTTGTAGGGGCGGAGGAGCCGTTTTGCTACACTGTTACTTTTGATGATATCAACCTTCAAGATACGCTTTCAGGTTTTACGGTCTCTCCTGAGTTTTCGGGACCTGATTCTGCTACATTCATCGTTACAGGCGTGAACCCATTGACGGCGCAGATTTGTTGGACACCTGATTGTGACAATGAAGGTCAAGTCATTCCCTTGATTGTAGGTGCCCGCGACAATGGCGATTGTAACAACATCAAGGAAGTACTAGATACGGTTTATATCAAAGTTTCGGATCCTCAGACTGTCGCGCCGATTGTAGACCATGATTTATCAGGCGTACCCAATGTAGTGAATGATACCATCATACTCGAAATTGGAGAAGGGGCCTGTTATTCATTCTACATCGCGGACCAGACGACAGATGGGGGCGTAGATTTCGAGTTTGAATTTGAGAATCAGTTTGGACTAAATCTACCTATTACGGCATTTAATATCATTGAGCGCAATGACTCTATATTAGGAGAGGTATGCTTCGACGCGGATTGTTCCAATGGGGGGACGACATATCGCAGCATCGTCACAGGTTTGGATGAGGAAGTATGTCCTCCATTCAAAACGAGTAGCGATACCATCTTCATCAAGGTCAATACAGACTTCCGCTCTTTTGCGGGGCAGGATACTTTCTTCTGTGAAGGCACAGGAGGGGTACAACTAAATGTCACACCTATCGGCGGAGCCGCTCCTTATTTCTACCAATGGTTCTGTGACGATCCGAGTGGCTGCGGTTTTTCACCCAACGGGAACCAGGTCAATCCGACAGTCAATCCTACCGACACAACCATCTACTCTGTGCAGGTGACAGATAATAATGGCTGTACCAGTGAGATAGACAACATCCAAGTGAACGTCAACAAACTCCCGATTGTAGATGCAGGTCCTGATACATTCCGCTGCGCAGGTGCGCCAGGGATTCGACTACAAGGCAATGTAATCAATCCATTGCAAGCACCAGGACCTTATACCTACAGTTGGGATCCTGATGTCAGCCTGAATGACCCGACGACAGTAGATCCTTTTGCCACGCCCGACACGACGACCATCTACACCTTGATTGTAGGGTCTTCTAATGGTTGTTCGAGCTTCACGACGACGGTCAATCCTTTGAGTACGATCACAGTGGAGGTAAGGCCAAGACCTGACGTAGAAGCAGGACCTGATATTGATTTGTGTTTGGGAGATACCGCCAACCTTTCAGGTTTCGCGACGGGTGCAGGTCCAGGCTATGATTATTTCTGGACCCCTGCTACAGGGTTGAATGATTCTTCTGATCAGCAGACTGCCGTATCACCTTCAGCGACGACGACCTACTTCTTTATCTCCCGATCCAATGGGTGTCGAAGTGTAGCAGACTCTGTGACTGTGACTATCCACACAGTTCCAACGGTACTGCCTTCTTCTGTCTATGATATTTGTGCGCTTGATTCTGTTGAGTTAAAAGCGATCGCAGGAGGGGACTTGCAGACAGATGAATTTAGCTATCAGTGGAGCCCAGCTATAGGTTTGGATAATCCTACTTCGGCTACGCCTATGGCAAGTCCAGATACAACGACGAATTATACCATCGTAGCTACTTCTCGTTTTGGGTGTGGGAGTAAGGATGTGGTAGTTCCTGTACAGGTCAGACCTACGCCTACGATCGAGTTGGCCAATGATACGACGATATGTGAAGGGGATACGATTGCTTTGGTGAATAATTTTAGAGTCCTAGGAGACAATCCTACGCAACCGACCTTTTTTACATGGACTCCCATACAAAATTTGAGTAGTCCTTTGGTTCGTGAGCCGCTTGCCTATCCCGACGAAAATACGCTGTATATCGTGGAAACAAGGATCGGTGCCTGCGCCAGTGTAGACAGCATCTTCATTGATGTGACCCCAGCGGTGGTTCTGACGGTAGAAGCGGATACGACGCGCAGTTGCTCAGCAGACTCTGTTCAGCTATTTGCGGTAGGTCCAGATCCGCTGAATGCCACCTATCAATGGTTCCCGACGGAAGGACTGAGCGATCCGACAATTCCTAATCCCATGGCCTCGCCTGACACGACGACTACCTATGCTGTTAGGGTGACGCAAGTTGGTTGCGATGCAAATGAGGGCATCGAAATAGATGTTATTCCTTCTCCTGTGGTAGATTTCTTCCACACGGTCTCTGTGGGTTGCCCTGACGTGACGGTCAGCTTTGTAGAAAATACAGAGAATGCCCTCTTTTACATCTGGGATTTAGGTGATGGTACGCCTGTAACCAATGTGCCCAATCCTACACGTACCTACTCAGATCCAGGCGTATATACTGTTTCTCTAACAGCTGTGGGAGAGGCGGGATGTGAGACCGTGGTTTCGAGACCCATTGTTGAGGTATTTGCCCCAGGACAGGCTTCCTTTGTGACAGATCCAGATCGGGAAACACCTCTTATTCTTCCAGGTGCAGAGGTGAATTTCTCCAATACATCTACAGGTGCTGTGGAGTACTACTGGGAATTCGGAGATGGAGGGGTATCTACTGCAGAGAATCCCATGCATACCTATCAATCACCTGGAAATTATCTAGTAAAACTGATCACGAGAGACGCAGGAGGCTGTATTGATGAATATACCTATGGTCCGATTACGGTTATTGAGCCTGATGTAGACATTCCCAATGTATTTACACCGAATGGCGATGGGTACAATGACGCTTTCCGCGTGACTTACAATGGGGAATCTACTTTCCGTATGGACATCGTCGATAGATGGGGGCGTACGCTGGCTGAAGGCATCACAAATCCAACTACTGGTTGGGATGGTAGAACAGCCGAAGGCGATGAAGCGAGTGCAGGTGTTTACTATTACGTGATTTACATTGGGGACCGATTGTACAAAGGAGACCTAACACTACTGAGATAAATGGAAATCAATGATCAGATGATCGACCACTTGGCCCAGTTGGCGAAGCTGTCGTTCAAAGAGGACGAAAAGGATCAGATCAAGCAGGATTTGCAACAGATGATCGATTTTGTAGGTAAGCTTCAAGAAATTGACACGGCAGGTGTAGATCCCCTGATCCATATGACCCTTGATCCAGGGCCTCTGAGAGCAGATGTCGTGAAGGAAGGAAAAGGGACATCCGCTACGTTGAAGAACGCACCGACAAAGACAGATGAATTTTTCGTCGTCCCAAAAGTTATTCATAAATAAGTGTAACCATTAGGTGATTCTTACTTAAAAGTTAAAGGCCGGGGTACACCACGTGTTCCGGCCAATCTTTGTTATGTTTGTGATATGGATCTGAAGCGTCTACCTTACTTACCGATACAATACTTTTACTTTGAGTTTTCTAAGCCACATCGTGCGGTATTTTTAGGCCTACTTTTCCTGATCGCCCTTTGTGCGATAGGATTTGGGTTAAGTGTGAGCTATCCCTATGCATTTTCTCATGAGATTGAAGCTGTCTCTGAAGTCGTCACGCAGTCAGCCCAGTTAGGAGAGATTCGCGCAAATTATCGTACCTACGATCTGGACTTTCCTGTCTTTTTACAAAAAGTTTCCTTCTCAGCAGGGCCTATTTTGCCAGAGCTTTCTCTCTTTCAGATTTTTTTGGGGCTTCAGTTACTGCTTTGGACATTCGTCTTGGTATTGAGTACCCATATCAAGTCCTATGCAGCTTATGTGGGTTTCTTGTTATATGCACTATTCTTTCATTTTACTGGCGGCGTAAGCTTGCTGTTTCCAGCAGGAGGTGCTGTAAGCTGGGGAATGGAATTTGGCCTGATTCTCCTGATTGTAGGATTGGCCTATCTATTCCAATCTAACATTCTGAAATGGGGTACAGGATGGAGACTGTTACTTTTTGGTGGAATTCATGCCGTTTTGTATGTGGTTGCCCTTTCTCAAGCAGATCCGTTGTACAACTATGAGATCCTGACCAACTTGTATTTCTATGAACTTTTCTTGGCGGGTGCCTTTATCATATTTGTCAGCAAGGATCTCAACAACCTGATTCTGCTTATTGGAACCAATAGACCCGAAAAGACGCAGAGATGGTCATTCCCTTTGATTTTGGCAGGCTTGCTGCTCATGATTTTGATCAGTTTCCTATGGGTAAATGAGCTGTTTGGTTTGGGATTATTAGGAGGATTGAGCCTTTCGATTCGACCCACACATGCTTTGGCCTTAGTAGCCTTTTTCACTGTTTTTACTTCCCAAAATCAATTCCATCAAGTCAAAAGCTGGCTTTCCTCTCAGATTGTATACAGTGGTCTTTTACTCACGTGGGCAGGCATCAGCCTGAGCTTTTTGGGAGTCAATGTTTGGATAGGTGACCAGTTATTTGTATACACCTTGGATCATTTTATAGCGATGAGCTTCCTGACAGTAGGGGTGTTTCACGCTTTCTTTGTGCTCTTTAACCATATCCGTCTCCTCCGCCAAAAAATCAATCTGTACTACCTCCTCACACAGGGCCGAGAATTTGGATTTATGGCTGTCTGGTTACTTTCCCTTGGAGGGATTGTGGTATTGCAAGGTACACAGCGTTGGAAGACTTCCTTTTTGGTAGTACAGACTTACACGTTGCAGCTGGCGGATCAGGCATGGCTGGCAGGAGACATTCCGATGGCTAAAAAAGCCTATCAACTGGCCATTGAGCAAGCAACGAGTAGTGTCAAGGGCAATTACAACATGGGCGCACTCGTCGTGTCTACCTCTGATAAGCCCTGGAATGCCATTCCTTATTATGCAGATGCTACAGAAGTTTTTGAATTTGTCCCCGCGAGGCTGAATGCGGCTCAGATCATGGAGTTGTACGGGCAAAATTCAGAAGCTGAGAAAATCCTTCAGCAAGGATTGAATAGGCAAGAAGGCCAGCCAGAGCTTTCGAACAATTTGGCACTGATCATGGAGGAAAAGTTGCTACCTGACTCCGCTATTCAGTTGTACAAAGCTGCTTTGACGTTGAATCCGAATCGGGCAAGTCTCAGTTCGAATCTGGCACTCCTGTATGAATCTTATGGAAGAAGTACAGAAGCAGCGGACTTCATGCAACTGGCACGTCAGAGTGACAAGGAAAACCTTTTTGTACAGTCCAATGAACTGGCAAGAGCACTGATTTTAGGGGGCGAACTTCCTCCTGAGCCTTATACGGATATAGGAACAGATTATTACAGTACCTATCACTATCAACTGGTCAAGGTGAATCAGGATACCTTGGGCAATGATTTGATTGATAGGGTAGCCAAAGAGGGAAAGCAAGCTGAAGCCCTGTTGTGGGATGGCTGGAAAAAACTCAAAATGGATTCTGTGGAGGTAGGTCTGTCTCGTCTTTCATTTTTAGCACTCTCTCAACCCAAATATGCCAGTCAAGCTTACTATCTGATGGGCTTGCACTTCGTAGAGATGGATGTCCCTGAGATAGCCAAAGATTATTTTTTAAGAAGTGAGGAGAGCGGATTGGCGAAAGCAGGTTACGCTGCGGCTGCTATGGATATCGATTTAGGGTGGAAGGAAAGTGCCCGTCAGAAGTTTTCTGAGACGCGGGTAAAAAGTGATGAACTCTTCGAACTGTGTTCCAAAGAGATTGCGATTCTCCTCAAGGCATATGGACAGGACCTCTATGCAGAACTTGAGTGGCCTTTGGTAGATCTATCTTTTGATGAAATGATGCGAATCGGAATCTATGCCGATAGCATGTCGCAGTATATCACGGCGCTTGAGGCTTTTCGTCAGGTGATAGAAGCTTATCCCGACGCCTCTGAGCCTTATTTGGAAATGGGAAAAATCTACAATAAGTATCAAGATCCCTTGGCCCTCGAAAATATTCCATTTGGTCTTGAGAAAGCACCTGAGTCGACGGTGCTAAAGGTCGAGCAAGCCCAAGCCTTCATCTATCAAAAGGAACTCGATCAAGCAGAGAAACTCCTCGCATCATTGCCAGAAGCTGCTTTGCAGTCAAAGCAAGTGATGGGAAGCCTCAAACTTGCCCAAGGAGATACGATCGCTGCCATTCAAACCTGGGAAGAGACACTGGGAGAAAACCCTTTATACAAGCCATCCATACTTGCCTTATGTAAGCTGTACAAAGCCTCGAACCAGTATGATGCAGGAATTGAGTTGACTGAGAGGGCCATTTCGTACAATGAATTCAACTCGGACTACTGGCTGTACTACGCACATTTTTCTCGCCAGTGGGGATATACAGAAGATGCGGGGATCGGAGCTTCTCGCGCTTTGGAACTGATTCCTGAGGGTGAGCTTAGCAAGCGAAGCAAGGTGCAAAAGGAATTTGCTGTAGAACTAAAGCAAGCCAATCAGGAAGGCTAGTATATAGTGAAATGTATTTATATCAATACATTCAGATATAAATGCTGCACACTTTATCTAGCTTATTACTTAATGTTGCATTAACTTAAAAGGTGTAAGTTGCATGGAGTGGTTGAGTAGTATCCCAATATGATATGTAGATAGATTGAGAACCCGAGTCACCACTTTTCTATTTCCTAGATAGCATTATGTAAACGGCTTCCTGCTCCTATGATCCCAGAAGGAAAGTACATCAACAGAGACCTTAGTTGGCTGTCATTCAATTATCGAGTGCTGCTAGAAGCGAGCGATGACAGCTTACCTATTTATGAGCGATTGAAGTTCTTGGCGATATACTCCTCAAATATGGGAGAGTTTTACCGAGTACGGGTAGCCTCTATCCAACGTCTGCTTCAGCTGAGCAAGAAGATTTCTCCCGATGAAAAGGAAAAGTTAAAAGCAAATGAGGCATTATTAGAAGCCATTCATAAAGAGGTCTTTCGCCAGCAAGAGACATTTGGGAGTATTTTTCATCAGCAAGTACTGCCTAAGCTAGCCGAGCACAACATTGTCTTACTACTGGATACACCTAGCTATATTGCGCATCAGGAGTTTGTGAGGAATTTTTTTGACGAAGAAATCACGCCCTATCTGCATCCAGAGTTGCTGCGTAAGAATAAAATTCTCCACTTCTTACGCGATACCACCCTCTATTTAGCTGTAAAGCTTCGCAATCGCCCGCGTAATTATGAGCAACTGTTGCCTGCTGAGAAATTGATCCTTGCGGAGAAGAAGCGCGTGCGCTATGCCTTGATTCAGATTCCTACACATTATTTTCCACGATTTATTGAGTTGCCCTCGATTGATGGGGTGCGTTATTATGCATTTTTGGACGATGTGATTCGCTATAATCTGGAACGAGTTTTCCATGGTTACGACGTGCTTTCTTCACATAGTGTCAAGCTCAATCGGAATGCAGACCTAATGATTGAAGATGAAGACAATGGCAATCTAGTTAAGAAGGTCGCCAATAGTCTGAAAAAGCGAAGAGTGGGGCTGCCTTCTCGTTTCCTCTATGATCAGGAAATGCCTTCGGTTATGCTCAAATATTTGAGGGATACTTTTGAGTTGAAAAAACGCGAATTGGTTCCTGGCGGGCGTTATCACAGCTTTTTTGACTTTTTTGGTTTTCCCAATCCACAGGCACCTGAACTAGAAAGGGAGCCTACCCCCCCACTTCCAGTGACTGAATTTGGACTATACGCCAATATTTTTGCTGCTCTACAGGTCAAGAGTTGGTTGCTCCATTTTCCCTATCATTCGTATGACCACGTGATCAGCTTCCTCAATCAAGCGGCAGTCGATGCTCAGGTGAAAGAAATTTATGCTACTCAATATCGTGTGGCTTCGCATTCGCAGGTAGTGAGTGCTTTGATCCGCGCCGCCCAAAATGGGAAGAAGGTGACTGTATTTGTGGAGATCAAGGCACGGTTTGATGAAGCCTCCAACCTGAAGTCGGCTCAAGAGATGGAAGAGGCAGGTGTCAAAACCATCTACAGCATTCCAGGGTTGAAAGTCCATGCCAAAGTTGCCATGGTACTTCGACAAGAAGCGGACGGCACTGAAAAAGGGTATGCTTTTTTGAGCACGGGCAATTTCAATGAAAAAACAGCACGAATTTATACTGACCAGGGATATTTGACCAGTCGCCCTGAGATCATACGAGAACTCAAAGAACTATTTGCACATTTAGTAAACCGTACATACATCCCCAAAGCTTTTCAGACATTGCTGGTTGCCCAGTTTGGGATGAGGGAGCGTTTTGCTGAGATGCTTCGATTTGAAATGCAAGAAGCACAAGCAGGGCGGCCTTCAGGAATTTTTATCAAACTCAACAATCTAGAAGATCGCAAGATGATCGACCTCTTGTATGAGGCGAGTCAGGCTGGGGTTGAGGTGAGGTTAGTGGTAAGAGGAATCTGCTGCTTGCGACCGGGAGTACCTGGATTGAGTGAAAACATAACCGTACGTAGGATTGTCGATCAGTTTTTGGAGCACTCACGGATTTTTATTTTTCACAATGCAGGAAATGAAACGTACTATCTGGGATCGGCAGACTGGATGAGGCGCAATCTGAACCGAAGAATAGAGGTGGCCTTCCCAATTGTGGAACCGAACTTGCAAGCGGAGCTAAAAGAGCTCATGAACATCCAGTGGGCTGATAATGTAAAGGCTGTAACGCTCAATGAAAACCTAGAGAATATTGCGATAGAAAATGATCAACCCCCCATCAGAACACAGCTAGAAATATATGAGCGTGTCAAACAAGGACTCCTCGGCAAAAACCCTTCCTCACCTCCTATCCCGCTCCTCTTACCTTCCCACAGTTGATCCTGTGGGATATGCGACACTTGAAACCCTCTCTCAGGCGCGACAGTTCAACCGCTGGATGGCATCTATGGTCATCTCATGGTTAAAACCTGGGGCGTCACTGGAAATTGGAGCAGGCATCGGAAATCTCTCCCAGCTCGTATTAGAAGCTTCCTTTCCATTGACAGTATCTGATGTACACACGGATTATTTGAGGCTCCTAAGACAGAGATTTACCCAATATGCTCACTTTAAAGGATATCACAGACTAGATATTGGGAGTAAAGATGATACTACAGGACTCCAACAAGATGGCCAGCCCTTCAACAATATATTCGCCCTCAATGTCATCGAGCATGTAGAAGATGACCTACAAGCACTGGCCAACTGCCATGAATTACTTGCTCCAGGTGGGAGAGCGATTATACTAGTTCCTGCGTTTCCATGGCTCTACAATGTATTTGATAAGCATCTGGGCCATTTCCGCAGATACACCCAAAAAAGCCTACAGAAAAAAATGCAATCTGTAGGATTCCGCATCATACATAGCCAATACTTCAATGCAATCGGGATATTGGGCTGGGCCTTTTCGGGATCTTTACTGCGAAGACCTCAAATTCCTGCGAGTCAAATGAAGGGATTTGATCTGATGGTTCCCCTTTTTCGAAAAATAGATCCCCTATTTCAGTCCTGGATGGGCTTATCGGTCTGTTGTATCGGAGAAAAACTTCCCTCCTGAAATCCTCGAAAAAACTCCTAATTTGCAGGACAATTTTTTCAGTTTTGGCTGGCCGAGTGAGCTTCCACATGATCTCTCAACTCCCATTATTACATGCTGAGCGTAAGCTCCTATTGCGTCTGGAGCAAAGCATCCACCAGGGACAACCCGTATCCACACATGATGCCTTGCCATTTGTCAATCATGACTATGAACGATTGGAGCAATTGCTGAGAGCAGGGATCATCTATCTGCGGAGACATACCCTTGCGCTACATGTAGGCGTAGAATATACGCCTTCCCTTCGGAAGCTAAGATTGGATCAAGTGGTCAGCGCTTGGGAAGCATGGCAAAATCCCGAGTCAGGAGGCAGCATAGTTGAAAAATCTCGTCTGCTGTGCGAAGCAGGAGAGCTTGCACTGGCATGTCTAGAGAAGCAGGGACTGAAAAGTCTAGATGGGGAGGAGCGTAGACAATGGCTGGAAGATTTTCAGGTATTTCGAGTAGCTTTCATTTTACCCATTCATCAGACGCCGCGCAGCAAATCTACACTCCAGCCTTGGTTGAGTGCTTTTTGGGAGGCCGTAGAGGATCTATTTTCGTTGGAGAAAATATATCTAGTCGAGGAAAAGCAGGCGCGCATGGGGCTGTCTAATAAGACGGATAGACAAAAACAGGTGGAGGCACTACAGAACATGCGAGCGAGCCAGGAACGGACGCTCTTTTTATCAGAGAAATTGAGTGAGAGTTCAGCGGTATTCTGGTCAGGGAGACTGGATATTCAGCCCCGTATTTTACCTAGCTATATATACAGTGTGCAAGGTCAAAAGGTAGCCCGAAAGTTAAAGTTGAAGGCTCTCAACCGAGCAGATATAGAGCCTAACCTGATTCTCTCCTCACAGCAACCTTTACCAACCTTGGAGAGGGGACTCACGCATTGGTGGATGGATTTTTTAAATCAAAAGAAGGACCTCATGCGATTTCTTGCAGAATATTCAGCGCTCAAAGGCCATTCATGGGAGGAGAAACAAGCACTGTACTATTCGGGGATCTTACAATATGGAGCTTCTTTAAAGCGTGGAAAAAAGCAGGTAGAAGTGAACGGTCAACAATTTGAAGCCTTTTTTCCAGATAATTGATGGGGAAAACATTCAGATTTCGTCAGAAATAAAACCTTCTCTTATTCCCCTACTTTACATTTAGATTTTAAATACTGAAATAGTCTAGCAGCATTTCACATGATAAAGATTTGCTTCCATTTTATTTTTACCTGTATATTCCGATAGGAAAACCAAAAGGGCAAAATTGAAAGGTTGTCCCAAAGATATCCAGGGGTTAGATATATTTCTGGTTATCATATTGGGCGATGAAGTGTGCACACAGCATTGGAAAGGAGAGACGAGGGGAAAAGTAACGCATAAGTACGCAATGTAGGACTGGAAATTGATTGAGGTAATCGATCGGTTTTCTCAACTTTGTAACGGCATTCATGGATCTATCAGAGAATCCGCATAAATCGGAAAAAGTCGCATTTAAAAAGCTTTTTGATCAATACTACGACGGGATCAGAAATTTCCTGTATTACAAGTCGGGAAATATCGAGTTGGCAGAGGACTTGACACAAGAGGCATTTATGATTTTATGGCGTAAAAGAGAAAATATTGATCCTGACAAGGTCAAGAGTTATCTCTATACCATTGCCCACAATCTCTTCCTTAATGAAGTCAAGCATCAGAAGGTAGTGATGAAGTATAATCAACAACCCATGGCGACGACGACTCAAGAGACGCCTCAATATTTGATGGAGGAAGAAGAGTTTAGGCAAAAGTTGGAAAATGCGATTGCTCAACTCCCCGAGAAAAATCGAGTGGTGTTTTTGATGAACAGAATTGAAAAATTGACGTATCGAGAGATTGCGGAGCGGTTGGAGTTGAGTGTCAAGGCAGTAGAGAAGCGTATGCACAAAGCATTGATCCAACTTCGTGAGCTGTACCCACGTATATAAATATTCATTCTATATTTCTAGATACTTGCGCTTAGTTCAAGTAGGCATGAAATCTGTAGGAAGTCAATATCAGCGGTTTACAAGAAAAAAATTAAGATTCAAAGTTTGATAATGAGTAGGGTATTTCGCTGTGGCGTTGTATGATAAATGAATTGGAAAAAATTACGATATGAGTAACGGTTTATCCAACGATGATATCCTTGCCAAATTCCTAAATTACGAAATGGATGCGGCAGAGCTTCCCTCAAACGAGGAGGTCCAGTCGTGGATGGAGTTGGCGGATCAAGCAGCTACGTTGGATGTTCCTGCGACTAAAACAAAGGAAAAAGCATGGGCTGAGTTGGAGGCAAAAATTTCTGCTGAAGCATCCACTACAGCTACCATTCGTCCACTAGCTGCTGAGACATCTAACAAACAAAACTTTGCGCCTTGGTTGGCGAGTGCAGCGGCGGCTATCGCCCTGCTGATAGGGGTGTATTTTTTCTGGCCTTCAAGCGATGGAGTATTCCATACAGGTCCAGGAGAGATTGCATCCGTAGAGCTTCCCGATGGCTCTCGTGTGACTTTGAATGAAAATTCTTCTCTTAACTTTGACAGTGAAAACTGGACATCTGATCGTAAGGTGCAGTTTGAGGGAGAAGGATTTTTTCAGGTGAAAAAAGGAGAAACCTTCACGGTTCAAACCCCCAATTTGAACGTGCAGGTCCTAGGTACCAGCTTTGATGTCAATACTTCTACAGATCTGACATCTGTGGCTTGTGTGACAGGTAAAGTAAAAGTATTCGATCCTGAAGATGAGTCGATCAACGAAGTCATCACTGCCCGAGAATTTGTGCATGTAGATCATGTCCAATCTCAAATAGAGCTAGGTAAGCGTGAAATGAATGAAGCGAATGTGGAATTGCCTGCGTATGCAACAAAGAAACTTTCCTTCAGCAACACTCCGATAAACGAAGTTTTAACGGCTGTCGGAGAACAATTTAACGTCGAGATTGTCTATAACGAACAAGACGTTAAGAGGTATACGGGAACATTTTACACAAATAGCTTAGTAGAAGCCCTTCAATTTATTTGTGAACCCATGGGTTTTCAGTTTATATTTGAAGGAGAAGAATCCGTCCTTATCCAGACCAAATAATTTCGGCTAGGATAAGGATCGGGAAAATGTCACCCGCTCATGTCCTGGAGACTCCTAAGTCTGACCCTGTTTCTGCTCATTTTTTCCCTTAAAACTAAGGGACAGGGAGAGGTACGTGTTATAGACGAGTCATTCCACAAACAGCCTCTGTCATTAGTTCTAGATTTATTAAAAGAGAAGTACGGTCAAGAATTCAACTTTGATGCCTCTTCTCTCTCAAAGGTCAAAGTCACCTGCGAGTTGCATGGACATTCTTTTGAAGAAGTACTTCCCGTACTGTTAGAAAATACATCCCTCACCTTTCGCAAGGTGGGGGAATTTTATTTGATCAACCCCATCAAGCGTAAGCAGATTCGTGTACGCGGGATAGTTCGAGACGCCTCGACAAGGTTTCCACTAGGCTATGCGACTATTCGCGCACAAGGGCAAGAGGAAATTGGTGTTTATGCCGATAGCACGGGACAGTTCCTATTGGAGCTGACGGAAGGTGAAGTAGATACACTTTTAGTATCACACGTAGGATACTTCGTTCAGAAAGTTCCATTCACCACAAGTATGGGACGGAAGTACCTAACCCTGCGCATTCACCGCGATGAAAGCCTACTTCCTACAGTTGAGATCGCCGACAATCATTTTCACGGTCCTCAAACCATCAAAATTTCAGATGCACCAGGCGAAGTAAGTATAGATCCCGCTAAGTCGAGTTTGATTTCAGGCTTTGGAGAGCCAGATTTATTTAGAGCCTTGCAGATGATCCCAGGGGTCTCTTCTGCCGATGAGTCAGCTTCCAATCTCAACGTACGTGGAGGCCAGCCCTCACAAAACCTTATCCTACTAGATGGAATTACCCTATATCAGCCTTCCCATTTCTTTGGCCTCCTAGGAACTGTCAATACACATGCGATCAAGGATGTTTCGCTTTTCAGGGGAGGATACGATGCCAGATATGGGGGGCGTACCGCAGGAGTCATTGACATCACGGGCAGACCAGGCCAAACCACAGAAGACTCTTACGGAAGTAGCATGAACTTTCTGAATCTGAATGGATATCTAGAGGTACCTCTTAAGAAAGAGAAACTCTCTGTCATGGTAGCGGGCCGTTCTTCTTACTCCAATCCTGATCAATTGGAAATTGGGCCTTATCAAAATCTCATCCTACAGAGAGTACAGGAAAGTTATCTTTATTCTAGAGAGGAAGTCGATCCCCTGTATCGCTTTAGAGATTTCAATACGAAGTTGGTCTGGTTGGCAAGTGATGAAGATCTATTTTCTGCCAGTGTCTATGGAAGCTACGATCAGTTGAAGTACAACATTCCTCAATTTAATAAGGAGCAGCAAGTCGATATGATCACTAAGGGAGTAAGCCTTGGGTGGAATCGACAGTGGAACAAGCGCTGGTACAGCAAGACAAATTTGACTTATTCGGGCTATCAGCAACAGTTTCGCTCAGATGCTGAGAGCTCCGATTTACAGATTTCAACCGATCAATACAATGTCATTCACGATCTTGCGATTCGTCATGATCATGAATGGGAAGTCAATAGAAGAGATAAATTCGAAGCAGGTGTATTCTTCTCCCAGCTTTCTACTTCCTTCTTAGACCGCTATACAGTTGATACCTTGACCTTCCGAGACAATAACTCTGCACAGACTGGAGGTTTGGCGGGGGCTTACACTCAGTACACCATCTTGCCTGACAATGGAAAATGGGATGTGAAACTGGGACTTAGGTACAATTATTATTCTCCCAAAAACAAGAGCTACCTTGAGCCTCGTTTGAACCTCAATTATCACTACAATAAAAACCTTTCTTTCAAAGCTTCTGTAGGTCGATACAACCAGTTTATCCAACAGCTAGCTACCGTCAATGAGTCCAGCCTAGCTCAATCTTACTGGGCATTGGCAGGACAGGATTCTCTATTAGTAGCCAACGCCAATCATTTTATACTCGGAGGAACGTATCAAAAGGGGCGATGGACCATAGATTTAGAGTTGTATAATTATGTCTATGGCAACATTAGGACGGACTCCTTATTATTTGATTATGGGAACAACCGTTACATTCCTGATACTTCTGCTTTTTTAGGAGATGGACGAGCAGATGCAATGGGATTGGACTTAATGATCAAGTATGAGAGTTCTCTATACTCTTCATGGATCTCCTACTCTCTCTCAAGTGTACAGTACAATTTTCCAGGCTTCAGCGAAGGGACGGATTTTGCTGCATCTTTTGACCGACGCCATTTGATCAGATGGGTACATATGATTAGCTGGAGAAGGTGGCAAGGTTCGACCTCTTTGATTTGGGGCACAGGCCTTCCCTTCACGGATATACTTGATACCGATAACCCAGATATAAAGGGGAATTTGCGAAGAATAGAAGCTGTAGGAGCAGTGAATGGGGAACGTCTACCTTCCTATCAGCGAATGGATCTTACCCTTGCCTATAAAGTCATCTATAGAGGATCATGGGTTTCACAGATAGGCCTCTCTGCCTTCAACGTATTGAATAACCAAAATGCGAAAGATGTGGTCCCATTAGAGACAGGTGGACCAGAGGCTGAGTTGAAATTCAGAAATCTCCTAGGCTTCACTCCTAATATTTTCATAAATTTAAAATTTTAGAAAAAAAGAAGATCATACATATGATCTCTTTTTGAATGATTAGACACGTTTTGTGTCTGATAACAGACGCATTTTTTGTTTTTCAGCTATTAGATTCTTACCCAAACTAATACTCATGAGACATCACATCTACTTGTGGCTACTGCTATTGGGCTTTCTACCCGCATTTGGGCAGCAGGCGAGCGTGCACTTTCGCACAGCTGATCCTGCCGCAATTCCCCACTATGAGAGGGAAATCATCCCAAACAAGTATCGCACAGTCAAGCTCGATTTAGAGACGATCAAATCAGAACTGAAACAAGCCCCTATGCGTGGCCAGTTTCAGCAGCGCAGCCAAATGAAGCCATTCTCCATCCCAATGCCAGATGGTACAACTCAGCGTTTCGTCATTTATGAATCCCCTGTCATGGCTCCTGGCTTAGCAGCAAAATATCCTCAGATAAAGACTTATGGAGGATTTGGAATTGATGATCCGCATGCAACAATTCGTTTGGGATGGGGAGAAGACGGATTCAATGCCATGATTTTAATGGAAGGTGAGACGGTATTTATAGATCCTTATCAGAAAAATGATCAAGAACACTATGTCGTCTACTATAAGAAAGACTATGGTACAGCAAACAAGGCCCATCATTTCGGTTGCTTACTAGATGATGACAATCATAATCATCACAGTCATCAGCGTCCGACGGATCGTCCGAGCTTGAGAATCGAAGGGGAGCTTCGGACCTATCGCCTTGCATTGGCTACTACGGGAGAGTATTCTGCCTTCCACGGAGGGACTGTTCCTTTGGTCTTGAGCGAGTTAAATGTAGCCATGAACCGTGTAAATGGCATTTACCTGAGAGATTTTGGCATCTTCTTCCAATTGATCAGCAACAATGATCAGCTGATTTATCTCAATGGTGCTACAGACCCTTATACCAATTTCAGTGGAGGGGCTATGCTCGCAGAGAATCAAAACAACCTGACAGCAGTAATCGGTGGAGCCAATTATGATATAGGTCACGTATTTAGTACAGGAGGAGGGGGAATTGCCTCTCTTGCTTCGGTATGTAGTCCGAACTTCAAGGCACGTGGTGTGACAGGATTAGGAAGCCCCATAAATGATCCTTTCTATGTAGACTTTGTGGCGCATGAAATTGGACACCAAGTAGGAGGTCCACATACCTTCAATGGGAGTTCTGGTGCATGTGCAGGCGGTAACCGATCGGGTAATAATGCATTTGAGCCTGGAAGTGGGACGACCATCATGGCTTATGCAGGTATCTGCGGAGGTGATAACCTTCAGAACAATAGTGACGCCTATTTTCATACAGGGAGTATACAGGACATTGTGGAGTATATGATAGAAGGGTTTGGGAGTTCTTGTGCGACTATTACAACAACCAATAACTTGGCTCCAGATATCACAATGCCGAATCTGGGAGGGACAGTTATTCCAATTTCTACTCCTTTCAAACTGGTAGGTGAGGCAACAGATCCTAATGGTGATGCCATGACGTACTGCTGGGAGCAGGTAGATCTAGGACCTGCAGGTAATCCCAATAACCCCCAGCAAAATGCTGCTATTTTCCGGTCATTTGATCCTACACCCTCTCCTGTACGCTATTTGCCTCGGTTAAATGACCTCGTGAATAATACGACGATCTTTGGTGAGATTCTTCCTTCTTATTCTCGCACGTTGACTTTCCGCCTGACAGTTCGTGACGGTGTCCTGACAGGAGCGGGTGTGGCACATGAGGAAGTCGAGTTCATCGCTACCGCTCAAGCAGGTCCCTTTGTGGTATCCAATCCGAACTCAAATGATACTTGGTCTGTGGGAGAGTTAAGAGCCATAGAATGGGATGTAGCCAATACCAATCAAGCGCCTGTGAATTGTAAGACCGTGAATATCTTACTTTCTACAGATGGAGGATTCACCTATACAGATACGCTCGTAAAAAATACGGCGAACGATGGATCTGAGGTAATTTTGGTTCCCAACCAAGTCGGATCGAGCAATCGAATCATGGTAGAGGCTGCTGACAATATCTTCTTCGATATTTCTAATCAGAATTTTGCTATACAAAATGCCCCTCAGACTGACATCAGTGCCTTCAATCTACAGAATACCTGGAATGTTTGCCGTGATCAAAGTAACGACTTTGTCGTACTAACTTCTGGTGTGGGAGGCTATACAGGTCCCGTATCGGTAAGCATCTTGGGACTCCTTCCTGGCGTGACATTTACGACATCTCCTACTAATCCTGTTGCAGGAGACACGATCACCGTGACACTGGCAGCCAACTCTACAGCACTCATTGCACCAACCAGTCTCAATGTAGTCATCACGGGTGTATCTGGAGAGGATGACCTCCTGACGATTCCCAGTAATGTACTAGCCAATGTCCAGGCATCTACGGCTATTGTAGCTCCTTCTGTGGGAGAGCTTGGTGTATCTCGCCGTCCTGTCTTGGTTTGGAACAATGCTATAGAGGCAGATAGTTATATCTTGGAGGTAGCGACGAGTCCTTCATTTGACCCGAGTACGATTGTAGAGACACAATCATTTGTTCTGGATACACAGACACAAGTTCGTACACAGCTCGAAGGGTTTACACCTTATTATTGGCGTGTAGCTGGAGCGAACGTATGTGGACGTGGGAACTTTACCGCATTTGGTGCATTCCAGACAGGGAACTGCCTGATTGTTTCTCCCAATGATTTGCCACAAGATATCCCTGCATTTGGGACCAATATCCAAGTGAGTTCAGATGTTTTCGTTCCATTCACAGGTGTCGTCACGGATGTAAATGTCATCGATCTGAATGTAGAGCATGGCAACAATTCCCAACTTACCTTTTTACTAAGATCTCCTGATCAGACTGTAGGGACACTCTCTAGTGCCGTCTGTGGGACTTCTTCTGACTTTTATTTAGGGTATGATGATGAGGCCGTAAATAGCCTCATTGGATGTACCGTAGGACCTACAGATACACAATCCTTTATTCCCTTGACACCTCTTTCAGCCTTTGATGGTGGACCTTCAGGGAGTGGGGTTGCCCCATGGACGCTTTCGATTCTGGACAATATTCAAGGTACAGGAGGTAGGTTCGTGGATTGGAAGCTAGAAGTCTGTAATGCGGGAGCTAGTGCGCCTATATTGCTTCGCAATGAGACCCTCTGGTTAGAGGCAGGAAATACAAGGGTAATTTCTGATTTGATTTTGAGAGCGCAGGAAATCACCACGCTCCCCGCAGATATGATATTTACGATCGTGACCTTACCCGATAGTGGAACCATTGCACTTGCAGGTGCAGCCTTGACTATAGGAAGTACCTTCACACAGGAAGATATCAACAATGGAGACTTCACTTACACGTCTAACGGTGCGATTGCTTCGGCTGACCAATTTGATTTTACAGTGACGAGTGCCAATGGAGGATGGCTTGGTGTGCCTACTTTTGAGATCGATGTGCGACCTGTAAGCAATGATGACGTACTGGAGAATGGCTGGTCTATCTATCCTAACCCTGCGCAGGATATCCTGATGGTAGAGTGGGACCAAGTACCTGTAGGTAATGTGTCCATCAAGCTTTTTGATGTCCAGGGACGCACCATCATTACCCAAACATTTGCGAATGTTCAGCAAATCGAAAAGTTGGATGTATCCAGAATCCCCTCAGGAGTGTACGGAGTTCAGGTAAGTGATGAGAATGGAATATTTGTGCGTAAAGTATTGATCGAAAGGTAGTTATTGTCAATTATGCGCGTTTTGTTGATCAAAATGTGTGTAAGAGAATATATATTTATCCTGAAATAGAAGTACAGTTTGCTTAAATTGTACTTCGCATCAGTCGGAAGAGGCCCATGCGAAACTCGTGATTGGCCTCTTCTTTTTTTAACCTAAAGATCATTGCAGGGGAACCGTATGGTGATGCTGTATTTGTTTTTTCATTTGGAATAAAGACAGATACAGCAAAAACAAGCGTAAAACAATGTATAGATAGGTAAACAGAAACATCCAGTCTGCACTTGCTATATGTATGAATAAAAGATAGTTCGTATACCGCCTGCTTGTATTGAGCTCGCTCTATCTTTTTCAATGTTTTCTCCTGTCTATGAATGACAACTAAATCAATTGACTTTTACAAACGCGAACTCATGAGAAAATTTATCAGTTTATTGGTCGGCCTTTGCTGGCTTATACCAGGACTGCTCGCGAAAGCTCCAGTAGATTTGTGGCAAAAGGTATCACCTTCGACAATTGAATCTCTAGATCGTCGAGTGATTCGACCTGTGGTCTATCAGCCCTATCAGTTGGATTTTGACGGAATCAAAAGTGTACTTGATCAAGCTCCTTTTGAAAGAAATATCTCCAATCAGACGCTCAGTATTACGCTGCCTGATCCTACAGGAGCCAAGGTGCAGTTTGAAATCATGGAGACAGATGTGATGCCTGCGGTATTAGCAGCGAAGTTTCCCCAAATCAAAACCTTCCTTGGCTATCAAAAAGATAATCCTGCGCGTAAGATTCGCCTGGATTATACAGCACAAGGTTTCCATGCCAAGGTATTTGGGCTGGAAGAGTCTTGGTACATTGATCCTGCGTCTATGACGACGACACAATATTATATGATATATCGCAAAGGAGCTGTCGAAGCGGTTTCTTTTGGGAGTGGTAGACTATGTGGAACACCTGAGCCTACAGAATTAGAAGAAGATTTCTTAAAAGGAAACTTTTCCAACAATACAGGTGCAGAACTGCTGACCTATGAAGTAGCTGTGACAGGTGATGAGCGCTTCACAAATTTCCACGGAGGAAAGACACAGGCACTCTCTGCGATTGTGACGATTGTAAACCGTATCACAGGGATCTATGAAAATGAACTGGCTATTCGTGTTGGGCTGATACCCAATAACGATTTGCTTGTGTTTGACTCGACAGATGATCCTTACACTGCCAATGACAATCCTAATCCCAATACCTTTGTAAGCCAAATGGCACAGGCTACGCCTGCAATTCTGAATACCCTCATCGGGACGGCAAACTATGATTTTGGACACGTATTTACTTTGGGATTTGGTTTTGGTGTTATCGGTACAGCAGGTGGAATTGGGACCGTATGTGGCCCTGCATCTCTAAAGGGAGGGGCTTGTACGTCTGATCCGACGCCCATAGGCCCTGGCTTTGAGCAGACACTGGCGCACGAATTTGGGCACCAGTTCAATGCCACTCACACCTTCAATATCAACACAGCAAACTGCGCTGGGGCAAGGACCAACATCTCTGCATACGAACCTGGAGATGCGGCTACGATCATGGGCTACGAAGGATGCTCAGGAGGATCTATCTCTGATGGTGACTACTTCCACGTAAACAGTTATCAGCGTATCTTTTCATACATGCGTTTGAGTACAGGTAACAACTGTGCGGTAAAGACACCTACGGGGAATACACCTCCTGTTGTCGATCCAGGTATGGGCGGATACACCATCCCCCTAAGTACCCCCTTCGTGCTAGAAGGATCTGCGACAGATATAGATGGAGACAACCTGACCTACTGCTGGGAGCAGTATGATTTGGGACCTGCAGGTCTTCCGACAACTCCTACAGGTAATGCGCCTATTTTCCGCTCATTTACACCAACTAATACAGGTACACGTACATTCCCACGTATCAGTGATGTCGTTACGGGTAATGCGACACTAGGAGAGATTCTGCCTTCCTATGGACGTAGTATGCGATTCCGCCTTTCTGTGCGAGATAACAACATAGCAGGTGGGGGATATAGCTATGAAGAGATTACACTAGCAGTTTCTGATCAGGCAGGTCCTTTTATCGTGACCTTTCCCAACTCAAGCGTCGGGGCCATCTCTGGTGGAGACCCTATGAAGGTCCAGTGGGATGTCGCCAATACCAATATCGCTCCAGTGAACTGTCAGAAGGTGAATATCCTACTTTCCGAAGATGGGGGAGCAACTTACCCCTACACACTGGCTGAAGACGTCCCTAACAATGGACAAGCAGTAGTATGTCTACCAGATCTTGCTGGAACCAACTTCCGTATGCGTGTAGAAGCTGCGGATAATATTTTCTTTGATATTTCTGATCAGAACTTTACCATCAATGCTACTACACAGCCTGGATTTACTTTTGCTACAGGAGTAGATGTCGTCAATGTATGTCAGGATGGTACGAGCAATTTGGAATTTCTTTCTTGTGCGCAGCAGCAGTTGACAGATAAGTTCAAAGTACGTGCGCTAGGTGCGCCTGCGGGCGTCACGATTTCAACTATCCCAGACAGTATCACACCTGGAGAGCCTTTTACAGTACTTGTCAATGCAGAACCTACGGTCCCTGTAGGAACCTATACGTTTAGCTTATTTGCCAATAGCGGAACGGCTTCTTATGCAAGCCAAGTCAATGTAGCGGTAGGGCAAGGTGTCACCCAACCTGCTTTAGGACTGTATCCGATCAATCAAAATCGTGTGGGTTCTTTCCCTTCTTTCAATTGGGGACTCATTTCTGGTGTAAGCGAATACAATATCGAAGTTGCCTCTAGCCCTACTTTTGGTTCTTCTATTGTTTTCTTCCAAGATAATATTCAAGGGACCTCTACCAATGTCAATGCTGCTCTACAGCCGAATACTACTTACTACTGGCGTGTGAGTGGGGCTTCTTCATGTGGGGGAGGGGTCTTTTCTGAGACGTATGCTTTCCGTACAGGAGAATGCCAAGTCTTTGAAAATAACACACCTGTCAGCATACCTGCTTTTGGATCGCCTGCTTTGGCATCTTCTATCATTGAGGTACCACAAGGAGGAGCTGTTTCAGATGTCAATGTGTTGCTCACGGGGACACACTCTAGGATCAGCGAGATACAAGCATCTATCACGAGTCCGTCGGGTCTAGAGCGTATCCTGTTCAATCAGGTTTGTAACGATGGGTCTCAGGATTTTGATATTGGATTTGATGATGATGCGATCTCTTCTACGATCGAGTGTCCTCCTGTAGGGGGCGTCTTCTATGAGCCATTGATCCCTCTCAATGGATTCAATGGACAGCCATCTATCGGAAACTGGGAGCTCAAACTCCGTGACAATACCAACCTCAACGGAGGGGAACTGATCAGATGGAATCTAGAGGTATGCTCCGAGCGGGTAACGAATCTATCCTTGATCAAGAATGTGCCCCTGGCAGTGGAGTTAGGAAATACACGTAGCATCTATGACGGGGTACTTGAAGCAACGAATCCCAACTTGACTTCAGCCGATATTACGTTTACACTGGTGACTCTACCTACAGAAGGGACACTGAGGTTAAATGGAAACATCATGAATGTGGGGGATACGTTCACGCAAGAAGACATCGAAGGCAACCAGTTCAGATATACACAGACAGGCTCAGGTGCTGCCAGTGATGCGTTTGATTTTGTAGTAGAAGATACAGACGGTGGCTGGGTTGGCATCTCTACCTTCCAGATCAATGTTGTACCTACTGCAAACGACGAGCTATTGGACGTAGGTATTCAGATTCGTCCAAACCCTGCACAAGAGGTATTTACTTTGGTTATTGAGGATTTGACCCTAGCAGAGGGCGTGCTTTCTCTCTACAATGTGAATGGCCAATTGGTACGTCAGGCGACGGTTAGTGGTACGCAGACACAAGTAGCAATTGAAGATTTGCAAGAGGGAATGTATCTCGTCCAGTTCCAGTCTGGAGATAAGCTCTGGACAAGCAAGTTGCTCAAGCAATAGGACTTAGACTAGACGAAAGGCGCAAAGTTATCGTACTTTGTTTCCTTCCTGATAAGTGAACATAATGAAAGGAGGTGCGACGCGTGCCTCCTTTTTCATTTGCCTAAATCCTAATCGATCAGAAAACCTAAGCCCATACTGATATTGATAAAAGAAACCTCGCGTAAACGTTCGGTAGACAGCATCTTTAGTTCTCGTGTGAGGAAGGAGCCGCGTGGTCGAAAAAGATTCAATGCCCAACCTCCCGTCAAGCCGATATGATAAATCAGTCTGGGATGAATGACGCGTTGGCGTCCGATGGAATATGCAACAAAGAGGTCTTTGTAACGGTCCCAATTAGGGACATTTTGGCGGGCGAGATTGTTGTTTAGATCTGTCAGTTGGTAGGGCATGTAGGAGAAGGAGATCTGCTGATAAAATCCAATAGGTGCAATATGCCCTCGCTGAAAAAAGCTGTACAAGCGTGCGAATACACCTATTCCCATTCCTGAGAGCTGGGCTTGACCTTTAAGTGTATCATTAGCAAATGGAAAATTGTAGGAGAAAGCGTTCCGAAAAAAATCGGTCTTTACTCCAATGCTTACCTGACGTGAGAGCACATATCGGCCTTCTATGCCCCAGCGTGTATTGAAGGTACGGTCAAGGGTGTTGGCTTGGGAGCCAAGTGCAGGAAAGAAATCAGAATTGAGCGCAAGCATCAAGCGTTTGCCTGTGTACCCAGGAGCTTGGGCTGACGCGAGTTGAGGGATACAGAAGACGAATGCGGAAAAGTACAATCCAAGTATGAGTCGTGCATTCCAGGGCATATGCATCTTCCAGTTAAAAAGTTGAGTCGACGTTCGAAACCTTGCGAACGCGTATTGGGGTCTGAAAAGGGGTGAAAATCAACCTGAATTTGCAGTAAACGATGGATATTTCACTACAGATTATACAGATTCTCTAACTCCCCATCAAATGGTCCGTGATGATCTATCTTGATGAAAGATCTTTTAGAATCTCAAAATTTATGAGAAGAAAGGGGCAGCTTTATTTACCTGAACCAAAGCCTCCTCCACGTACAGTACGTAGCAGGAGGTAGCTTCTAAAGGTCGTATTCAGACAGCGACCGTCTCTGGATTGGTAGTAGTCGGGACAATTGCGCTTGACTTGAGCCATGGTCTTGTTGTTGCGAACATTGGAGAGGCCCCACCCTTGGTTGGTTCCAGCGAAAGCTCCGAAGCCAATGCTGCTGAAAGTCAAAACAATCCAGAATTTATTGATAGCACTCATGGGTGTAAAAAGTTTCTATGGTAAAAGATAAGTACATTTTTGGAAGGATCTGATCAAACTTGTGCATTATTTCTTGCAATAAGGGCGATCACAATAAAGATGATCAAGGCAAATGCATAATAACGCGTCATCATGATTCCTTCGTTGAGGGAGATCGCAAGCGAACCCGTTGGATTGGGACGATCCATTTGGACATAGACACGTGCAAAATATGTACCTGGTGTTTCTACTCGAAAGCGGATGTGTTGATCCATATTTTTCTCTGTCCATTTCTCCCCTCCGTCATATCCTGTAGAGTAGTAAAAGTCGCTGCTCACTTGGTTGATGACCGTGGAATCTTTGTCCATCAAGAATGCCAGAGCATAGAACTCCATCCCGTTAGAGAGTTTATCAGCTTTAAGGTTGAGTTGATAGTTTCCTTGCGAAGTGATTTCGATAGGACCTGTATCTTGGCCTATATCTGGTTGAAACGAGCTAATGGAAAAAGAGGAGCTGTATACCTCGGATCCAGAAGAGAAAAGCGAATAGAGCGTAAAACTCAGCATGATCATACCTGCCACTGCTGCTGCTTGGAAAATAAATTTCCAGCTTTCAGCCTTTTGTTTCAGCTTTTCAATTTCCTCATTATTATTGAAGGCTTCGAGTACCTTTCGTCGAGAGATAGGAACCTCTTGGAAGAATTCAATCTCGGAGATTTCTTCTCCATCCATCCGCCACTCAGCCGAGTACTCGATGCCTCGATCTTTAAAGGCCGCGAACCGAATCTCGTCTCCCTTCTTGATGGTATAGTTACTTTCGCCTTCGAAAAATACCACATTGGCTTGTCCGTACTCCCGTACAATTTTGGGGGACTGCTTCTGGAAGAAGTTCATGCGACGCTCGCGTGTGAGGAGCATGGGAACTTCGGGTATGATTTCCTCGGAGATCTTATAGCCTTCTTTATCTTCGACTAAATAGAAGTAGGTATAATTGTTGTCGATCATCAGCCACTCATCGTAGATCCATACTTCATTTGAGTAGCCCTGTTCTCCTTCTTCGTGGTAGTACTCTTTGTAGCGCATGCGCCAGCGGGTTCTGGCGATGACTTGATATTCTTTTCCGTCGAAATTGGCTTTTTGCCCCAAGCGAATGAAAGAAAAGGGTTGGTGTTTTTCAGGATTTCCCAGCTGTTGGAGGATCTCGTACTCCTCGGAGCGTGTATCCAAAACCGATCCGCAGTAGTTGCAGGCAAGGTATTGAGCGCGGGGGCTCATGACCCTGTGTGCTGCACCACAGTTGGTACAGTTAAATTGCTTGACAGAGGCGAGTTGATTCTGGGTGGTTATTGTACTATCCATAAGGTGATGTGCGGTATCCGTTGGGGAAAAGATTAGGGCTGTAAAGAGAGTTCATGGAGCTTGAAAGGATAGCCAATGAAGGCATGGGTTTCCCCTGGCAATACTTCGATGCTGATCACTTCTCCTCTTCCTACAGCAATTCCTTCGATAAAATCAGCAGGATCTCCCCTTTTGACGACAAAGGGAAGCTCGCCTTCTCCTCCGTTTACTTGCGCTCTGGCTTTAGAGGTAACGAATAATTGATGTCCTGTACTGAGTGAAACTGTTTGCCCTACCTGTATACTCTCAAAGTCAGGGGATTCACTTCCATTATCCATCTCTCTGAAAAGCATGAAACTGCCATCATCTTCCTGAATCCAGGCTTCTTCCCCGTCATCCAGAAACTGAACAAACCATTCGTCCCAAAATCCATCTTTGTAGTCGATCCTTAGTCTACCCAAGAGGAGGAAATCTCTTCCCTCAAATGTACCTGATTGTCCGATGGAAAGCGCAGATCCATAATCAATCAACAGGTGCTTATCTCCGACAGCTTGAAGGCTATCTGCATTGATCATACTTGTCTGGCCACAATAGGTACATCCCAGGACCTTGGCCCCAGGGGTTTTTTGGCTCATCGGAGCGCCGCAAGATGGACATTCAAATTCTCTGGCAAACATGGCCGTACATTAAAGTTTCGAAACAGTAGATTTGACTAGAAAGATCTAAAAAATATGGGAAAGTTGGAGAAAAGATTCCCTTTTTCAGGTGAATAGCAATGAAACCGTTGCGATTCAGAGGTGGAGTTAAGGGACGGGTAGCTTTTCAAATCAAATTAATCTCCCTCTTTGAAAAGCAACACAACTACCTGTGCAATCATACTTTCTTCTCTCCCTACTGCATCTGTCTTTTCATGTGTAGTCGCTTTGATCGAGATATTTTCAGAGGAAGTGTGGAGGGTCGTACTGATAACCTTTTGCATAGCAGGAATATGCGGATTTATTTTGGGTTTTTCGGCGATAATCGTTGCGTCCATATTTCCCAATACATATCCTTTTTCTCGAATCAATCGATAAGCATCTTCTAGAAAGATCGTACTATCTGCATTTTTGTATCGGGGATCTGTGTCGGGAAAATGAAACCCAATATCTCTGAGGTTGAGTGCGCCTAGCATCGCATCACAGATTGCGTGGAGCAAAGCATCAGCATCCGAGTGTCCCAAAAGTCCTTTGTGATGCGGAATTTCTACTCCACCTAAGATGAGTTTTCTGCCTTCTACCAAGCGATGGGTATCGTAGCCGTACCCTATGCGAATGGGGTTCATGATGTTTGTGAAATTATGTGGAAAAGATTAATCGAATCTACGATAAAAAGCCTGATCTGCCCACGCCAGCATTTCTCGATCTCCTCGACTGTCTCCATAAGCATAGGAGGCTTCTACTTCCCGATCTCCTAGCCATTCTCTAATCCGCTCCACTTTCTCTGGGCCGTAGTTATTGGCTCCTTCTATATTTCCTGTAAATATCCCTCCTTCGATCTTGGGTTTCGTAGCAATGAGCGTAAATCCCAGTTTGTCTGCCATCGCCTGTGTCCAAATGGAGAGAGAGGCAGTGACAAGGATACACGTATGATGCTGGGCTTGATGCCATTCGAGTTTGCGCATGGCTGCAGGTCGGATCATCCCAGTAAGGACTTCATCTGTAAATCGAAGATTCTCTGCTTGTAGGGTATCCATAGGCTGACCTCCGAGATAGTATGTTAAGAGGATCTCTTTGGTGCGTTTGCGATCAGCTAGTTTTAGATAAAAAGCGGAAAGGAGTGGCCCGTGAAGGACGACTCCTTTCCAAAATTTATAATTACCTGATGTGTAGCGGAGAAAGGCACGCATGCTATCTCCTGTGATCAGGGTATGGTCAAAATCAAAAGCAGCCAGAATCATTAGGCGCTCTGGTCTAGGATGTCGCTGATGTCCTGTGGAAGCAGGTTGAAATCAGCCAGCTGGACAAACTGCGATACACGTCCGTGAATCTGCTGTTGTGTCAGGTTCATCAGTTGCTCTGGGCCGAACTTTTCGACGCAGAAGCTGGCCAAGCTAGAGCCCATGATGATGGCGCGCTTCATATTAGCGAAGGAAGTATCCCCCGTGCTGGCGATGTGCCCGATGAATCCTCCTGCAAATGTGTCCCCTGCACCTGTAGGATCAAATACTTCATCCAAGGGAAGGCCAGGAGCAGAAAATATCTCGTCTCCATTGAAAAGCAGGGCTCCGTGTTCTCCCTTTTTGATGACCACAAACTGAGGCCCCATGTTTTGGATGACACGTGCGGCACGGCGTAGGGAGTACTCTCCTGAGAGTTGGCGTGCTTCCTCATCGTTGATGATGATCACATCGATCATTTGTAGCACTTGCTTCAAGCTGTCGAGGGCACTCTCGATCCAGAAATTCATGGTATCGAGGGCAATCAGTTTAGGACGCTTGGGGAGGCGCTCGATGACTTGACGCTGGATATCAGGGGTAAGATTTCCTAGCATGAGATATTCGCAGTCCTGATAGCTTTCAGGTACTTTGGGATCGAAATCTGCCAATACGTTGAGCTCTGTGACGAGGGTATCGCGGCTGTTCATGTCATTGTGGTAGCGTCCTGCCCAGAAGAAAGAGGGCTTATCTGAGACCACTTCGACCCCTTCGAGGCTGATATTTTTGCTGCGTAGGTCATTCATGATATCCTCTGTAAAGTCATTTCCCACGATGGAGATGGCATTTACAGGTTGGATGAAGTAAGAAGCTGCGAGAGAGATATAGGTTGCGGCCCCTCCAAGGATTTTGTCTGTTTTTCCGAAGGGTGTTTCAATAGCATCGAAGGCCATAGACCCCACTACAACAAGGCTCATGTAAATAATAGATTATAGTTAAGCGAAGGATCTGTTACTAGTTTGCTGCATAAGGTCCTTCCAAAAGTCAAGCAAAGATAGGAGAAAATTGTTTGATGGATGCGACATAATTCTCTCACATCTTTTTTAATATTTTTTTAGAAAATATTTGATTTTTATTCAGCTAGGCTATTTCTTTGCACCACTCAATCATTTAGGGCTTGATAAAAGCTGGTTTTTGATTGAAATACTCCCTAGTAGCTCAGTTGGTCGAGTCCCGTTATACGGGATTAATCCATGGCTCGAAGGAAAGAACATACTCCCTAGTAGCTCAGTTGGTTGAGTCCCGTTATGCGGGATTAATCCATAGCTCGAAGGAAAAAATATACTCCCTAGTAGCTCAGTTGGTTGAGTCCCGTTATGCGGGATTAATCCATGGCTCGAAGGAAAAAATATACTCCCTAGTAGCTTAGTTGGTTGAGTCTCGTCATACGGGATTAATCCATGGCTCAAAGGAAAAAACATACTCCCTAGTAGCTCAGTTGGTTGAGTCCCGTTATACGGGATTAATCCATAGCTCGAAGGAAAAAATATACTCCCTAGTAGCTCAGTTGGTAACCAAAGAAAATATAACTACCAGAGTAAGTGTGTTATCCATAATAAGGATACCCACTGTTATAACCAGTACCA